>CAZMUU010000085.1:0-12564 GCA_964569215.1 uncultured Cytophagia bacterium
CTCTCAAAGTGTTAGCGGATGATTTGGATAACAGTTAATTGAGAGTGTGAACCTTGCCGAAAAATGATCAGGAAGCTGTTGACCGATTGCGCACGCTGATTCTCGGTGACAGGATCGACCGAATCGAGAATTTCGAACGGGAAATGCAGGAATTGCGCAGCAGGCTGACCAATGAAGAAGAGCTCATCTCTTCACTGGATCCGGTGATCGCCGATCTTTTGGAACGCAAAATCAATTTATCCAAAGATGATATGGCTGAGGCGTTGTCACCGATTATGAGCGAAGCCATCAAGCGGCAGATTACGGAAACCAAAGAGGATGTGGTCGATGCCCTTTATCCGATAATCGGTCAAACCATCAGAAAATCGGTATCCCAGGCCATGAAGGATATGGTTTATGGGGTTAATTCGCGTATTGAAAAAGCGATCGTCAGGAAATTGTTACCGCGTAAATTGCGGGCCCGGCTTTTGGGTGTTCCGGAATCGGAACTTTTGGTCTCAGAATCGCTGCCGTTTGATATCGAGCAGATTTTTCTCATACACAAGGAAACCGGTATTCTCATTTCGCACGTAACTGCCGAAAGTGCGGAATCAACCGTTGACCAGGAACTGGTCAGCGGTATGCTGACAGCAATTCGGGATTTTGTTTCCGAGGCTTTTCAGCAGGATCAGAAGCAGGATTTATCGGAAATCGAATATGGCGATTCCAAGATTTTGCTGGAAATCGGGCGCTATTCATACATTGCTGTGGTGATCACCGGCATGGAACCGGCGGGGTTCCGGCAAAGGCTTGAAAATCTGGATCGCCGGATTCATCACATCTATTACAAAGAGCTGCGCCAGTTTGATGGTGATCTGACACCGCTACAGGAAATCGATCGCGAGCTGTTGAGGTTTATTAAGCAACATCCCGATGCGGATACAACAGAACCGCAACGAAAAAAGCCGAAACCCTATCATAAGTATGGTTTGGTTATCGTTTTACTGGTTATAGTGATCTTTTTGGTATTCAAGGTTCCGCCGTATCTACAAAAACGGGAATTGCTTTATCAGGTCAAATCATCTTTTGCTCTGTTACCTGACGCCGATATCGACTTTTACGTCGACAATGACACGCTGCTGGCAGAGGGGACGGTAAACTCATTCTGGATGCGGGATCAGATCGATAGTATCGCCACAAGTATCAGCGGAGTTACCGCCTTTAGGAATCTTGTTCAGGTTTCTATAAAGCCGCCGCAAAAAAGCGCGATTCTTGCACAGATCAAAAGAAATACAGCGGTCTTTGATTCGCTGCAGTTCTATCATCCAACGTTTATCGTTGACCGTGATCACGTGAGTATTCAGGGCTATGTACCGGATGCCCGAATCAAACGCGAAGTAGGGTATCTGGTCAGCCTGGTTGATGGTGTTCGGCTGGTGACCAATGATGCCTTTATATTAAATGAGAACAATCTGAGTCAGGCAAATCATTATCTAAACCGGCTGACCATATTTTTTGATCCTGATTCGGTTCATTTTATCCCGGATCAAAATCACAAAATAGATCAGGTGGTTGATTTTTACTCAAATTTGCCATCCGATAGAATCAAGCTGCTTATACGCGGATTTGCTTATGAAAAGAGCGATTATTACAAAAACCTTCGTCTCTCTCAAAAACGGGCGGAATATATCGGCCGCGCACTTGCAGAGAAGAATATTTCGAAAAAATCACTTGTCATTATTTCATATGGAGAAAAGTATCCATTGTCTTTTCGCGTCGACCATTCAAGTCAAAGCAACAAGAACAGCAGGGTAGAATTCGATTTAATTACGGGAGAGGAGCATTTTGCAGCGGGTCATCAGTAGAAAAGTTTGTATGTTGGGAACTTTTGGAGTTGGAAAAACCAGTTTGGTACGGCGTTTTGTTTACAACAGATTTGATGAAAAATATTTATCCACGATTGGTGTTCAGATCAGCCAAAAGCAACTGCCGCCTTTGCAAAAAAGCGATTCGAATGAAACCGTTCAATATAAATTTATTCTATGGGATCTGGCTCATATCGAAAAGTTTGATTCGATGATTAAAAATTATTTTCGCGGCGCCCATGGAGCTTTTATTGTTTTTGACCTGACCCGGCCGGATACCTTTCAAACCTACTCTTCTTTTTTAGAGCCATTTCTGCAGACCAATCCCAATAGCAAAATTCTTTTTATCGGTAATAAAATCGACCTTATTGAATCTCAGGATGAGGAATTACAGCAACTGCAAAAAATTGCGGATTCATTCAAAGCTCCGTTTTTTACAACCAGTGCCAAGACAGGTGAAAATGTAGAAAAAATGTTCATCAAAATGGGCGGAATGTTCATTGAAGATTAAAAGCAGCGAGCAAATCTTTGAGAAAATAATGCGGGAGCAGCATATTGCATTTGCTCTCTTTAATCACGATTTGACGCTGGAATCCTGTAGCAGCAATTTTTACAAGGTTTTGGATGTCGAGGAATCGGAGGATAATGTTCTCTGGACGTTTTTCCCGGAACTTATCGGCAATGAAGAGTGTATCGATTCTCTGCTCGGAGGAAATCAGCGCCGGCTTCATTTGGAACAGATCAGCAGATTCAAAGATTCCGGAGATCTCAGCTATTATAATCTCACCCTGAGCCCGCTTAAAAACAGCGGTAAAAACGATTACTCGCTTATTTGTATTGTTTCAGATGTGACCGGCAAAACACTGCTGCAACAGCAATTGCAGCAACAGAGAAACGATATTGAGCTTTTGCGTGCAAGCCTGATTCATTATCATCAGCACGGTAACTATAAAATAATCGGTAAATCCCGGCAGATTCGGGAAATCCGTAATTTCATCGATAAAATTTCTAATATCCGAAATACCACGATTCTGATCCAGGGAGAGAGTGGAACCGGTAAAAACCTGGTTGCGCGAGCCCTTCACTATTCTTCTATTTTTAAGGACAAACCGTTTATCGAGGTCAACTGCGCCGCCATTCCGGAAAGTCTTCTCGAGGCGGAATTGTTTGGATACGAAAAGGGGGCCTTTACCAATGCTGTGCAGAATAAACGCGGCCTTATCGAGGAGGCGGATGAAGGGACAATTTTTCTCGATGAGATATCAGAAATGCCTCTTTCTCTGCAAGCCAAACTGCTCTCTGTGATCGAAACCAAATCCTTTCGCCGTCTCGGCAGTACGCAGTTGCATCACGTCAAACTTCGTATTATTGCCGCCACCAATCGCGATCTTAAAAGAGCGGTTGAAAACAAGGAATTCCGCCAGGATCTGTTTTTCCGCATCAATGTGGTGATGCTCAAGTTACCGCCTCTGCGCGACCTTGATGACGATACTCTGGAAATTGCCGATCTTTTTTTACAGTCTTATGTCTATGACTTTGGCAAAAAGATCAAGGGATTCAGCAAAGAAGCGAAAGAGAAGTTAATGGCCTATAACTGGCCCGGGAATGTACGGGAATTGCGCAATGTCATTGAGCGCGCGGTTATTTTTACTGAAAGCGATTTCATTCAGCCTGAAAATATTATTTTGAGTGAATTTCATACAACAACATCATCGCAGAAAGAGGATGCTGCCCCGGAGCTGCCGGCAAGCGGTTTGTCGCTCTATGAAATGGAAAAGCAGATGATCACACAAGCGCTGGAAAGGAGTAATTACAACCAGACCAAGGCAGCTAATCTGCTCGGCATTTCCCTGGATACGCTGCGTTATCGCATAAAAAAGTATAAACTCGAATAGCCGGCCTGCCGTATTCGCCATCCTTCTGCATTCGCCCTAAAGTTGTGGTCTCGTCGCAAGCGTTATGACCAAAAAACCGCTTACAATCGTTCTGATCGAACCTTACTTTACCGGTTCTCATGCTGACTGGGCTCAGGGTTATCGTCGATATAGCCGTCATCATATCGAACTCTTGACCTTGCCGGGTAAATTTTGGAAATGGAGAATGCACGGCGGCGCCATTAGCCTTGCTACAGCTTATCAGCAGCAGCAATACAAGCCGGACTTGATTCTTTCTACGGATATGCTTGATCTTACCACTTTTCTGGCTTGTACTCGAAAACAAACGCATTCCATTCCAACTGCCATCTATTTTCATGAAAACCAACTATCCTATCCCTGGCAAACCGATGACCGCGATGTGCAATATCAGCGAGACCATCATTATGGATTTATAAACTATGCCTCTGCGGTGACCAGTGATTTGATCTGTTTTAATTCGAACTATCATTATCAAAGTTTTGTCTATGAACTGAAGAAATTTTTAAATCGCTTTCCTGATTTTCGACAAACGCATCGCATTGAGGAGGTTAAGCAAAAAAGTAAAATTTGTTATTTAGGCCTCGAGCTCGACAGGCTGGACGCTGGGCGGGTTTCACCTTTCTCTGAACCTCTGGTTTTGTGGAATCACCGCTGGGAGTACGATAAAAATGCGGATGAATTTTTTGCAGCTCTTTTTCAGGTGGCGGATATGGATATTTCCTTCAAAGTTGCTGTCCTCGGAGAATCCTTTGCCCAAAAACCGGAACCTTTTATGCGCGCCAAACAAATTTTGGGCGATCGTATTGTGCAGTGGGGGTATGTAAAAGAAGAATCGGAATACATTCAGTGGCTCTGGCGCGCTCATGTCCTGCCGGTGACATCGATTCAAGAATTTTTTGGCGCTTCAGTCGTGGAGGGAATTTACTGTAATTGTTATCCTTTATTGCCCAAACGGCTTTCATATCCGGAGTTGATTCCGGCACAAACCTATCCGCAGCATTTTTATACCCATCGTCAGGAACTGGTACAAAAATTGGCAATGGTTTTATCGGATGTTCCGGATCTTGAAAAGCGCTCTTTGCGACATTGTGTGGAAAGATTTAACTGGAAGCAAATGGCTGTTTATTATGATGATCTGTTTGAATCCTTGATAAATCAGCGAAAGAGAGTTACTGCATGAATCCTTTTATGAACATCGCCTTACAAGAAGCCAGAACCGGAGTAGAAAAACAGCACGGCGGGCCATTCGGGGCTGTGGTGGTCTTAGAAAACCGGATCATATCCAGAGCACACAATCAGGTGTTGCTCGAGAATGATCCAACCGCGCATGCCGAGATTGTCGCTATTCGCAAAGCCGCAAAAACGATCAGTCATTTTCATCTGACCGGTTGTGAACTTTATACCACCTGTGAACCCTGTCCCATGTGCCTTGCAGCGATTTTATGGTCGCGAATTAAAGCTCTTTATTTTGGATGCTCCCGCTTTGATGCTGCTGAAATTGGTTTTAAGGATGAGGAGATTTATCGTTATTTTGACAGGGAAAATGCATCTGTTTTGCAAAAGGAACAAACCGGGCGCCAGGCCTGTTTAAGAGTTTTTGACTTTTGGCAAGAACAACAAAATAAAAAGCTGTATTGACAATCCAAAATCGGTAGGAGTATATTTATGCCGACAGTACGTCCTGAAGGAGAACGGTTCCGGCGCGCGATTCGCTGGATTTCCGAGCGCCTGAACGAGGATCCGTCACAGCCCCAAAAGAGTCTCATCAATGAGGCCATCACAAAATTCGATCTCAATCCGGTTGAATCTGAGAACCTGTTCAAATTTTACCGAAACAGATGACCGGAGTGTGTCATGGATTCAAGCTGTAATTTGCTTGCCCCGGCAGGTTCCTGGGAAACGCTTTATGCTGCGATCAAAGCTGGAGCTGATTCGGTTTACTTTGGCCTTGAGCATCTCAACATGCGCGCTCGAGCGGCCAAGCGTTTGCAGCTCGATGATCTTCCCCGTTTGGCGGATGTATGCAGAAAAAGTAACGTGGAATCTTATCTTGCCGTCAATACCCTGATTTACGACCAGGACTTGCACCTTTTACAAACCATTCTGAAAAATGCGGCTGATAGCGGAATCTCCGCCGTTATTGCCACAGATGTGGCCGCTATCTCTATGGCCCGGGAAATGGGGCTTTCCGTACATATCTCAACCCAGGCCAATATTTCCAATCTCCTGGCTGTTCGTTTCTTCTCCCGTTATGCCGATGTTATGGTTTTGGCCCGGGAGCTCACTTTGGAGCAGATCAAGACGATCGCGCAGCGGATTGAAACAGAACAGATTACCGGTCCCCGGGGTGAATTGGTTCAAATCGAACTCTTTGTCCATGGTGCGCTTTGTGTCTCTATTTCGGGCAAATGCGGTATGAGTCTGGCGCTTACCAATCATTCAGCCAACCGGGGCGACTGCCTGCAGAGCTGCCGGCGCAGTTATCGCGTTATAGATGACGCTACCGGTGAGGAACTCAAAGTCGAGAACAGATTTGTCATGTCGCCGCGGGATTTGTGTACGATACACATGATCGATCAGTTCATCGATGCGGGTGTACGTGTTTTTAAGATAGAGGGAAGAGGTCGACCCGCTGACTATGTTTACAAAGTGACCTGTGCCTACCGGAAAGCAATAGATGCCTGTTTGGACGGAAGCTATACACCGGAAAAACGGCAAAAATGGCAAACAGAGCTCGAGACGGTTTTTAACCGCGGTTTCTGGCAGGGCGGTTATTATCTGGGAGAAACGGTAGGAGAATGGAGCGCTTCCTACGGTTCTCGCGCTACAATTGAAAAAGTCTATCTCGGTTATGCTTTGAATTATTATCAAAAATCCAAAATTGGCTATTTTAAAATCGAGGATTCTGTTGTAACGTGCGGCGACAAGGTCGCCATCATCGGGCCGACCACCGGCTATGTTGAAACCACTGTTGATTCTATTTTTTGTGATGAGGAACCGATCAGCAAAGCCCGGCCGGGAATGCGGATTACCTTTCCGGTTCAGCAAAAAATCAGAAAAAACGACAAGCTTTATCTGCTTCGCCCACGTCAGCGTTTTCAAGCCTGATCCTTTTTCCTGAGAGTTCAGGTCAGTAACTTGATGCGGGCAAAAACATAATCCAGGGGATCCTGTTTTAGAACGAGGCGAAAATATGGGGTGTTCCCCAATCTTTCCGGAGATTGTTCGGTGTATTCGAGATATTTTCTGCTTTTGCGGGGATGGAACCAGTGCACCAGATAGATGCGTTCATTGGCGATTTCCAGAGATGTGATGCCTCTTTTTCCGATCACAGTTCCTGAATTGAAGACACAGGGAATAGCCAGCTGTGAATTATAGAGACTGCTGTTGAAATCGCTCTGTTGGTTTTTCAGATAGTGATAATCGAGTTCACGCTTTAAGCGTTTTATTTTGCGTTCTATAGATGTTTTGCGGGCTGGTTTTGCCTTTGGGTATTGCCGAATGAGCTGTTCGATGGTAAATTTCAAATAGTCGGTTTTGGAAAGGGATTCAAACAACGGCCGGTGGGTATGTCCGATGATAGAGACGATTTTATTCCGGCTGGAAAAGAGATAAACGTTTTTCTCAACTTTGAATTTACGCTTGCTGTTGTAAGCGGTGGAGACATTCTTGATCCGAAGCGGCTTTGTAATATAACGCACAAAGAGTTTTGAAAGCAGATAATGCTTTTCGAAAAATTCAACTGCCTGATGCCCGTGAAAAAGAAATATCTTATGGCCGTTATACCTGTATTTAATCGCAGAACGCAGGTCTTCATTCAAATGATGCATGGAGAACAATTCCCAGTCATGGTTTCCCACGATACGATACAGAGCTGTCTCCTGCCTGATACGATCAAAAAGCTCGTAGACGTGTTTCCAGCTGGACCTGATTTTTGCATAGTTGAATTTTTGCAGTTCTTCTATATCTCCGTTCAGTATCATCTTGAATTGATTGCGCAGATAATATTCTCTTACCACGGTGGTGAACAGTTTGGCGTTTTTACGAAAGTCATCCCGCTCACCACCATTTCCAAGATGTAAATCGCTAAAGACAACCACTCTGTCATTCGGGTTGAGTTCGGTTTCGGGCGTGTTATTGTACAGTTTTTTTAAATTATGAAATATAATATCCTGGTTCATATCGTTTATATCCGAAAGTGTGATATCTAGTCGTACTGCTTAATTTTTGTTCCCGGATCAAGGGACGGAACTTTTTTAACCCTTCTGCTCCCTGCAGGTATAAGGCGTAAGGGATTTGACGAATTTTTTTTGGGCTGACAGCATGCTTGATAATTTTTCCGGATGCGTAGCGACCAGATTGGTGTTTTCTGTCGGATCTTCGGCGATATTAAAAAGATCGCTTTCGTTCACGAGTTTCCAGTCGCCTTTCCGATAGGCGACCCGGTCGCTGTAGCGATAGATCAGTTCCCGGTCGGGTTGTGCCTGGTGCCATATGACATCACTGATGTTGAGCCCGTCAATCGATTTATCGTTCAGGGCTGTTTCAAATCCGGTGATGGCTGCCAGGGTCGGAACCAGGTCGATATTGCAGAGCACCTGATCGCGTAGCTGGTTTGACTGAATACGGGCCGGCCAGGAGAGCATGGCGGGAATGCGAATACCCCCTTCATAACAAGTGGCTTTTTCTCCGCGAAATTTTCCGTTATCCGCATGTCCTTCGTAGCTTTCTGAATAGCCACCATTATCCGAGATGAACCAGATCATGGTATTTTCGCGAATGCCCAAATCTTCCAGGGTATCGAGCAGTCTGCCGACCTGGTCATCCATGGCGGCAACCATGGCGCAATAATATTGCCTTGCCTTGTTCTTGATGTGGGAGAATTTTTGCAAATAGTCTTCAGGTGCCTGTAGCGTATTCATCACTTTTTGTCCCTGATATGTCGTTGTCAGCAAATTGTAGGTATTTTCGGGAACATCTTTGGGGTCGGACTTGCCATAATGAGGCGCATTAAAGGCGATATAGGCAAAAAAGGGTTTTGCCTTGTTGGCGTTTTGTCGAATAAACTGATCCGCATGGGTGCCGATGAGGTTGGTGGCATATCCCTCTTCATGTTGCGGTTCGTTGTCAACGACCCAGTCATGTCCGAGAGGGCCGTAGCTATGACGATAATAATCGATGCAACCTCCGGGAAACCCTGTAAAGGTGTCGAACCCATGCTGGTCGGGCCAGTACTGTCGTTTTTGTTTGCCCATGTGCCATTTACCGAATATGGCGGTTTTATAATCAAGCGCTTTCAAATATTCAGCCAGGGTCACTTCACAGGGGGCAAAATGAATTTCATCTCCCGGCATATAGACCTTGTTCAGTCCGCCTCTGGAGCGATGCGGAAAACAGCCGGTCAGCAGGCTGTAGCGCGAGGGCGTACAGGCGGGCGAGGTTACATAAAAACTGGTAAAGCGGATACCGCTTTCCGCAATTGCATCGATATTGGGGGTTGGAATGTCACCTCCATAACAACTCAAGTCACCATAACCGAGATCGTCTGCATAGATTAACAGGATGTTGGGTTGAATATTCTGTGGTGAAGATTTTGGCTCACAGGCGAGATTGTTTACTGCAAGGGCGCCCAGCGTACCTGCAGAGGTTTTAAGAAAACGGCGGCGATTTAAGGACATGCTCATCTCCTTTTTAATAATCGATATGCTTTGATCTGCTAAATGAACCATCGATATCGTTGTTGTTAAATATATAAAATCAATGGTTTATTCTCAACCTAAATCCGCTAAACCGAAAATCTTTTCTTGCGAATAGATGTTTTTTTTTATACTTTGCCGGCTGAAAAAGCGTTGGATGGTTCATGGAAAAAATACTGATCAGCGCCTGTTTAATCGGCGAAAAGACGAGATATGACGGTTGCAGTAACCGGCTTTGCCATCCCCTTATACTGGAATGGCACGAGGCAGGTCGATTGATTTCGGTTTGTCCGGAAGTCGAGGGTGGTCTTGGTGTGCCGCGTCCACCGGCAGAAATTGTCTTCGGAACGGCCGCGGATATGCCGGCCGGAACGACCGGAATTGTCAATCGACGTGGAGAAGATGTAACGCATCACTTTGTCGCCGGTGCCCGCATTGCCTTGCAACGGGCTCGTGAATCAGGGATAAAAATTGCTCTTTTTAAGGAAAAAAGCCCTTCCTGTGGCGTACATTGTGTTTACGATGGCCGTTTTTGCGGCCATCTTGTCGACGGCGAGGGTATAACCACAGCTCTTTTACAGCAGAACGGTATCCGGGTCTTTTCGGAACAGGAGCTAAAAGCCGTTGCCAGAGCTCTCTTTCAAGTTGAAAAATATGGAGGATCGGAGTGTTAAAAAACTCGATTGTTCTCGTTTTATCAACCGTTTTCATTTTCTTTTATTCTTGTCATGAACAGCATCAGGTTACCTGTTCTTATGAAAAACAAACCTGGAGACTCGGTAATGGTATTGTAAAAATTCAATATAATGCCAAAAGCGGCGAAGTGAAGGTTTTTGCAGCTGATGACTCGTCACATCCGTTTGTTACCGCTGCGCTCGGACCTTCTGCTACTGCGCCGGAATTTTCTCAGTTACCGGTTAATGACTGGCAAAGTAACCGGTCGCTTTTTATCGTCACGGAAGATCAAATTGGGTATCACCTGGCTCTTGTTCCCGGAGAACCGTTTGTGTTTTTGCAGCCTGTGGTCGATCAGCGCGATCAGTGCTTTCTGGAACGTATCATGCTGCCTCAATTGCATATGTCAGCCGATAGTGCGGTTGCTTTTGGAACCTTTGGAATTGCTTCTGCGGCAGATAATCCGGGCAGCTATAGTTTCATGGCCCTCGTCCGGCCGCAGACGCGTCAGGGTGTGGTGAGTGGCTGGCTTACTCAGGAGCGGGGCAGTGGATTGGTTTTTTCCGGCGAAAAGGCAACGCCTTATCTGCAGCCCGCCCTGGACTATGGGAAATGGGTGCCGACAGCAAAGACTCCTTTGGAAATTTTTGTCTTTGCCGATTTCCGCGATGCGCGTCTGGGTCTTGAGCGGTATGCAGAGTTGATCGCAAGGGATCTTGATATCGCTCTACCGTCACAGCCGGCTTATTATTGTACCTGGCATCACGCCCGCGCTTCTGATGAGGAAAAAATTATCGAAAATGCTGTCTTTATTGATTCGACGTTAGAACCATACGGTCTCGGGGTGATTCAAATCGATGATCGCTGGCAGGCGGGTTTGCTGAGCAATGGTCCGGCAAAGAATTTTATGCAACACCGCACGGATGGACCTTATCCCTCCGGCATGGCCAAAACCGCAACCGCCATACGCGCTCTCGGACTCGCACCCGGAATCTGGTATATGCCGTTCACCGGTAACACAGATGACCCTTTCTTTTTTGACAAGGATTATCTTTTTGCCCGTCAAAACGGCGTCTCCTTTCGCACTCGCTGGGGCGGAGATTGTTTTGATCTCTCTCACCCCAAAACGCTCCATTATGTTCAGCGGGTTGCCGGCAAATTAACCGGAGAATGGGGATATGGTTATTTAAAGATGGATGGTCTCTGGACAGGTTTGGTGGCCCGGCATGTTTATATCAACACGGGCTATGTTGATGATGAGTATGGGAACGTTGAACTATTTAATGCGCAAAAGACACCTGTAGAAGCGTATCGCGATGGCCTGAAGGCCATTCGAAAAGCGACGGGAGAAGAGGTTTTTCTCTCCGGATGCAATGCCGCCCAGAATATGCGAACGCTGGGTGCCTCTTTTGGTCTTTTGGATGCCATGCGCGTCGGTGCCGATAACGGTCCCAGCTGGCAGCGCTTTCTACGCGGCATCTTTAGCGGCAGCAATCTTTATTTTTTGCACAAGCGCATCTGGTATAACGATCCCGACCCGGTTCATGTCGGGAATAAAGTCCCCCTCCAGCAGGCCCGCGCTCTGGTTTCATGGACTGCGCTCAGCGGCCAGGTGCATGGCAGCAGTGAATCCTATCCCGACCTTTCCGCAGAACGGTTAGATCTTTTAAAAAAATCGATGCCTGCCCACAATGCTGATTCTCGACCCGTTGATTTGTTTGAACGGCAAATACCGGCGATCTGGCTTGTCAGTGATTCCCTGTCACACCCCATGCGTTTTGTTCTGGGAGTATTCAACTGGCAGCAACAGGATTCTTTGGAGTTCAATGTCAGCCTGAATGAACTCGGTCTTGACGGCGCATATTATTGTTATGATTATTGGCAGCAAAAACGACTGGAAAATTTGTCCGATTCTGTGACTATAAAGCTTCCGCCGGCGAGCTGTTCTGTTTTGGCCCTGCGCCGGATTGTTGATTATCCGGTGGTGATCAGTACGAATCGTCATGTCACACAGGGAATAATCGATATCAAGAGGGAGGAATGGTCGGCTGCAGAGGCTCGCCTGCAGGGTCAAAGTGAGCTCATGCCAAACACGGCGTATGAACTTTTCATCGCTTTACCTGCTGATTCAACGCACCGGCGGGTAAGAAACATCATAACGGAACCAGCTCTGACGGTTTCCTTTGATCAGAAAGATCAAGTGCTGCGAGCTCAATTTTATTCTACAAAACAACAGCTCGTTGAATGGCAGATTAATTTCAAACTTGATCTATAGGTTGAGACCGGATAGATGCCGGGGAGTGAAAAAGCCCTGTACGCGTTCGTGTCACAGGGCTTTTCAATCGTTTTAGAGGCCTAGTTTTCCTGTTTAAAGCTTTTCATAAAACCAGTCAATTTTTCCACACCCTCCAGCGGCATGGCGTTGTACATGGA
>CAZMUU010000086.1:0-12556 GCA_964569215.1 uncultured Cytophagia bacterium
ACCCGAAGATGCGGACTTGAACCACCCTTCGTTATATTTTAATCATGAATTGAGCTGGATGGACTTTAACTGGCGGGTTTTTTGTCAAGCACTGGATCCGCGTACGCCGGTGCTGGAACGGGTACGGTTTATTGCCATCACCGCCAATAACCTGGATGAATTTATTCAGAAACGAGTGGGTGGTTTAAAACGACAGCAAGCTGCCGGGGTTACCAAACTCTCTCCGGATGGCCGGACGCCGACGGAACAGCTGGTTTTGGTTCGCGATACAGCTCTCAGAATGATGAATATGATGACCCGGGTCTGGGAGAATGAGCTCGTTCCTGTTTTAAAAAATGAAGTTCAGTTGGAGATTTGTCAGTATGATGATCTGACGGCAAGTGAAAAAGCAAATGCAAAAAAATATTTTCACGAACATATCTACCCGATCCTGACACCGCTGGCCGTGGACCCCGGTCATCCGTTTCCCTTAATTTCAAATCTAAGCCTTTCTCTGGCAATAGAAATGAAGCATCCCCTGGAAGAGTCTACTCATTTTGCCAGGGTAAAGGTGCCTGCGAGTCACGGACGTTTTTACTTTTTAGAGAAGGGTAAAAATTATCGTCTTCTTCCTATTGAGCAGATTATCATGAACAACATCCACGAGTTGTTCAAGGGAATGGAAATTGAAAGCATTTATCCGTTTCGCATCACCCGAAATGCCGATGTACGGCGGGATGAGGAGGAAGCAGAAGATCTGTTGGGCATGATATCTGAAGAGCTGCGTGAACGTCGCTTTGCACCTGTTGTCAGGTTGGAAGTAGTGAAAGAAATGTCTGATAATGTTTTAAATCTATTGATACGTGAACTCGATCTTGAAGAAGATGATATCTATAAAGTGGATGGTCTGCTGGATTTATCCGATTGTTTTGAGATCGCCGATCTCAACATACCGTCTTTTACCTATAAACCATGGGAACCGGTGATCGCAAAACCTTTTGTTCAAACCAGTGACAGCAAAGAAAATCAGGATATTTTTTCTATTATCCGTCGCGGCGATGAACTTGTACATCATCCCTATGACTCGTTTACCGCGACGGTTCAGCGTTTTGTGGAAGAAGCCGCCTCAGATTCAAAGGTGATCGCCATTAAACAAACGCTTTATCGCACCTCAAAGGGATCGCCGATTGTAAAAGCATTGATGAAGGCGGCTGAAAGCGGCAAGCAGGTAGCTGTTTTGGTCGAAGTTAAGGCAAGATTCGATGAAGCCAAAAATATTGAATTCGGACAAATGCTGGAAAATGCCGGTGTTCATGTGACATATGGCCTGGTGGGATTGAAGACCCATTGCAAGGTGACTTTGGTCGTACGAGAAGAAGCGGACGGACCTCATGCGTACTGCCATATTGGTACAGGAAATTATCACGCCCAAACGGCAAGGCTCTATACGGATATCGGTCTGTTTAGCTGTCATAAAGACTTTGGTGAAGATCTGGTAAATCTCTTTCATTATCTCACCGGTCATGCGCCGGATCAGTCTTATAAGCATTTTATTGTGGCTCCCATGTATATGCGTAATAAATTTTATGAATTGATTGAAAAGGAAATTGAATCTCACAAAAAATATAATAATGGTCGAATTATTTGCAAAATGAATGCGCTGGATGATGTCGGTATGATCAAATGGCTTTATCTGGCGTCTCAGGCAGGAGTAAAAATTGACTTGATTATCAGGGGGCACACAAGGATGCGCCCCGGACTGGCGAATTATAGCGAAAATATCAGGATCATCAGTATTATCGGCCGTTTTTTGGAACACGACCGCATTTTTTATTTTCATAACAACGATAATCCAATGGTCTTTATCGGCAGCGCGGACTGGCGCCGGCGAAATTTGAATGACAGGGTTGAGGCGATCATACCTATTTTGCAGCCTCGACTTCGAAATCGACTGATTTATGTACTTGAACAAGCCCTGACCGACAACCGATTGGCGTGGGACTTTCATTCCGACGGCCGCTATACGTTGCGCATACCGCAACCAAAAGAGAAAAAAAAGAGTTTCCACAAGATTTTGATGAAACGCGCTATGCGGCGCACCGGCAGCCGGAGGGAGTTATATTGAATTGGCCTGACCTTTATCCTGAACGCAGGAATCTGCCCGTTTAACCATGTTACAGCTCAATAAATTGACATTTTCATTTGATGACCGTTTATTGCTCGATAGTATAGACTGGAATATCCAACCCGAAATGCGCTATTCGTTGATCGGGCCGAATGGTGCCGGTAAAACGACTCTTCTGCGTTTACTGAACGGTGATTTACAGCCCACCTCCGGTCATATAATTAAATCCAAAAATTATCAAATAGGTTATCTGCCACAGGAATCGATCATTTTTTCGGGTACCACAGTCCTGGATAGTGCCCTGGAAGCAAGAAAAGATTTGATTGCCCTTGAGGATCAAATTCGTCAACTCGGGCATGAGGTTGAAACCGCCGGCGAGGATCACAAAACTCAAATTGAAAAACTGGGGATTCTCCAGCAACAATATGAGATCCAGGGCGGATACCGGCTGGAGGCAGATGTAAAATCTATTCTTACCGGTCTTGGATTCAGCCGGAATGATTTTAGGCGATCGCTCGCAGAGTTGAGTGGCGGATGGAGAATGAGGGTTTATCTGGCCCGTCTTTTATTGCAAACTCCCAACTTGTTGCTGCTGGATGAACCCAGCAATCATCTCGATCTCGATTCGCTACAATGGCTTGAACAATATTTATCGGGATTGAGATCAAGCATGATTATCGTCTCTCATGACCGATATTTTATCGATCGTTTATCCAATGAAATCGTTGAACTCGATCGGGGCGAACTGAGTCATTATCCGGGTTCTTACCATGAATATGAGAGACAAAAACTTGAACACCAGATGCTCATGTACAAAAAGTGGGTAGAGCAGCAACAGGAACGCCAACGCGTACAACGATTTGTGGATCGATTCCGATACAAAGCCACAAAAGCGGCTCAGGTCCAAAGCCGGATCAAACAATTGGAGAAATTAAATCAAGCTGAACTTCCTAAACCGGATGTAGAACCGGTTCGGTTCAGGATAGAACCGGCTTATCCGAGTTATCACCATGTTGTTCATATGAAAAATTTATATTTCCGCTACCAGCAGGACTGGGTATTGAAAAATATCGATCTGGATATTTACAGAGGGCAGAAAATTGCTCTGGTGGGTCCCAACGGGGCGGGCAAGACCACCCTTACACGCATTATTCATCAGGAACTTAATCCTCAAAGAGGTGAGATTAAGGTGGGAAAACGGGTTGCGATCGGTTACTATGCACAACATCAGATCGATGCACTTGAGCTTGACCAGACACCATATAAGGCGATTGAAAGCGTCACCGAGTCAAAAAACATTCCGCATATTCGTGATGTGCTGGGATTATTTGGTATACGTGGTGAAGAGGTGAATAAGGTAATCGGTATATTGTCCGGCGGCGAGAAAGCGCGCGTTTCATTGGCTAAAATATTTTTGTCTTCGGTTAATTTTCTGATCATGGATGAACCAACAAATCATCTTGACCTGGCCACCAAACAAGCGCTCGAAGAGACGCTGTCAGAGTATCAGGGAACGTTGTTGCTGGTGTCGCATGATCGCTATTTCCTGGACAAAATTGTACACAAGGTTGTCGAAATACGGCCGCATGGGTTATTGCAATATGAGGGCAATTATACGGAATATCTGGAAAACCGTTTTAAGATGGGTCAAGCGGATGACAACGACGGCAAACCTCTTGAGAGTGGAAACCGGAAAAAAACGCATAAACGTCTCAAGGCTCAGGCGCGACAACAGGTTAGCAAAGAACGTTCGGAGCTGCAGCAGCGCGTTGCCCGGTTGGAGAATGAAATCAATAGTCTGGAACATCGCAAACAAGAGCTTGAGGCTGAGCTGGGCAAGCCTGAGAATTACAGCAAGAGCGAGAAAATTAAATCTCTGCAAATGGATTATGAACTTGTAAAACGCAATTTAAAACGCGCCTATGGTGACTGGGAAGAGGCGACGCTTAAACTCGAACAACTGTTGGAAAAGTTGGAACAGCAAATAAATGACCTTAATGTCTCTTAAGAAAAACGCCTGTTTAGATCAGGCGGTTTTCTTAATTATATGACCAAAGCCAGGACTGCAAAGATGTCGATAACCAAGAGTGTGATACCGATCTCTTTATACTTTCCCGTAACCGCTTTCAGACATGTCCAGCTCAGAAATCCCCAAATAATGCCTTGAGTGATTGAATTGGCAAGCGGTATCAAAACCATCGCCAAAAATGCCGGGATGGCTTCATCGTATTGCTGCCAGTTGATTTTTAGTACCGGTGTCATCATGAACACACCGACCAAAATTAATGCGGGAGCAGTCGCTATTGCCGGCACGACCGATAAGAGTGGGGACAAAAACATGAACGGCAAAAAGAGCAAACCGGCAACAATTGCGGTCAAGCCATAGCGCCCGCCCTCTTCTACACCGGTAGCGGATTCGATGTATGCTGTCCCGGCACTTGTACCGAATAATCCTGAAATGGTGGTGGAAAAGGCGTCGACAATAAGCGATGGTTTTATATTTCTGGGTTCTCCTTCCTCATCGACCAGATTCGCAGCTTCGGAAACACCGATGAATGTGGAGAGGCTGTCGAACATGTCTGTAAAAAGAAAGGCAAAGATTACCGGCCATAGTGAGAGTTGGAGCGATTCGATCAGGTTGAGCGAAAAGAATAAACCAAAGTCAGGCGCGGCAAAAAGACCTTTCCAGGTCACAAGAGTCTGAATGCCTTCCATGTCGACTGAAGCATCTCCCCAAAAGCGTCCAATCGGGATTGCCAGAATGGTTGTACATATGATGCCGAATACCAGGGCACCTTTGATTCGTTTACACACCAATACAGCGGTAATAAACAAACCGACGACAAAAGTCATGGTAACGGGGTTTATTCTGGCCAGGGCACTCAATGTTTCATTGTTATCGACGATAAACATGGCATTTTTAAAACCAATATAGCTGATAAAGAGGCCGATTCCGGCAGCAATGGCGTAACGCAGGGGACGTGGAATGGCTTTGACGATATGGGTACGTACATTGAATATCGACAAGAGCAGAAAAATGATTCCCGACCAAAAAACAGCACCCAGAGCTACCGGCCAGAAGACATCCATTCCGATAACAACGGAATAGGTAAAAAAGGCATTTATTCCCATGCCAGGGGCGATGACAATCGGATTTCGGGCATAGATACCCATGAGGATACTGCTGAATGCTGATACCAGAACCGTGGCGGTTAAAACACCACTATAAGGCATGCCGGCGTCCTGCAGGATAGCCGGATTCACAACGATAATGTACATGGTAGCCAGGAATGTGGTTATGCCTGCGATGATCTCTGTACGCATATTCATGTTCTGGTTTTGCGGGGTCGTTGTTTCCATAGCGTTCACTCCTCTGTTTTGAATGTTCCTCTCTAAAAAATGTAACGAATGGCAAAAGTCGGCATCAAGTTCCACCCATTGCCGGGTAAAACGTTTTTGCTGATTTCAACTTCACTACCTGCAGCAAAATGGTCATTAAAATTATACCATATCTGGGGTTCCGTTTGGACTGCAAGTTCCTTTTTATCCTTCATTTTATCCTGGGTCCAGATATCGCAATATCCGGCAAACTCGATTCTTTGACGGGAAAATATCCAGGCGAGAGTAAATTGTAGATCCATACCGGCAGCAGCGCGTTGATATCGGTACAAAAGTTCAGGGGCGATATAAGCAGATCCTATTGAAAGGGGGAGTGAAAACCCCGTCAACCAGACCTGCCCCAGGGAACCAAAGTCAGAGATGCCGTCGTTGTATTGGACGGTAACGGAGAAGGGCTTGAAAAGAGAAAAGCTGAAATAACGGGCAAGTTCCAGATAGGCCAGGGACATGCTTTTATCTTTGTCCTTGTTATAGTCCATATCAATAAACCAAAAGGTTGCTCCATAGTCATCCGCTTTGAACATTTCAAATGTTGTGGTTACATAGTTGCGGTTCTGTCCAAAATCATAGTGAACCTGAAGGTTTTGGCAATATGCTACAGCAGATAATATTAATATAAAGCCAAATACTCTCAAATTTTCCTCCATGATTTTTCCTACAATATAAATCCTTGTTGACAAATAAACAATAATTTATTAAAGTTGAACTGGAACCGGTAACAACGGGAGGTGGCAATGAAGGTTGTGAAAAGGTATATAGTGTTATTTTTATGTCTTATAATGTATCCCTGTTTTTTAATGGCGGCTTTTTCTGAGCAAAGTCAAAAAATGGAACGGGCTGACGATAGCTGCTCTTATCGGGGATTCTCGGGTATAAGTATAGGCGGACAGTGGTTTTTATCGTATACAAAAGGTAAAGAGGGGAGAACGAGATATAGTGAATTCATCATAAATCGGGGATACATTATAATCAAAAAAGAGTTCAATGCTTTCATGTCCGGACGCATCATGCCTGATATCTCTGTCGACAGAGAGGGTGATGGTGAGGGCGATTTAGAGATGCGCTTAAAATATTGTTATATTGATTGTAAACTGCCGGATTTTTACCTCCTTACGAGACCGGCAATCGAGTTCGGCCTGGTGCATCGTCCCTGGCTGAACTACGAAGACAAGATCAATGGATATCGTGCTCAGGGAACCATGTTTTTGGAGCGCAATGGCATTATCAATTCCGGCGATTATGGGGTCACGTTTACGGCACTACTGGGTAAGAAAAAGGATTTTGATCATATATCAACATTTGGTCAATATGGCAGCATCTCATTTGGTTTTTATAATGGAGGGGGGTATCACGCCATTGAAAGAAATTTAAACAAATCTTTTGAGAGCCGTTTATCCCTGCGACCATTTAATACTTTCTGGCCAGGCCTGCAGATAAGTTATTGCGGGGTTACGGCCAAAGGGAACAGCGCCACTTCTCCGGACTGGACCGTCAATGCCCTTTTCCTTGCCAATGAAAACAGGTTTTCCACACTGACCTTTATGTATTATCAAGGAAAAGGAGATTATAAGGGGACGGTCGTCGACAGCTCTTCCGCTGCTATCGAACAGGATGGATTTTCTGTGTTTGCAGAATTCAAGTTTAATGCATATAAAACCACTCTTTTTGCCAGATATGATTCCTTTTATTACAAAGCGTTTTATATACCTGATGAAGAAAAACGATTTATTATCGGTTTATCCTATCTTTTTTCGCAAAACTGCCGTCTGCTGCTGGATTTTGATCATTTGGATTCCAGTCGGGAGAATTCTGCCGTCAAGTTTACCACTGAGGTAAATTTTTAAGATGAAAAGAATGAATCGTATTTTTTATGTTATTCTCATTATTTTACAGAGTCTAAACGCTCAATCATTTACCGATCCGAAAAGGACCTATTACAGTCTGACGGAGGCTCTCGAATATCCTCAAAGGGTAGAGAAACTATTGTTAATTCCGGGAAAGGTGAATAATTACAATAATGCTGCTTTTAAGACGATCCCCGGCGCTCTGTTGACATTGAAAAATTTAAGGATTCTGGATTTGAGCGGCAATGATCTGGATGTAATTCCGGCTGAACTCTATAGATTACCAAAGCTGCAAACTTTGATTTTAAATGAAAATCAGATAAGGGCAATTCCGGAGGATATCAAAAAGTTCTCTAGCTTGAAGGCACTTTTTCTCTGGAACAACAAGGTCGAGTCTGTCGATCCGGCTATTTCAGAAATTTCGCTGGAAACGCTTGATTTGAGCCATAACTTGCTTGCCGCAATCCCCACCCCACTGTATGATTTATCTGATTTACAGGTATTAATTCTTTTCAATAATGACATTCAGGAGCCAAGCCGGTCGATCGCTCGTCTGCAATCCCTTGTTGAATTAAATATTGCAAATAATCGTCTGCGCACCCTCCCCGGTTCTATCACCGAGCTGAAAAATTTGCGCAGGATAAATTTTTCCAACAATAACATCGTGCAGCTCCCCCATTCACTGGATGGATGGATTCGTTTGCAGGATTTTATTGTAAAGAGGAACAAGCTGACGACTTTGCCTGAGAGCGTTGTTCGGTTGTCTCGGCTCGAAAGATTGGATGTTTCATTCAATCAACTGCAGCACTTGCCGCAAAAGCTGGGAAATCTGCAGCGTTTACACTCTCTGTATATCAGAGACAATCGGTTGTCATCTTTACCCGGTTCTATCGGTGCGTTATCAAAGTTACGATTATTATATGGTTCTTTTAATCAATTACGCTCTCTGCCGGATGCAATGTGTAATTTGACCTCTTTGAAAACGCTGTTTTTGGATCATAATCAACTACAAAACTTGCCCCCGCGTTTTGGCTGTTTGTCCGGTCTCAATCAACTTTATCTTGAAAACAACGCATTGGAAACACTGCCCCCGGGTATTGGAGAGCTGAAAAAACTGGATAAACTGAATCTATCCTTCAATTCTTTACGGGCACTTCCGCACACTATCGGCCGGTTGAAAAACCTGCGCAAGCTCTATCTGAAAAACAACAACCTCACCTCTTTACCAACTAGTATTGGTGAACTGGAAAATCTTCGCATTTTATATTTGTCGGATAATCAACTTACTACACTTCCGGCAGAAATCTCCAACTGCCGCCGGTTAAGATCATTATATTTACAGGGAAATCATTTTTCTTTTCTCGAAAAGGAACGAATACAGAATCTGCTTCCCAATACCCGGATTTTTTTCTGATGAGTTCAGACCTGTCCGTAAAAGGTTTTGACTTTCCGTTATCCATCGCTCCGATGATGAAACTAACTGACCGTCATTTTCGCTATTTTATGCGGCTAATAACGCGGTATACAGTTCTCTATAGTGAAATGATAACCACTTTTGCTTTGCTGCGAGGAAACCGGGACAACCTTTTGGCCTTTGATCCGGTAGAATTGCCATTGGTACTTCAATTGGGGGGTAGCGATGCTCAATCATTGGCTCTCTGTGCCCGAATGGCTCAGGAATACGGCTTTAGTGCTGTAAACCTTAATGCCGGCTGTCCCAGCCCAAAGGTGCAGAAAGGCGCATTCGGGATCGAGTTGATGAAGAATCCGGATCTTGCCGCAGAATTGTACCATACAATGAAAAATGCAGTTACCATTCCGGTCTCGGTTAAACATCGTCTTGGAATAGAGCATAAAGTGGATTATGAAGAGCTTTCCAGGTTTATCGAACGGTTGTCCGAGGCGGGATGTTGCCATTTTATTATTCATGCCCGGATTGCAGACCTGAATGCCCTGGATGCCAGGCAAAACCGCAAAATTCCACCTCTACGCTACGCAGATGTTTATAATTTAAAAAAGGCGTTTCCCGGGTTGATCTTTGAACTAAACGGTGGTGTTACAACCCTGAAAGAGGCCCGGGAACATCTCAGCAAGGTCGACAAAGTAATGATCGGTCGTGCAGCTTATGCTCATCCCTATTTATTTGCAAAGGCAGATTCTTATTTTAGAGCCGGGAATGGATTGCCCCCGACACGACGGCAAGTTATAGAAAGGATTATGCCTTATCTGCAAAGAGAGCAAGCGAAAGGTACAAGTCCTTTATCGATGTTGAGACATTTGATGGGATTGTTCAGATATAGTTCATGTGCCAGAGCCTGGAGACGATATTTAAGTGAATCCGCAAAGTCAAACAAACCGGTTGATAAGATTTTAGATGATGCCAAAAAGTGGCTTCCTTCAGAGATTCTGGATGATCGGCCACGCCTATCCCCTCCTGATTTTTATGCTTGAATTTTTACTCCCGCTTTTGTATCATAAATTAGGGTCATTACTATTTTTATGAAAAGTTGATCGGTAGGTGGCCTGAACAGTTGATTTGTCTAAAATAATCCGGCAAGACGAAAAACTAAATCCAGCACCGGACAACGATTGACCGGCATAACGACACGGGTCAGATTGTCCGATGGCTTTGCCGGCATTTTTTTTCTATGGCAAAAGCACGAAATCGTAATTTTATCGGGTTATTTATATGAAAAATAAAGAAGATAAAAGGATTTCCCGGGAACTCCTGGAAATCGGTTTTAGAGATGTTCAGTTGCTGGACGAAGAGATGGTCCAGGGTAAAGGTTTGGAATATTACGAATCTTCCGAGGTCACGCAGGCTTGCGTATTTAATAATGCCATTTCGGGACATGTCGGTACAATGACGGAAGATTTTTCGGTAAGAATACGCGTCCACGGGAATGAGATCAGCACTTCCTGTACCTGTAAAGATACCAGGCAGTTATGCAAGCATGTCATCGCTTTACTCTATTCATGGGTTCAGGATGGCAATGATTTTGTAAATGTAGCCGATAAACTGGACATGATCAGAAAACTCGACAAAGAACGTCTCATTGAAGTTATCACCAACATTATTGAATATGACCCGGCATTGGTTGAACTCTTTCTAAACAGAAAAATCCCCCAGTGGTATGAAATCGATCCTCTGGATAAAAATTCTGAATAACGCAGCTTTGATAAGGCATAAAGATTTAATCCAATCCCTATGATTAATTTCTTGCCTTTTTAATTTCCGAAAAATTTTGGCTCATTTTATGCAACACGATTAAGGTCGGAGGGAATGTTTTCTTAATGCTTTAAAAAACATTATCCTTTAACAACGCTATTGTTTAGGGCTGTCTTAAATGTTAGACAATTGTAACAAGATGAACAGGAATTCAGAATGAAAAAGGATGGTTTTTGGTATGATGAAAAGAGTTGATTCATTTTTTAGCTTGTTTCTTATTTTCTGTGCCTTTGCGACGGCATCGGAACGCTTTCCACTACCCGAAAATTTAAAAACGAATGTAGAGTTTTGGGACAAAATATATAGTCAATATCCAGATAGTTGTGCTCTCATTCACGATAGGGATCGGTTGGATATCATTTATAAGGTGGTCTATCTGGACGATGGACAACAAAGCTGGAAAAAAGTTGAAGAAGAGAAGGATAGAATTTTAGGGGTCCTCAATTTTTTATCGCGTCGAATGCCTGATATTGATACACTGGCGCTGAATGATGAAGAACGTTTTATCTATCGATTGTGGCTGGATACGGATGATCCCCATAAATTCCGCAAAGCCGGATACAATATCCGCGGCCAGCTTGGTCTCGCCAACAGGTTTCGTGAAGGACTAATACGCTCCGGCCAATATTTGGAGAATATCCAGAATGTTTTTCGCCAATATGATTTGCCGGTAGAACTGGCATATCTTCCCCATGTTGAGTCGTCGTTCAACCACAAGGCTTATTCCAAGGTTGGTGCCGCCGGCATGTGGCAATTTACCCGATCGACGGGCAGGCTTTTTCTGAAAATTAATTACGAACTCGATGAGCGTTATGATGCCCATTTATCTACCGTTGCGGCAGCTAAACTTTTGAAAAAGAATTACGAGGAATTAGGCGTCTGGCCCCTCGCGATTACAGCGTATAATCACGGAATGTACGGCATGAAGCGGGCGATAGCCCGGACGGGAACCGACGATATTGGCCAAATCGTTGAACAGTATAAAAGCCGAAGATTCGGCTTTGCTTCTAAAAATTTTTACAGCGAGTTTTTAGCTGCTAAAAATGTTGCCGAGAATTATGAAAACTATTTCGGCGATTTCGAGTTTGCCAAAGCCCTGAACTATGAGCTTTACGAGTTACCGCATTTTGTTACGCTAAAGTCTGTCGTCCGCGCCTTTAAAGTTGATATTGATACATTGATCGCTTTAAATCCGGCATTTCGTATACCCATCATTAAATCTCAACGCCGCATACCCAAAGGCTATAAGTTGCGGTTGCCACTACGCCACAATATGGATGTTGATGACCTATATAGTCGCCTGAATCCGGCACATAAATATCACCACCAGATACGGGATCGTTATTATACGGTACGCAGTGGTGATAACCTGAGCGCGATCGCCCGGCGATACAATACGTCGACGCATCATCTCATGGCCATGAATGATTTGGCCGATCCCCATTTTATACGGGCAGGTCAGATTCTCGAGTTACCCGGTTCTGAAACAAGTATCAATGTTCCGGTTGAAAACGAGGAGATGTTGGGAGGAGGCCTAAAGTCGCATCAAAAAATTGCGCATGCAGATGTTCCTGAACAGGAAACAGTGCAGGATACGATATTGAGAAAATTTCAAAGTTTCTCTTTCAAAGTTCATTTCACAGTTCCTTCTGACAATTATATCAATGTTCAACCTGAAGAAACCCTGGGACATTATGCAGATTGGCTGCAGATCAACACCCAACGTCTTAGAGATGCGAATTCATTGCTGTTTGGAGAGGATATCCAGGTGGGTCAGAGAATACGGCTGATCTTTACCAGAGTAGCAGCCAAGCAATTTCATCGCAGAAGATTAGAATATCATAAGAGTATACAGGAAGATTTTTTCAACAATTATAAAGTAAACGGTGTAAGGCATTATTCCATTCAGTCCGGCGATAATCTCTGGCGGATCTGTAATCAACAGTTTGAAATTCCCTGCTGGTTACTTGCACAATATAA
>CAZMUU010000087.1:0-12505 GCA_964569215.1 uncultured Cytophagia bacterium
GCGAGAAATATTTTCGTCCACAACCAAATGGGTCGTCAATACATGATGCTCACCGTCCAGAGACCAGATATGGGTATGGTGTGTTGACAAAACATGGTCCAGCGCCTTGAAGCGCTCTTCGATCGCATCAATATCGATATTTTCCGGAACCGCCTGCAAAAAGAGAGCCAGGGTGGTATAGAGACGCTTGACAACACTAAAGAGAACATATGAGGTGATCAATACGGAGAGGATGGGATCGAGAATATAGAGATCGCTAAAAAGCAGGATGATACTCACGATCAGAACGGCTGTCCAGCCTAGAACATCTTCCAGCATATGCCAGGCAACCATTTTGCTGTTATGGGAAGAATCGCGGCGTAACCGATAAACCGCGATACCATTGACCACAACGCCGAGTATGGCAAAGCCAACCATACCCGGAGCAAATGTTGGATCAGGATTCATCAGCCTCGGTACGGCCCGGGATAAAACCACGAGGCCGCCTGTGATTAAAATGACCGCATTGATCAAGGCCCCGAGCAGGGAAAAACGCCGGTATCCATAAGAGTACCGGCTCGTCCGCTGCTTGTGCGATAGTCTCTCCATGAACCAGGCCATACCCAGAGCGGTGCTGTCACCCAAATCATGCAAGGCATCGGATAGAATAGCGAGACTCTGCGTCCAGAGTCCGCCGGCAAACTCGATCAGAGTAAAAACCAGATTGAGAAACAGGGCCCATTTTATGTTGGTTTCAGACGGGCGTTTTTCCATATTTTAAAAACTCTACCAAACAGGCTTTTATTTAAAATTACAATTCAATGGCGCCCAGCCGGATTATAGCAAAATAGATGGCTGTTTTTTGTTCATGGCTGGAATAGCAGGGAACATAGAGAATGTCATCCCTGATAACCATTCCAGGATAACCGGTGTCCCCGGCACTCCTACAATATTTCCCGTTCACGGATAATTCGATACTGATTTTTTTCCACCAGCACCTCAGCAGGTCTCGGTCTGCTATTGTAATTGGAAGCCAAAGTATATCCATAGGCCCCCGACGTCATGACCGCCAGGAGATCTCCGCGTTGCAAAGGCGGCAAGCTGCGGTTGAGTCCCAGAAAATCACCGGTTTCACAAACAGGACCAACAATATCGGCTTTTTCTCTTTTATCGTTACGATACTGCAGGGGCAGGATTTCATGATGCGCATTATATAGCGAGGGGCGCAACAGATCGTTCATCCCCGCATCAACAACAACGAACCGCTTTCCCCGGCTCTGTTTCGTGAACAAAACACGGGTCAATAAAACGCCATGTGGTCCGATAATACTGCGACCGGGTTCCAAAATACATTCACAACCGCATTTCTTAATGATATCGATGAGTTTGGGAATGACCGCTTCGGGGTCGAGTAAAAGCGGATTTCCCTGTTCGGTCAATACCGTGTCATAATCGACACCGAACCCTCCACCGAGATCGATATGCTCCAGCTCTATTCCATCTGCTTTTAAATGGATGATAAAATCGGTCAGCTTTTTGGCGTTCTTGATCCACGGATCAATTTTGGCTATGTTCGAGCCGATATGAGAATGAATGCCCACAGGCCTTAAATATGGCTGTGCCGCCGCCCAAATAAAAGCCTCTCTGACCTCTGAAAAGGGAATACCGAATTTATTGGCACTCTTTCCGGTGGTCAGGTAGGGATGCCCTTCGATATCGATATCGGGATTGACTCTGATTGCGACGGGTGTAACGATCTTCAGCCGTTCGGCAATTGCGGCAGTTACTTTCAGTTCTTGCATCGATTCAATGTTCAGGGCCATAATCCGGGAACGGATGGCAAATTCGATCTCTGAATCGGTCTTGCCTACCCCGGCATAGGCGATTTTCTCAGGTGGGAATCCCGCATTCAACGCCAGCTGCAGCTCACCACCCGAAACCACATCAGCACCCACACCCTGCCCTGCCAATGTTTTCAATAACACGGGATTGGAATTGGCCTTGAGGGCAAAGCAAAGTTGATGCGGATAATCTGCAAAAGAATGGCCGAACCGCTGAAGAGCGCTCAAGACACCGGAAAGGCTGTATACATATAGAGGTGTCCCTTCAGCGTCTGCCACCCGGGTGAGGTCAACAGATTCGCAGTAAAGATTATCGTCTTTGTAGGAAAAGGTTGTCATCAATCGTTCTCCCAGACACTATGGATATGGAAAATATATGTTATTATCTTCATTCGGCCAACGGGCCCTGACGGTAATTGTATCCGGATACACATAAAACCGCTCCGCCGCTTGATAGGGCCAGTCATTTCCGTAGCTGAACTTTTCATTACCATCTCTGTCCCGGTAAAGCTCAATTAAATAGCGACCGGGCAGGATGGATTGAAAACGATACACTGGTGTTTTCTGAACAAGCTGATAGCGATTACCCTGCAAGCTTTTGGCAATGATATAGAACACGCCCTGAGCATCTTTTTTTTCATCGATAATTTTACCGGCGATCTCCGTCAGGGTATCCGGATTTAGGGTGACGAATTGCTTTCGAAAAGAAGAATCCGCCATTGGATTGCCGCCAAAGTCAAAAACGGAATCGGGTTTGAGGGTGATAAAATAGGTCATCCGGCCCCTCAAACTGTTTTCCGGCTGAAATGTCAGATGCGCTGCGCTTTCCCACCAAAAGTCTCCGTTTACAGCTGTCCCAAAGCTATCCGTCATGCTAAAAACCGTTTGCACGGAAAGCGTGTCCATGCTCTCGGAAAAGATAAACCGGAGGGCGCTGTCAAGCGGAGCCGAAACCGAGCTGTCTCCCGGACTCATGCTGAGAAGATAAGGCGCTGTGGTGTCCGGTACATCGGTAGCGTTAACTGTTATCGAATTTTGTAGGGAATCGAGCTTCAACCCGGAATGGTCAAAAGCCCTGAACACCTGCACCGAACAGGGTATAGTCGGATGCATCGGCTGTTTCAGGGTCAGGTGGGCATAAGAACCATTGCGTTCATCGAGATAGGCAAAAGCCAGCTCGTTTTTTCGATTTTGTCTGACTGAAAAATTGTTTATATTTTTCATTTCATTAGCGCGCATGGTTTCTGAAAACCTCAAGTCGATATGGCGCCTGTCGACAGCCCGGCCGGATAGGAGTATGGGTGGTGTGGTGTCGCGACGGGCGACGCGAAAACCGACATTGTCGATGACCGGGTGTTGTTCATCGATCTCAATATCACTGGTGCTGACGCCGAGCATGTCGAATTCCGGATTGTATAAACCATTCAAATCCCGGTCCAAAACAGCAAAAAGCCTGTACCGCCCGTGGCTCAGATGAGATAGCAGGTAGCGCCCATCCTTGCCGCTCTGGGTAACATAAAGCGGAAACATTTGCCTGGGATTTATGGCTCGGCTCCCTTCCAGATCATAGGCCCAAATCTGCACGGCTGAACTCGGCGACTGGCTATAGATACGTCCCTCAATTTTGCCGCTGTCAACCCGGGCTCCGGTTGAAAACGCGAGCGTATATGAATCCGTCATCGTATTATTGCGCAAATCCTTTGTTCCGGCACCCACGGTAATCACATAGGTACGATCTTGCCGCAACCCCTGATCGAAGAGAATACGCAGGCGCCTGCCGTCTAATTTGTATTTGACCCGTTCAGCATAAGGGGTGATAAAGAGAGACGAAAAACAGGATTTTTGCTCAACGGTTTCAGAAAATTCAATCTCAATATCCCGGGATAGGGGAACACCGGTCTCGCCCTGGGCCGGTTGGGTTTCAATCACAACAGGAGGAGTCTCGTCAACAGGCCCGCCCGGAGGAAAACCCTGCCGGGCACAGGCCAGCAGCAGAAGAAAAACAAACGGAAATTTATTCAGAATCATTTGCACCGGTTTTTTGCTATTATTTGATGCCAAGCCGGAATGATCTGCCGAACATGAAACCAGCCAATAACCGAATACCTGGCCGGCATGGATCATTCGAACAATCAGTTCATTCCCGGCAGAACTCTTAAATATTACAATCGAACATTGATAAAAAAAGTAGATAATCGGGCAGCCAATATCAAGTAATTTTTATCGGGAACATTCGTGCTTTAAATCACATTAACACTTGTAGATAGTGCTTATATTTAATAAAAAATAAAGCTGTTTTTATGAAAAATCATCACCTCATAAGCATCCTTCTGTGCGGCTTGGTTTTGATTTCGAGTCTGTACTCCCAAACCACAACCTTCCGGCTTGAATGGAATCCGGTTTTACTGGATACATTAAACAATGAAGAATCCCTGCCGGTGACCTACTGGATATATGGCGACAGCCTTTGTTCCTCGCAACTCGACGAGGAACACTTTCTCACAGCAACAAAAGATACCATGTTCGAACACCAGGTGGAACAGGGGCGAAACTATTTTTACCGAATTTTGGCTGTCGATGAATGGGGAAACCGGTCGGTCGTAACGGAAAAAACAGGAAACACTCCCTATGTTCTTGGTCAAATCAAAATCTTTTTGGAAGGAACATTTGCAGAAAACGGTGACAGCATGTATATCTCTCCGGACATGTTCAATCTGATGCCGCTTCAATCTCCCTATAACGAAAGCAAGCGAATGGTACCAGTCCATTCGAATAATACAATAGACTGGATTCTGGTTTCAATATATGAAAATCCGCAAGATCCCTCTGTTTATGACAGAGCATTCCTGTTACAAACCGACGGCTGGCTGGCCGATATCGGTAATGAAAATACAGTCCTGGGATTTGCCGGCGTTGATTCAGGATCATACTATGTTCAGGTCCGGCATCGAAACCATGCGTTTATCCTGTCCACTCAAACAGACCTGACAAAAACGCCCGGGGCAATAAACTTTGCCGGAGATCAATCCATCCACCACGAATCGTCTGCTGCAAAACAATTAAAAACAAATATTTGGGGGCTAATTTCCGGTGATCTCGACCAGGATGGTGCGGTGAATAACACCGATTACGAGCTCTGGCTGGAGCAGGCCAGGAATAGCACGACCGGCTATTCGGGCGCAGATTTGAATTTTGACGGATTTGTAACAACCTCGGATTACACATTATGGTGGCGTAATTCTCAATAGGTCATCAATCATCCCCGATTTGCGAAAAAATCAAAAATGATTTGCATTTGTCCTATAAAATCAATAACTTATAGAGTAAACAGGAAGTTTTTTCCAAAATCCCCATAGTGAACGCTTGAAAACAGGAATGAAATATGGATCGTAAAAAAGTGGAAACGTTTAGAGACCTGGTGGTCTGGCAAAAAAGTCATCAGCTGACCGTGGAAATTTACAATTCGACAAAAAAATTTTCCAAAAAAGAAAGCACTTCACTTGCTGAACACATGCGCCAATCCGTTGCCCCCATACCCATCAATATCGCCAGGGGGTTTAAGAAGCGAGGTAAAAAGAATAAAATTCACTATTATCAACAAGCTTTTATGATTGTCGAAGAGGTTCGTTATTACCTCATCCTTTCACAGGAACTCGGAGAGTATAAAGAACCGGAAGCTGCTATGGAACTATGCGATGACATTGAACGCATGCTCAAGCGACTGATCCGCTCTGTCGCCACGCCGCGTGAACAAAACCAGTAAGATCTAGTCTCGTATATTTTCAATAAATATAAATATAGCTGCCAGCTGATAAGCTATTGCCACTGTTTCACCCAAAATTTCCCACCAATCTCGTACGGGTTTCTTCGGAACGAATATCTCATCCCCTTCCTCGATAATGGCATCACTATTCGCCTTCATCCACTCGCCATGCTTGGATTTGATGATGCGTATTCTGGATTTATGGGCATGCCAGTTGTACCCTCCTGCCAGCCGAATATAATACTGCATCGTCTTGCCGGGATGATGGGGATACAAACCAGGATTGACAACCTGGCCATTTACCCGTATGGTTTGTCCAACGGTGGGAACGATGATGATGTCACCGTTCAACAACGTGGCATCGTATCTTTCGTCGCCCTCCTCAAACAGGGCGACAAAATCAACCGGCATTACGCCTTCCCGAACTCTTGATTTAAACTTGAAATATTCCCGTTCCATATCCGTCATTTCCGCGGCTCGCATACTCTTCAGACGTTCCAGTTCCTTGTCTTCCTCAGGCTCGAAGGATTTACGCATTATATAAGCCCGTTCCAGAGATGCTTCCCGGGTGAATCCTCCGACATGCCGGATGAGCTCGGAGAGCGTTGTTAAATCAGGCGCCAGGGCATAAGTCCCGGGATAGCGAACCTGGCCCTCGATCTTTACATTTTGTTTTTGTTCATAATTGGTTTGATAATGAACGAAGATACGATCATTCGGGTGCAAAGGTGTATTCAGGGTGCTGTCCACCAAAATACCTTTTTCTGCATAAAGCGGCATGGTTATTCGTTCAATATGCTTTGAGCTCTTCATCCTCACCAGTTCGATTTCGCTGGAATCGGCATCCTGAGTGAGGCCATGTGAAAAAAGCAACAACGCTTCAATCCGGTCACCGTCTACAAACTCAAAATCTCCGGGTAATTTGACGGCACCATGAATCTCGATTCTGCCGGCGCTTTCTTCCGCATAAGGAACAACAATCACATCGCCATCGAGGAGATAAGGATTAGCATCCAGGTCTCCGTATAACCTGTAGCGCATCAAATCAGCAAAAAGCGTATCTCCATTCATCCGTTTTATCATAATCTTGCGTCTGGACGCCCTGACAATATGCCGTTTCGGTTCATGCTGTTTTTCATCCTCTTCAAAATCCATGGTATCGGTCGGGGGCATGGCCTGCAGCGACCCCTCGCGTAAGCGTTGCTGATCGGCTATCTGCCGGCGCTTAATCGCCTGTTCTACAAATCCTCCGGCCAGCACGATGGCATCGGAAACGCGCATAACGGCGTTCACCTCAAACGCCCCGGTCATACCGACCGCGCCACTTACCGTCACCCGAAAGGAACGCAACTCCACCAGCGTCACCAATACCTCTTTGGCGACATAGCGTTCTCTGAGTTTCCGCGCAATCTTTGCTTTTGCGCTTTGCAGATCGAGGGAAGCAATATCAACAGTTCCGACTGCGGGAATCAGCAAATATCCTTCCGGCATCACCATAAGCTGATGATTGACATCCTCTCTGCCGATGATTTGTACGTTTAATACATCGCCGGGTCCCAGAATATATTGGGCCGGATCTATTGCCTGTTCGAGGACGGGTTTGATACCGGTTCCGGCAACCACAGACTCTTTTTTAAGATTCTCTTTAAGCGAAGTAATTTCCTGCATCTGCTCGAGGTTCTGTCCATAGCCAATTGCAACAATCAAAGTGTACAAAAATAAAAATCGCATAATTCTCTCTTTTACTATCGATAAAATTGACTCAAAATGTCAACAATCCGGGCTGCGCTTTTTCCATCCCAGAGAGGAGGTGTTTCCCCTGTCACACCATCTCCGTTGATGACCGTTTCGACTGCTGAAATGATATCCTCTTTTGAAGATCCGACCAGACGATTGGTGCCGAGCTCGATGGTCACCGGGCGTTCGGTGTTTTGCCGCAGCGTCAGACAGGGCACTTTAAGATAAGTGGTTTCTTCCTGTATCCCACCCGAATCGGTCAGGATCAACCTGGCATATCGCATTAATTTTAAAAAGGTCAAATAGCCCAAAGGTTCCAGTAAAAACAAATTATTCAATCGCCTGATATCCTGATCGAGTTTGAACTCCTGCAACATTTTCAGGGCGCGCGGATGAATCGGGAAAATAACGGGAAGATCGGTGGTAATCACCTCAAGCGCTGAAACAATATCGCGCAACACTTCCTCATCATCGACATTGGATGGACGATGCAGCGTCATCAGCGCATAGTCTTCGGATTTAATGCCGAGATCATCAAGAATGGTGGATGTTTCCGCTTTGTCAAGGTGTTCGATTAACGAATCGATCATCACATTACCGACAAGATGAATCTTGTCACTGGAAAATCCTTCATTTTTCAGATTTATCAGGCCGCTCTTTTCACTGACAAACATCAAATCCGAAACCGAATCGGTAAGAATACGATTGATCTCTTCGGGCATGCTTCGGTCAAAGCTGCGCAAGCCGGCTTCAACATGAGCAACCGGAATATGCAGTTTACCGGCAACCAGAGATGCAGCCAGAGTGGAATTGACATCCCCAACCACGACAATCCGATCCGGTCGTTGCTCGAAAAAAATCTTTTCCAGCTCAATCATAATGGCTGCGGTTTGACGGGCGTGGGAGCCGGAGCCCACACCCAGGTAGAGATCCGGTTCCGGCATGCCGAGCTCTTTGAAAAACGTCTGTGACATTTTTTCATCATAATGCTGTCCGGTATGGATCAAAAAAGGTGAGAAACCGTTATGGCTCTGCATTATACGATGAATAGGGGCTATTTTCATAAAATTAGGTCGGGCCCCGACGATATTGGCGATTTTTAACATCATAACCGATTATAGTGTTTTTTGATAGTTTTGTTTATAAAATTCCAGATATTCGCCGGTTTTCAATTTCTGCCACCACCAGCGATTGTCCTGATACCACTGTATTGTAAATCTCATTGCATCTTCAAACGAGTATTTGGGGGACCATCCAAGAATTTTGATCTTTTCGGTTTCAACGGAATAACGGCGATCATGTCCCGGCCGGTCCTTGACAAACGTCTTCAAAACGGAAGGTTTTTTCAGCGTCTCGAGAATGAGATCCGTTATTTCTATGTTCATACATTCATTGCCACCGCCGATGTTGTAAACCTGGCCATCCGCTCCCCTTTCAATGAGAAAGTCGATGGCATCGCAATGGTCCAAAACATAGATCCAATCCCGCACATTTTTGCCGTCACCATAGATAGGCAGTTCCAGATCATCGAGAGCGTTGGTCACAAAAAGCGGAATCAATTTTTCGGGATATTGATACGGGCCGTAATTATTCGAACAGCGGGTGATGAGCACCGGTAAATCATAGGTTTTAAAATAGGAAAACGCCAGCCGATCCGCCCCGGCCTTGGAAGCGGAATAGGGACTGGAAGGCTCGAGAACATCCGTCTCTTTGAATGAGCCTTTGTCGATACTCCCATAAACCTCGTCCGTACTGATCTGGATAAATTTTTCAACCTTGTTATTCCTCGCCGCCTCCAGCAAAACAAAAGCACCATAAATATCTGTTTTGATAAAGTCATCCGGTTTACCGATCGAGCGATCTACGTGACTTTCGGCTGCGAAATTAACGATAATATCGACATCGGCCGTCAACGCATCAACAACCGCCGCATCGCAGATATCCCCTGCGACAAATTTATAATTCGGTTTTGCTTCAATCTTTTTTAAATTTTCCAGATTACCGGCATAGGTCAGCTTGTCCAGGTTGGTCACCCTGACATCGTCGCCGTACTTTTCAAAAAGGTAATGAATAAAATTGCTGCCGATAAATCCAGCTCCGCCGGTGACGAGATAGTGTTTCATGCCTATCCTCTCATTTTAAAATATTGAAAAAATACAAATCCAGCCGGTCAAAGTCAAACCCATAATTTACGCTGATTTTTGCGCGAGAAGCAGCATTTCAAAATCATCCTGATTCAGGGATTTTTTTGAAAAATTACCGGCAATGGTTCCCCAGACCTCTTTCAGCGACAGACCGGCCGCTTGTAGCAGCAGCTGCAGCTCGGGAACGGTATAATAGCGAACAGAGCATTCTTCGTTATATTCATTTCCGTCCCGACCCAGATAGGTTTCTTTCCAGTACACGCGGCAGTCAAGAATATCAAAATGTTCATCCTTTCTGGGATGTCTGAAAGCAAACGCCGCGTTCAGAGCGTTGAGAAGCAGGTGGCCACCCGGCTTTAAGCAGTGAGCTATATTGGAAAGGATCCGTTTGTGCTCCTCATCGTTTTCCATAATCCCAAAAGCGCCTTCGCATAAAGAAAAAACCCAGTCAAAATGGTCCATAAAGGGTAAATCCCGGGCATCGGCGACAACAAACCGGTTTTGCGGCTGTTGACACTGTTTTTGTGCAAGTCTTATAAAATCCTCGCTGATATCAATGCCGGTGACCGCATAGCCTCGCTTTAAAAGGGCCAGGCTGTGCCGACCCGGTCCGCACCCCAGATCCAGAATTCTCTGGTTTTGCGGTTGGCCGAAAAGAGCAGCCAAAAATTCCGTCTCCTGTTCGGTGCCCTTTGTGTAATCGTATTCAAAATATCGCTCGCCGATTTGCGAATAAAGCCGCGTATACCAGGCCTGTTTGTATACCATTATCGTACCAAGAATGTTGAATTAATGCGTACAACTTTTTATATTACAGCATTATTCAACAAATATCAAGTCTAAATATGTGGCGGGCCTGAACATGGAACACAGCTTACGTCTGGGACTGATGCAGATGAATAGCACGATCGGTGCTCTGGAGCGGAATAAAAACAAGATAATCGAAAACATTAACAAAGCCGCAGAGCTCGGTTGCCGGCTGGTCGCCTTTCCCGAACTCTGTATCACCGGTTATCCGCCGGAAGACCTGCTTTACCGCAAGGACTTTATATCCGATCAACGCACCATGCTGAAAGATATCGCTTCGCACTGTGAGCGAATCGTAGCAATTGTCGGATTTGTCGACGACGACGGAGAGTGTCTTTACAATGCCGCCGCGATCCTGGCAGAAGGCAAACATCTGGCTACCTATAGAAAAATCAACCTGCCCAATTACAGCGTCTTTGATGAAGAGCGCTACTTTACAGCGGGCTCGGAACCGCTTATCCTCCATCTCGGTCATATTCGTGTGGGTATCAGTATTTGCGAAGATATCTGGGTCGAACACAATGTCACTGAAGTTGAAGGCATCTATGGCCATGCGGACATATTGCTCAATATTTCAGCATCCCCCTATTATAAAAACAAGGGAGAAGAGAGGCGAACGCTGCTACAAAAACGCAGCCGTTTTACCGGTTGCCTTGTGGCCTATGCCAATCTGGTCGGAGGCCAGGATGAGCTCGTTTTCGATGGCCAATCCATGCTGGTCAAGCCCGACGGCTCATTGCAGGCCGCTGGAAAAGCCTTTGAAGAGGATTTTATTGCTGTCGACGTCGACATTGCCGAAATCCGCTCGTTTTTACCGGAAAGTGAAACGCACAAAAATGCCTCTATCAACCCCTTTGGCGCCATCCATCATATCAAAACCGCGTTGCCTTCACCGCACAAGCATGAAGCGCTTGAACCGACCGTTCTTCCGCCGCAAAATGACCTGGAAGAACAGATATACAAAGCGCTGCTGCTGGCGTTGCGCGACTATGTGCGTAAAAATGGATTTGAAAAGGTGGTGCTCGGACTCAGCGGCGGCATCGACTCCGCTCTGGTGGCCGCTCTGGCAGCAGACGCCCTGGGAAAAGAAAACGTCAAAGCCATCAGCATGCCGTCGCAATACACATCGCAATCGAGTATCGACGATGCCCGGCAGCTGGCCGGCAATCTGGGAATCGAATACATTGATATCGAAATTAATGAAATATATGATATCTCCAGGCAAGTACTTGCCCCCTATTTCAAAGGCAGAAAGGAAGACACCACGGAAGAAAATTTACAGGCGCGCATCCGCGGCAACCTGCTCATGGCTTTTTCCAATAAATTCAACTGGCTGGTGCTGGCGACAGGAAACAAGAGCGAGGTCAGCGTCGGATATTGCACGATCTACGGCGACATGGTCGGCGGCTTTTCCCCGCTCAAAGATGTATACAAGATGATGGTTTACCGATTGTGTGAATATCGCAACAACATGGCCAAAACGGATATCATACCAACATCGATCATCGAAAAGGCGCCATCAGCAGAATTAAAACCGAACCAAACCGATCAGGACAGCCTGCCCCCCTATCCGATACTGGATAAAATCCTTGAACTCTATATCGAAAGAATGCTGGGACTGGAAGAGATCGTTGAACAGGGATTCGACAGAGCGGTGGTCAAAAAAGTGACCAGACTGGTGGATATTAACGAATATAAACGACGACAGGCGGCGCCGGGAATCAAAATCACACCGCTGTCCTTCGGTAAAGATCGCCGCTTGCCGATTACGAATCGGTACAGGCCGGGCTGATCAATAGGTGATTTTTCCTGTAGTGGCGGTATCAAAAGTATTAATAGTACTATTTTTATGTTTCTAAAGGATTAAAAACCGCCGAGATCGCTGAAAATTTAATTATTTCATTACATGATTTGATTTAAAGAGAGGACTTGTAAAATCACAACAGTGAGAAATAAAATTAGTTTATAAAAAATTAATTACTAGTCTTTGACGTTGATTTTTGTTTTGCATTTTTCCCACGTCTGTTTTTCTCAGCGCGCTCGGCGGTTTCTCTTGTCCGCACGCAAAAACGCAAAGACACAAAGGAATCATCATATGGCTCATGGCATCTCGGGTCGAAAAGCAGTGCCTCAGCAAGGGGTTACCACTCTCTGACTGATTGCCGGGATTGAAAAGTGTTTTTTTTTGACCTTATTTCAATCTTTCCAACCTTAGTAGCCCATCGTTCTACCTC
>CAZMUU010000088.1:0-12454 GCA_964569215.1 uncultured Cytophagia bacterium
TACAAAAAAAACTAGCCTTTTCTTGCTGTTTCTCCTTTGCTATTGATTTCATTTTTACCCGATTTATTGTCGGGATATTAATTACAATAAACATGCCAAACAGGTTTCATCCGATACATGAACGCCGGCTGCATGTCACTGTCTTCAATACCAGCCATGCACAATAAAGCAGCGACCGGAAAATACTAAAATTTATAAATACAAGAGGTTAAGGCAAATCCACTGTACAAAATCCATACTTTGAAATACTCGACTCATTGATTTTTCAGCAACTCTGATATCATCTCTCGTGAGAACCAATACTTGTAAACGATCTTTACACTCTTTCGAACATTGCATGGTGGCGGACTCCCTTCCGAAGCCGAGCAAAAACCCACACCCGCTTTTTCAAGTCTGGCCGGATACCAGCAATGAAAATCGATGATGAGTGGGCAGGAATTTGATCTTCAACCCATTATAGCAATTAAGATTCAAACGCCTTTTTAAGCACTGATTTTGAATCTTTATACCCTTTTTCGATCAAATCCTCGACCTGATCGGTATCGATCAGATTAAAATCAGACAAATCCGGTGTAATCAAAATATCCGCCTCTTTGGCTTGCAGCTTGGTTGCATTAATCAATGTAATGTCGATGGTATTCAAAACCACATCGAGAATATTGTTCGGCGTTTTATACGTATGCTGTGCATTTAAATCTACACCGATAATTACATCGAGGTTCATCTTTTTGAGAGAGGAAACAGGCACGTTTTCAATGATGCCCCCGTCGACCAGCATTCTGTCATCGGTTTCAACGGGAACAAATACCGCCGGAATGCAGGTACTTGCCATCACGGCATTGGCCACATCACCTTTATTTAATATCACCTTTTCACCGGTGCTGATGTCACACGAAATCATGGAAAGTGGAATTTCGGCGCTTTCAAAATCGACATCGCCAAGGATTTCTTTGGTACGTTCACAAATTTTTTCATTGGATAAAAGACCGAATTTTGACAGTGACATCTTTGAGATATCCAGCCAATCCAACTCTATGGCAATTTTTTTAATCTCTTTCCAATTCTTGCCAAAAGCATAAAATGCCGCAACAAAAGCGCCAATGCTTGTACCGGCGATAGCATGGATTGGAATTTCAAGTTCTTCAAGCGATCGCAAAACACCAATATGAGCTGCTCCCAAAACCGCTCCGCCCCCCAGGGCGAGACCAATTCTTTTTTCATTCCTTATTTTCATATTACCCTGCCATTTTAAACATACTGAAATCCTTACGAGTTTACCCGCGTTTGCATAAAAAATAAGAGTTAGATATGTCTAATAAAAACGATATGTAACACCAACAGCCAAAATTTGTTTGAGCTGCCTTTTTGCAGAAATATCGCGGTCATAAAATAAACGGAAATCAAAGTTTACGCTGAGCAGCGCTGAAATTTTCGAGCTGAACAGATTATGCCAGTTGACATCAATTTGGTCCAGACTCTTAAAATTTGAAAACAGTTCCAATTTGGACGTATAGAGAATATTGTCGGCCAGTTTAATATCTAAATCGGTCACAGATTCAGCTCCCAGTTCAATCCGGTATTTCTCAACGGTTTCGCTCTCCTTATCGTCCGTATAAAGGGCGCCATGATTGCGCGTAACCGTTTCTTTAAGTGAAGCGCCTAACCGCGTTTTAAAATACTCGTTGGGCTGATATCCCATCCCCGCGCTCTGGGTGAAAAAACCGGGATCGAGAAAATTGGATACTTTTGTTTTACTCTCTTCACTATACTTATAGCCCGGACTGAATTGGGTCAGCCCTGTCACAGCGATATAGGGATTTAAATATCTTGCGATTTTATAGGTTAAAACGCTCTCCATTCTGATCTCATCGGACGCCTTGCGCGAATCGCTTCCTTCCACCCGCGTTCGGCCATAGGAAAGCTGAATATTATTGGCCCATTGATATGCGGCCTGCTCACTGACTAACTTTGCGAAAGAATCGAGCATCCAGGACCAGGCGTTTTCGCCGCCCTGCTGCCAGTTATCGAAATGAGTTTGGCTAAAATTCAACATTCCGACCGCTTCCTTGTTCCAGCCCAAAGAATCCTCTTTTTGATTCTCCTGCGCACCGGCTGAAACGACCAGACAAGTAATGAAAATAAACAGAAAAGATTTCATCTTTTTCCCTTCTTAAAAAAATTGCCCCTGAATGAAAACACCTTCAGCCCTGTCATTATTCCTTTAAAAGATAGAACATAAAGGCATATTCCCTGGCGGTTCTCTCATATTGCTTAAAACGACCCGAAGCACCGCCATGGCCCGACGACATATCAACCTCCAAAACCAGTAAATTGCTATCGGTTTTGGTGGAACGCAGTTTGGCCACCCATTTTGCCGGTTCAAAATATTGTACTTGTGAATCGTATAGCCCCGTGGTCACATACATGGCCGGATAATCCCGGGCTTTTACATTGTCATAAGGCGAATAGGAAAGCATATAATCATAATAGCTCTTGTTCCTGGGATTTCCCCATTCGTCGAACTCGCTTGTGGTAAGCGGAATACTTTCGTCGAGCATGGTGGTCACGACATCCACCCAGGGAACAGCAGCAATGATACCTTTGAATAGATCGGGACGCATATTGACGACCGCCCCCATCAACAATCCCCCGGCACTGCCTCCCATGGCAAAAAGATGCTCTCTATCCGTATAGTTCTCGCCGATAAGGTATTCAGCACAAGCGATAAAATCTGTAAAGGTATTCTTTTTATTCAGCAGTTTTCCCTCTTCATACCAGTGTCGTCCCATTTCCGAACCCCCGCGAATGTGGGCGATTGCAAAGATAAACCCACGATCCAAAAGACTCAGACGCGAACTCGAAAAATAGGGTTCCATACTATATCCATAGGACCCATATCCATAAAGCAAAAGCGGATTTTCACCGTTTCGCTCCATTCCCTTTTTATACACCATGGAAATCGGTACAAGGGTACCATCGAAAGCTTTCGCCCAGTGCCGTTCGGAATGATAGTTCTCCTGCTCGAACCCGCCGCCGACATCCTCTTGCTTTAAAAGCGTTTTCCGGCGATTCTTCATATGATAATCAAATGTAGAAAACGGCGTGGTTAATGATGTATACATGTAACGTAAAACATCAGTATCATATTGATGATTAGAGGTGGTAAAAGCCACATAAGCATCCTCTTCAAAGTCGATATAATGCTCTGATTCATCCCTAAGATTGATAATGCGTATCTGTCGGAGTCCTTCCTTCCGCTCTCCTAAAACCAGATAATTTCTAAATTCGGTCACATCTTCCAGCAAAACAGATTTACGCACCGGGATTAGCTCCTGCCAATTGTCTTTGAAGGTGTGCCCGACTTTTGTCTGCATGAGTTTAAAATTTTCGGCATTCCAGTTTGTGCGTATATAAAAACGGTCGTCGTGGTGATAAATATGATATTCGTGATCCCGTTCACGGGGTTGAAAAAGATGGTAAGGTTTATCGGGGTGATCTGCATCGATAAGCCGCATTTCCGTAGAAAGCGTTTGATACGAGCCGATAATAATATAGTTTTTCGAACGCGTTTTTTCAAGGTGAACCGAATAGGTATTATCCTTTTCAGTATAAATCTCCACATCATCGGCCGGGTCAGTACCGAGAACGTGCTTTAGAACTTTATATGCCCGCAGAGTGCTGTCTTTCATAGTATAAAAAACAGACCTGTTGTCATTGGCCCAAACCGGGTGCCCGGTTGTATTTAAAATTCGCTCCGGAAACTGTTCGTTATTCGTCAAATCCTTAAAATAGAGCGTATATTTGCGCCGGCTCAGCGTATCGACACCCCATGCAAGATAGCGATTATTGCTGCTGACACTGAAATCGCTGACGTCAAAATAATCAAAACCAGCGGCCATCTCCGGAACGTTGAGCAATATCTCTTCTTCAGCTTCCAGGATTGCCTTTTTGCGCGCATACAGGCGGTATTCAGCACCCTTTTCATATCTCCAGTAATAATAGTATCCGTTATCCAGGTAAGGCACCGATTTATCGTCCTGTTTTATGCGGCCGATCATTTCCTGATAGATCTTTTTCTGTAATTTTTCCACCGGCTTGAGCACGGCTTTACGGTAGACATTCTCAGCTTTTAAATAATCCAGCACCTGAGGGTTGTCCCTCTGATTCAGCCAAAAGTAAGGATCGACACGCGTATCTCCATGCATGGTTAATGTCGTGTCAATCCGTTCCGCTGTCGGTGGTTTCGAAACTTTATCGGAACCGGAACAGGAGATCATATTGATAATAAGAAACATAACGACGATATAAACAGAAACGGCATGAATAAAATCAAGTTTGCTCATTCTCTGCACCTCGAATCTGAAATTGCTGTGTTTGTTTGATTATAATTAAAGATATGCTGTTAAAATCTATTTTTCAATCTTTTTCATCCAATCCGATTTAAAAGCTTGGGGTTTCGAATTTTTATTCATCTTGATATTTAGAAAGGAACCTCTTATCCTGTTGATTGTTATTACTTCTTACAGGGCATAGATCGGAGCGTTCTTTTCGTTATCCATCTTTTTTTCATATATCATAAAGTGCCGGCCGGGTTTGTAAAAATCCTTGACCGCTGCATGCTCATTTACGGTAACCACTGCGCCCTCCTGATCACTGATATTCAGATAACCTGCTTTTTCAAACAGTTTTCGCGATGGTATGTTTTGCGGATCGATGGTTAGCTGAAGAGTGTCACATCCCAGCAATCGAACATTTTTTTCAACATAATCGAGTAAAAGCGCTCCCACTCCCTGGCCTTGTACTGAGGGATGAATACCAATTTGCCAGAGAAAATAGATGTCTCCATCCGTTGAGGTCAATCCCATGACCCAGCCGATCAGTTTATTCCCCTTATACGCCACAAAACAACACTTTCCGGAATAACGCAATATAATTTTGAAGACATGTGGCGGATATTGCTCAAGGGGCGGACATTCTCCGATAAAGTCATGAATTTCAAGAAATGCGTCTGCCGTTGCATTGCGAAACGAGAAAGCATTGCCCAATTGAGTAACGTATCGGATTTTGTCCGCACATAATGAATGCATGCCGATATCTTGCCGGTAAAAAAATGTTCCCCGGACAGAAGAGACAGCATCTTCAATGGTCCGGTGTGCCTGTTCTATCGTCTTCGCAGCAGCAATCAAAGCAATGCCTCGTTCATGTCCAACCTGAAGCTGATTGTTTATTTTGTCGCAGCTATAATAAAAATTTGTGGTTTTACCGATGCGTCGCGGATCAAAATCGATGTCAAGGACCTCATTCAATTTTTCAGGATATTGCGGTGGAACGAGATATTTACACACCGTGGCCAGCTTGCGAAAGTTCATCCTTTGCTTGTCTCCGCGAAGCAATTTTTCAATACTCTCCAGCAGATTGCTCTCCAGAACCATGATTGTATTCATCCACTCCGGGTCTCCGGGTCGAAAATTATACTCGATCAGCTTTAACCCTTTATTCGATATCATAAACTGTCCATAGAGAAAGCCGCGACAAATTTGCCCCGTCTCCTGAAGAAAAATTTCCAGAGTTCGCCGGCAGCAATCAAGAGCCCTTTCATAATCATCAGCTTGCATAAACGGCAGAAAGTTGACTCGATCCGAATAAGACCCCATCGAGGCTGTATTCGGTCCTTTTTCTCCGGCAAGCTTTTTCTTGAAATCCTGTACCGCCGGTGTCGCAACAAGATCGGTCCCGTTTACCAAACATTGAAGCGTAAACTCGGTCCCTGTCAGTTTTTCTTCTATAATGACCTTGTGATGACCGGTAAGATTCTCCTTTAAAATATGTTCAATATATCCGATAACAGCCTTCTCATCGGGCAATTGATCTCCAAAGACGCGAACCCCCAGCCCCTCTGACAACCCAACCGGTTTTACGGCTACCTGCCAGTCATGTGCTTTGGCAAAATCAATAGCAGGGCCGGCCTCCGTAAAAACCTGAAACGCGGGGATATAGTCGCTGAGATGCTTTTGCATCAATTCGCGCGTAAACGCCTTGTCGGTTTCAAGCCTGCCGGCGCTTTGGCTGGGACCAAATGCAGTGATACTCTTTTTTTCCAGAACATCACAAAGTCCTGCGCTTAAAGGAGCAGCCGTGGTTACCAGCACAATATCGGCATGGCAGGCGCGGGCATATTGAACGATAGCGTCGATATCCGTCAATGAACCGATAAAATAGCCATCCGCCGTCGCCAAAATTCCCGGATTGTGTATATCCATATAAACATATACACCGGCAAAACTGTACGTTTTCAAATGTTCAACCGTTATTTGCTCTTTGGCCCAGCTTCCAACAATCAGTACATTCTTGATATCCATAATTTCCCTAAACTTTAAATAAATAATTTACCGATCTATCCATATCCGTTCAATCTCTTCCAGGCTTTTGCCCTTTGTTTCCGGCACAAAGCGGTGGAAAAAGAGCACGGCGACAAAACAGATGCCGGCAAAAGTGAAAAATCCGCTGTGCATGCCAAAGGTGCTGACGTACCAGGGAAAGAGATAGGCGCTCAGTGTATTGGTTCCCCAATTGCTCAATGTGGCAATGCTCATCGCCCTGCCTCTGACCCGGTTGGGATAGATCTCGGGGGTGAGCACCCAGATCACAGCACAGATCGACAGAGCCAGACACGCCACATCGGCAGCCAGAACGATCACAACAAGCATGCCGGGCGGATTGTCCATTGAAAACAGAAAACCCGCAATGGTCAGCATTACCACCACGGCGGACATTCCACCGATCAGCAGAGGCCGGCGCCCGAGCCGGTCGATAACCGACAAAGCAATTATGGTAAAAATCAAATTGATCAATCCGATCGATACCTGGTACTGCAGGGCGCTATCAAACGCTATACCGGCATCTTTTAAAATCGTCGGGCCATAGTAGATAATGACATTAATTCCGGTTAATTGCCCGAAAACCGAAAGACCGATTCCCACCATCAAAGCCGTGCGCAGGCCGGGCTTGAACAATTCTCTGAACGAATTTTCCTCCCTGTCCAATGCTCGCTTGATTTCCTCAGTCTCTTTTTGCGCTTCCTCTTTTCCGTTTATACGGCAGAGTACTGAGAAAGCGCTTTTACCCTTTTTTGCTTTTAACAGCCATCTCGGACTTTCCGGCACCAGCAACAGTAAAATAAAGAAAATAGCTGCCGGGATCATTTCCATACCGAACATGGCGCGCCAAACCTGTTCTTTAAAAATCCAGTTATATAATCCGGACGACTGTTCTGCCGTTAAACCGGTGGCGGCATGGTTCTGCAAAAACCAGTTTGAAAAATAAGCCAGCAAAATTCCCAAAACAATGGAGAGTTGATAGAGGGCGACCAGACGCCCCCGTAAATGCGGTGGTGCCAGCTCTGAAATATACATAGGCGCCAACACCGAGGCCATACCCACACCGATGCCACCGATTATACGCGCGGGTATCAGCAGGGTAAAAGATGGAGGCACCATCGACCCGAATGCAGAGAGAAAAAAAAGAGCTGCAGATACCAGCATAATCGGTTTCCGGCCATATTTATCGCCGAGTGCACCAGCCACCATGGCTCCAAAAATACAACCGACAAGAGCCGAACTGGTAAACCAGCCAACCTGCAGTTTGGTCAGGTGAAACAATCGTTCCACCATATCCACCGTACCTGAAATAACAGCAGTATCGAATCCAAATAAAAAGCCACCCAGAGACGGAACAAAACAGACGAGTATAAGAAATCCATTATCGCGGCTCAAAGGTTGAGTTGTGTTTATACCATTTACCGAATTCATAATTTATCCTTTGTTATCCATCGCTGCAACCCTAGAGGATGATGTCAGGTTCTGTATTCATCAGGTTTCTTCATGTTTATTTCAACAAGATCATCTTTCCAAACTCGTTACCGGATGTCGTTTGCAAATGGTAAATATAGAGGCCGGCCGGCCAATCCCCGGCATGAATATGAATTTTATAATGCCCGGCAGCCTGAATCCTGTCGATGACCGTCATGCGCTCTCGTCCCAGGATATCGTATATTTTTAAGACGACATCCGATGGTTGCGGTAAATCATAGGCAATAACGGTCTCTGCATTGAAGGGATTTGGGTAATTGGAATATAATCTAAATTCTTCGGGGGGCTGGCTTTGTTCTGTTTCAACAGCAGCAGGAAATCTGATTTCTACCCGTGCTTCTGCCCTGGTCAAACCCTGTTCATCAAATACCATTACCCGGTAATGCCCCGGCTCAGGACCGGCGGTGTACAATCCGGTTGAATCGATTTCGCCCCCCTCTCCCTGCCAGATAAAATCTGTACTGAGCGGCTGATGCATTTTATTCAAAGCAACCGCGTTGAACAAAACAGATTCACCGGGATGTAGCACAGTCGTATCCGGTTGAAGATGGATTCTGTAAACCCCGGAATTATAAATAAAAACATAAAAAGAATCCTTATCCGAAATCGAGGAATTTTTCAAAGTGGCGAGCAATTCAATTTTATTACCGCTGCCTGTCTGCGCATCAGAGGGAGGATGGACAATCAAAACCGTATCTGCACCCCCCTGATGCTGTAATGATAAACTCATATTCGGCCAAATTGACCAGTTCAATGAATCGCTTACATCGATCTCGGCAATACCATCCGAAGATTGCCAATTCTTGACGCTAATCTGTAGGGAATCAATGTGGTTTTGCGGAATAAAAAGCGTATCCAGAGCAGCATTCAATACCAGATCGATCGGCTCTGTACGCCAGCCCGAAATGTCAGCTTTACCGCTGATTTCATCACCGGAACCCGGCCCCTCTCCGGAGGGACCGGAAGCATCTCCCCACCAGTTGTTTTGGGCAAACACACTGACAGAAGCATCGGTATTGACGAGACCATGGCCCTGATTATCATAAATATTATTTTTTTCGATAACCGGCGTGGCTTGATTTGAGGTATGAATCGCATCACCGGCATCCAGGCTGATAAGATTTCCCATAATTCCGGACATTGAACCATCGAGTCGCAAAGCGGTTGAAGGACCAAGCCCATACCGGAAATCATTTTGAAATATGTTGTTATCGTCATTTTTTCCGATGAGATGAATCTCGTTATATCTAAATTGGTTATGCACAATCAGATTGTTGCGGGTAAATGATGATGTTGAAATTCCGACGCCGTTACCAAGACCCTGCTGATTGTTTTCACCGGTTCCGATTCGGTTCTGCTTGATAATATTATAAAATGTGACTCGATTCCGGCTGCCGGTCAGGACGATACCGGTGTCATTGGCAGCAATGAAATTCTTCCAGGGCAAATCCCCCACCCTGTTGTGACTCGCACCCGCACCAATTCTGATGCCGATATGGTTGGTTATTTTATAAACAGCATCATTGACCGCATTGTAGCCGATTTTATTAGAATAAATATTATTCCCCGATGTACCCATCCCCTGAATATCAACACCGATTTGGTTGCCGCCGATGACGTTATGACAAACCGAGATCCCTTGCGCTCCCGAGCTCAAAAAGACACCCCGTTTGTTGGCGATGGCCCTTTTTCCCCCTGCATCCGTGCCGATATAATTCCAGGTGATGCAATTGCCGCTGAATTTACGTCCGGATTCGGAGAAACCCTCGACCCTGATACCGTCCTCCAGATTACCGGAAATAACATTATATCCATCGCCGTTAAAGTCCTTATCGCCAATTATATTAAATCTGACAGCACTGGATAGATAAATACCGGTTGTATTGGGAATGGCGAACATCCCAAAGCGATCAAGACCGATCATATTGTTCACCACAAGCGTAAAATGAACATTTCTCTCTATCCAGATACCGATTTCGTCGTTGCCTGAAATAACGTTACCGCGATAACTCGTTTCGTCCGATTGTACTTCTGTTCCGATGTTGGTACTCAAAGCCCCGGAGCTGAGATAGATACCGATGCGATTGGGAACACTTTGCATACCCTCTGCATCCACCCCAATCCTGTTCCCGCTGATATGGTTTCTCGACACCTCTTCCCCGCCGACGACAATACCGGCATCGACATTTCCCGAAACGACATTTCCCGAAACGACATTATTATTTGCGCCGTTCTGAATAATGATACCGCTGCCGTTGGCAGCTGCAGTTTTACCATCCGCCAGGGTACCGATATAATTATTGGTGATATAATTGCTGTATGAGCCCCTGTCGATGAGAACGCCGGCGGTGCGATTGCCGGAGATCACATTTGGAAGCGCATTTCTCGTCGAATCCAGTCCGATGAGACGACCTGCGGTATTATCCAGATATACACCGATCTCGTTCGGCATCACCCGGCCATCCTCGGACAAGCCGATAGAATTATTGGTAACCAGAACGGTTCTGGCCGTGTTACCAGACACATAAAGGCCATAGGCATTGCCGGAAAGAATATTCCGGCGTTTGACCGCGGTTTGACTGTTTGTATCAAAGCCGCCTATCGTCAACCAAACCCCATTTCGGACGGCGATCCCGGCCTGATGGTTATGGATACACCGGTTGCCCCAAAAATTCAAAGCCACACCACCATCGATCGAAATGCCATTGAGATTCTTTTGAATGGTATTATCGACAATCAGGCAGCTGTCATAATCCCCTTCGGAAAAATGTATGCCTGCCATGCGGCCGGCCTTTTCTATAGTCAGGTTCCGAATTTCGACATCACCAGTCTGTATATCAAAAACATGTCTGTTCTGCTCCGCGGCCCCAACAATCGCTTGATCATCCTTTTCGTCCGAATAAATCGTCACCCCTTTGTGAACAATGACATTCTCCTTCAGCTTGCAGGGACATACCAATAATTTGTCTCCGGCTTTCGTTCTGACATCATCAATTGCAAACTGAATCGACGGAAAGGGAATGTTTTCCGATTGAGCAATCTTCCACACCGGTGCGACTTGTGTCACCGGAGACACAACCTTTTGCGGAATTGCCGGCAGTTTACCACCCTCGTCCATGGTCAGCCACTGCGCCCCCACCATGTTGGCGGCGCAATAAACACCGTACAGCCGAACACCATCCGTTGCTCCCACAACACCTCTCTCTCCATCCTGATAAAATGAAAACGAAAAGAAAAGGGTCATATTCAAAGTTTCACCTTCTTGTAAAATCTTGCCGATCTGAAACTGAAGCCGAAATCCATCTCCCAAAGGCTGAACATCACTCTCTATTCGTCGGCCGTTAAATTCGAGGTATGCCTTGTCGATGTCGGAAGCTTGACCGTTACCTGTAGAGACAAAGGAAATAGAGTTCACCTGCCAGCTATCATACAGCGCAAAAAGCGAGGCATTGGCGATCACCACTTTCTCTCCCGAGTCTGGCGGGCATGCATGAGAACCGCCTGCCCCCCCCATTCCAAGGATCAGGGCTGCGCCATCTTTAGGCAGCTTCGGCGGTATTTTAAATATCTGAATAACGATCCCCTTTTCTCCGCCAAACCCCTCCGGGGTGGGTGATCCTTCCTGTGTATAGGTATACCCCGTACCGGTCAGGTCCGGTGGCAGTGTCGTAATCTGACCGCTGCCCGGGGAGTGGCAGGTTTTCTTGAAAACCAGTGTCCCATCTCTTAATTCGTACAAATTAACGCTATTGCCGACAATGCTGGCAAAGACGGCATTCCCCTGAATGTCCAGATCCTTGATCATTCCGGCACCATCTTTTAAATCAACAGACACGGGCGCCGCACTATCACTGATAGCAAAGGTCTGTAAGGCCCATTGTATCCTGCCCGATGATCCAATCACAACCGTAGACTCTTTTATACCGATGCAATAGGGCTTGAAGGCACACTGACCCGAGCCTTTATCCAGCGGAAATTCAGGATCTGATACCTCAAACACCTGAAAGCCTTTATCATAATCGGATAGATAATAGGCAACAACGACCCGATTACTGTCCGCAACCACATCTCTTGGCTCTCCCCGCAGGTCAACCGAGCCGAGTTTCGCGGGAGAAGAGGGAACGCTATAATCGACAATATCCAGGTGACCACCTGCATCTGTCTGAACGCAGGCATAGAGAATATCGTCGGCCGGAAAAATTTCTTTTACTTGACCAGTCTGCGGCTGATAACGGCTCACTCGAACGAAATCCGCCGGATTGGAGATATTGAAACATACCACCGTGCCGGCGTCATCCACAGCAAAAAGAAGAGAGCCAAAAGCGTTTAGCCTTTCACTATTCGGGTATTCCGATATCATATTTAGAAACCGGGGTTGAGCCGGATCGGCCAGTTGATAAGCCCATAGATGATTCCAGGAAGCAACATAGAGATAATCCTGATGTACAGTCAGAGCGCGTACATCCGAGGGCGCCGCAATGGTCTGCAACGTAAGGGGATTTGAAATATCCGCGAGGTCGATAATCTGAAAGCCCCTGTCCGAACTGCTGACAACCGCATATAAAAGGCTGTTTTCATCCTCAATC
>CAZMUU010000089.1:0-5295 GCA_964569215.1 uncultured Cytophagia bacterium
TCTCGACCCCGCTGCCTATTCTTTCGCCCTTTAGCGATAATTTGTTGCCGGTAAAAGCAGCGCAGCTGAGGATACTTAATCCACAAAGAGCGGATAGCGGCAGCCATTTTTACGAGTTCCAGATCGATACCAGTCAGTTTTTCTCCAGTCCTCTTCTCAAACATTCAGGTCCTGTTCCCGCCGGCCGGCTTTATACCCAATGGACGCCGGCCGCCCTGTTGTCCGATCAACTCTATTTTTGGCGAGTGCGCGATTCTGCACATCAAAATGCAATCTCCTGGTCCCGAAGCGCTTTTTATGCAAAATCCGGCAATGCCTTTGGATGGCGGCAGCATCATTTTCGTCGGTTTTCCCATAATACTCTGATGCAGCTGCAAAAAGCCGGGAAAGGCGTATCGCTGCAACAGGCGCAGGTAGAGTTGTATGTGGAATCCGCAGGATTTACGGATGGTAATTATGCCCGTTTGTTTGTCGGCGAACAGTCGCTTATGGAGGCTTCACGGGGTCACAATGTGGCGGTTGTTGATCCCGGCAACGGCAGGGTATTGTCGACCCGTACGTTTGATACCTACCAGGATTCTTCGGATGCCAATGAAATGGCGGCGATGATCGAGGCGTTGCCTGATTCTTACACGGTCTTACTGGCCATCCGTGATGATGGATCGAGGATGATGACCGAACGGGCGTTTACGGCACTGGAATCGCTGGGCAGTATTCATTGCCGGCAGGTCGGTATGCGTGATTCCTGGGCCCTGATCGGACGCAAGAATGCGCCGTCCGGAAGCGTGGCGGAGTTTTGGAGGCAATCCGGCAGCGGTACAGCCGTGGTGCGGGATACCCTTTATCATTTTCAGTCAACCGGCTCGATGCGAACCAATAAAATCGGTCCGACGCGGCAATGGAAGAAATTGTCATGGCATGTCGAAAAGCCACCGCCCTGTTTCGTGACACTGACCGTTTTGGGCCACCATCAACACAGTGGTGTTGCGGATACATTGCTGCTGGACACGGCTGCATCCTCGGAACTCGATTTAAGCGGTTTGTCTGCAGCGCTTTATCCCTTTCTCTCGCTGGAGATGAAAATGGGCACGACAGATGGAAGGTTTACACCTGTATTGAAATGGTGGCAAATTGAATTTGAAGCCGTTCCGGAGCTCGCACTCGCTGCGGATGGATTGCAGGTTAAACCCGATAGCGCCATTAGCGGGGAAGAGGTATTTATAAAAGTAGAGCTCTACAATATCGGGCAGGCGGATTGTGACAGCGTCACCTTTAGTCTTTCAGCAGAGACACCGGAGAATGAGATTCAACGCATTGCCACGAAACTGTTTTCAGGGATTAAGCGGGATCAGTCTGTATCAGTTCAACAAAAATGGCAAACGCCGCCGGTTCCGGGACAATATCAGTTGGTTGCCAGGGCTGATAGCGGACGATCCGTTGCGGAGATGTATGACGATAATAATATTGCCCTGAAAACGCTCCGCGTTTTACCGGACACAGTAAAGCCTGTAATCCGTTTTGCTTTTGATGGTCGTGAAATTTCTGAAGGAGACTGGGTGTCATCCAGTCCTCATATTCAGATCAAGATTTTTGATAACATCAATACGACCTGCAGCGATACCGGTAATTTTCATGTTTTTCTGGATCAAAATAGAGTTCATTTTTCAGATTCGGAGCGGCTTTTTCTGTCGCCACCGAGCAGTGCGAGTATGAATGCTTTGGTGGAATATTACCCGCAATTGACCGCCGGTAATCACACTCTCAGCGTTCTGGTACAAGACGGCGGCAAGAATCAGACTGATGCGGTGGCCTATTTCAAGGTTACGGATGACCTAAAGTTTCTTAACCTGATGAATTATCCAAACCCGGTATCTGAAGAGACGGATTTTACGTTTGAGCTGACCCGGCCCGCTCAGGTCAGTATAAAGATATACACCGTTGCGGGAAAACTTTTAAGCGTTTTACAGCCGCAATATTGTCCGGTCGGATTTAATCATTTTCACTGGAATGCGAGGGATCAGGAAGGTGACGAGCTCGCCAATGGTGTTTATCTCTATAAAGCAATCGCCCGGGGAGAGAGCGACAATGCAGAGGAGATCGGAAGATTGCTTATTATGCGATGATACCCTGCTGATTTGTCATTGTATTTTAGGAGAGATATTTGTAAATTATTAATCTTTTAATTCAGGTTAACAGGAGAAGCGGGTGGCCGGCAAACGCATCGATGCTTTTTTTGATAAAAGTATTCTTTATTTGATCTATCTCTTTATCTTTTTTTCTCTTTTTACCATCGCCGGAACTCAGGCTACCCTGGCCCTGATTGTCGTGATATGGGGTGTCCGGATGCTCTATGAACGGCAATGGACGCTCTTGCGTACGCCTCTGGACAGAGCCTTTTTGTTCTTTGTGCCGGCCTGTGTCGTAGCGACTCTGTTTTCTCTACGCCCGCTCGAGAGTTTGTATAATTTAAAAAATTTACTATTGCTATCCGTTGTCTATATTGTTGCCTCGAATTTACGGCAAAGCAGACATGTTGATGTGGCGATGATTGTTTTTGTCTTTACCGCCACGATTATGGCAGCGATCGGTCTCCTTACAACGGATTTAATGGGGGGATACCGGGTCATGTCGTTTCAATCCACGACCATGACCTGGGGGGCCATGTCGACGATTTTTATTCTCATTACCCTGGCTCTGTTTCTTTTTGGCCGTCACGATAAGATGCGATGGCTCTATCTGGGCTGTTTTGTTGTTCAGCTCGTCAGTATGCTCTTTTCCTATGTGCGCGGTTCCTGGTTGGGGTTTATGGCAGGAATTTTTATTCTGGTGATGATCAAGAGCAAAAAGCTCATCGCCGTGGTTTTGCTGCTGCTTGTCGTGCTTTTTCTTTTGGCTCCGGCATCGGTGCAAAATCGAATTCTCAGCATTACCGATATGAGTGTGGGCTCTACCCAGGTACGGTTTATGCAATGGAAAAATTCAATTGATATTTTTCTCGATCACCCGATCACGGGTGTGGGATGGATCGATCTGAGTGAAACGCACAAAAACTATGCCCCCGAAGGGGCGGATTTGAGCCATCAGGCCTATAATATCGGTCACTTTCATAACAACTATGTGATGTTTTATGTCTGTTTCGGAGGATTGGGGTTTATTGCTGCTCTTTATCTGATTTTCAGGCTGTTAAAGACCGAATACAGGATTTACCGGCAACTTGAAAGCGGAGATGATTATAAGCAGGCCTGGGTTATCGGCAGTTTGGCGGCGATGACCGGCTTTTGGGTGAACGGCTTTTTTGACTGGACCTTTGGTGATGCAGAGCCGGTGACGCTGTTGTGGTTTTCTGTTGGTATGGTCCTGGCGATAAAAAATCATAAAGACAGGGAGCGCGAAACCAACAGATCGTGAACATTGATCCGCCTTGTGTGGGTGGTGCGTTTATTGGAAATTCGTCTGTATTGCTGTTATTTGATACAAAAAATATACATTCGGGAGCCTGATCAAATTTGTTAACAGACAGGAGTGGTAAAGAGAAATCATAATTACCAGTTGGTCATCATAATTGCGAATATTATATTTATCACAATATTATCCTCCTGAAATAGGAGCAACCCAGACCCGGGCATTTGAAATGGCGAGCAATCTGGTGCGTCTGGGTCATTCGGTCACCATGATCACCGAATTCCCCAATCATCCACTGGGTGAGATTCCGCCGCATTATCGCGGAAAAATTTACCAACGCACAACAGAATCAGGTATAGATGTGCTGCGACTGTGGGTGTTTGCGCGAGTCAAAAAGAGTTTTGTTACCCGCATGCTCTTTTATCTGAGTTTTATGGTTATGTCCTTTATCGGCGGTTGTTTTTTGCGGCGGCGTTACGATATCATCTACGCAACCTCGCCGCCTCTCTTCGTCGCTGTCTCCGGTTATGCCCTCGCTCGCTTGAAACGCAGCCGCTTTATCATGGAGGTGCGGGATTTGTGGCCCGAATCGGCAATCGCATTGGGCGAATTGAGGAATCCCCGTTTTATTCGATGGTCTGAGCAGTTGGAACTATTTTTATATGACCATGCCCGCGTTGTGGTGACGGTGACCCGTGGTATTTACCAGCGCCTTGGCGAGCGCGGATATACGGCGGAAAAATTAAGGTTTATCCCGAATGGTGCCAATACGGATATTTACAAACCGGCTGAAAAAGACAGAGCCCTGTTGACCTCTCTCGGTATCGACCCCGATAAATTTATCGTTATCTATACGGGATTGCTTGGTTTGATTCACGGAATGGAATTTGTGCTTTATGTGGCAAAGCGATTGAGCGTGGATTCGGAACTATTATTTCTTTTTGTCGGGGATGGTGTATTAAAAGAAAAAATGATGCAAACCGCTGCAGAGCTCGGTCTTGACAATGTCAAGTTTCTCGAGGCACAGCCGGAAATGGCGTTACCCGGTTTCATTCAGAGCAGCGATGCGGGTTTGGTGACAACCCGAAAAATCGACCTGTGCAAAGGAACGCTCCCGGTTAAGATGTTTACCTATATGGCCTGTGCAAAACCGATTTTACTTTGCGTTGACGGTGAAGCACGTGAGCTGGTCGAAGAGAGCCGCGTCGGTCTGAACGTTGAACCCGAAAATGCGGATGATTTGACAAAGGCAATCAAGATGTTGAAATCCGATTCAGCTCTGGCTGATGAAATGGGCAAAAGGGGACGTCTCTTCGTCGAGCGGCACTTTTCCAGACGAGCCCTTGCCAAATCGCTTGAAAACGTTTTGCAAAGTGTAAAGTAACAGCATGGGAATTGGTATGCGATATTTACCCTATATTTTTGTTTTTACGCAAACACTGGTTTTATGTGTACTTTTTGTACCGGTCGTCATAAAGCTTGCGTTCCGCTTTGGCGTTTTGGATAAACCGGGTCGTCGAAAAGTTCATCAGCGTCCAAAACCGTTGCTGGGCGGAATGGCGATTTTCTCCGGTTTTTTCTGGGTCGTTGTGATCGATTTGGTGCTTTTTTTTGCCCTTTATCAATCACCTCTGTTTCAATCGGTTTTCCCTCAACTCGCTGATAAAGCGGTTATGGTCTACGAAACCCTGTTCAAGCTGGGCATCATTTTGAGCGGCGGTGCTTTGGTCCATATTCTTGGACTCGGAGACGATATTTTTTCGGAGAAATTATCTTATAAATTTAAATTTTTTATACAGTTTTGCATTGCCCTGGGTGTAGCGGTTTTTGGTATTCGAACCGATTTTATGCCCGGCCAATGGCTCGATATAGTGATTACGACGGTATGGATTA
>CAZMUU010000089.1:5305-9571 GCA_964569215.1 uncultured Cytophagia bacterium
GCATTACAAATGGCTTTAATCTATTGGATAACCTGGACGGCCTCACCGCCGGGATTTCTCTGATTGCAGCATTGATTTTTTTCGGTGTGGCGATATTGCAGGGACAGATATTTTTCGCCTTTATGCTGGTGGCACTGGCGGGGTCTTCTCTTGGCTTTTTATTGTTCAATTTTCACCCGGCAAAGCTTTTTATGGGCGATAGCGGTAGCCTGTTTCTGGGATACATATTCGCCGCATTAACCGTTATGGGATCCTATGTGGTTCCGAACAGTCCGACCCTGATTCCGGTGGTAATGCCGTTATTGATTCTCAGTCTGCCGCTTTACGACACCTTTTCGGTCATGTTCATTCGCCGGCGCGAGGGCAGGCCGTTATTCGAGGGTGATAAACGACATTTTTCGCACCGGTTGCTGGCTTTGGGAATGGGCCACAAGGGAACGGTTATATTTATCTATCTGGTCTGTTTTGTCGTCGGTATATCTGCAACCTTGTTGCCCTATGTTTCTGTGGCCGGCAGTATACTGTTGTTGGTACAGGCTGTTATTGTCTATGCGTTGATTACCATACTCATTGCAGTTGCTAAAAATCGAGATCAGGATGAACGGATTAAACAGAGGAGGCACACTTGAAAGCATTGATCACAGGGGGCGCCGGTTTTATCGGATCGCATTTGGCGGATAAACTGTTGTCACAAGGGGATGAAGTTTATGTTATCGATGACCTCTCAACCGGCAGGTTGGAAAATGTCGCACACCTGCGTCAACATTCCCGGTTTCATCTGGCCGTAGAATCGATTCTAAATGAAACGGTTATGGATCGCCTGGTGAGCGAGTGCGATGTCATTTACCATCTCGCAGCTGCTGTGGGTGTCGAACTGATCGTTAAAAGTCCGGTTGAAACCATTCAGCGCAATATTTTGGGCACAGATGTGGTGCTGCGCCTTGCCGCCAGATATCTGCGCCGGGTTTTGATTACCTCAACATCGGAAATTTACGGCAAGAGTGAAGCGGTTCCCTTTAAGGAAGAGGATGACCGCGTGTTGGGACCGACGACCAAAGGTCGCTGGAGTTATTCGGATTCAAAAGCGATCGATGAATTTTTAGCGCTTGCGTTCCATAAAGAAAAAAATCTGCAGACAATAATCGTCCGGCTCTTTAATACCGTGGGACCGCGCCAAACCGGCCGCTATGGCATGGTGATCCCCCGTTTTGTGGAACAGGCTTTGAAGGGTTTACCGTTGACGGTTTATGGCGACGGCCGGCAAATCCGGTGCTTTACCTATGTGGAGGATGTGGTTCAGGCCATCGCTAAACTGATGAAAACGGATGCCGCAGTGGGGGAAGTCTTTAATATCGGTAATGACCAGGGCATTTCCATAGAGGAGCTGGCTGAAAAAATTATCCATTTGACCCAATCATCCTCTGTAATCGAGCGCATTCCCTATGATCAGGCATATGAACAGGGTTTTGAAGATATGAAGATTCGGGTACCCGATCTGAGCAAAGCAAAACAATCGATCAACTACAGACCCCGTTTTCAGCTGAATGATATATTAAAGCGCGTAATCGAACATTTTCGCGAAAATGAAGCTGTTTAGTGTGGAATGAATGTGGATAAGTTGTGTAAAAACCCGGGTTCATTTTTTTGCTGATTTCCCCAACTGCATGAAATGCGATTTATGAATTTCCGGTTAAGAAGGGATTGAAAAACCGAAACTTGCGTTGTTTGTTCAAGTTGTTGAAATATATTAACTTGGGTGTTCAAGTTTTGATTCAATGTTAAGTCCGGATTAAGCGAAATTGCAGACTTTATTATTTTTAATAGAGTTAACCGGAACCGACAAATAATGCATAAAAAAAACTATTGACAACTATGTGGATAAGTTGGGGATTTCTGTAGAAAGGTAGTATATCGCCCGTTATAAACAATCTTTAGCATTGATTTTCTGCATAAATTTTCGTATTTACAATCGAACGGTTGAAGAACATTCATTTTTGATAGAGGCGACTGCTTGATAAAGTCATCCGACTATTTTTTTTTATTTTTATTTTTCATTGCTCTGATGCTTTTGATTGCCCTTTCGGAGTTGTCCCGCAGGCGGTGGAATTGGGCGCCGGAGCGATCGCGAAAACTGGTACACATGGCTACCGGAATTTTCGTCGCTTTTACCCCCTTTTTGTTGAACTCGATGTGGCCAATGATTATTCTAGGAATTGTTTTTGCCATCATCAACTATCTGGCCATTCGCTATCAACTCTTTAAGAGTATGCACCATACCGGACGCCTGACCTTTGGAACGGTTTTTTACCCGCTTTCTTTTGTTGTTCTCGTGCTTTGGCTGTGGAACGATTATAAGGTCATACTGGTCACCGCGATGCTGATTATGGCTATTGCTGATGCGATGGCGGCTGTTGTCGGCCAGCGCGCCAAAAAACCCATTCCCCTGGGGGCCGGACTGGAGAAAAAATCTCTGCAAGGGTCCGTGACCATGTTTTTTTGCACTCTCTTTATTACCATAATCACTCTGAATCTTTTTCAAAAGCCGGACATGTCCATAACCATGAATTTAGCGGTTTCTCTCTGGGGGGCTGTGTTGGTCGCTTCGATTGCCACTGCCGGTGAAATGGTTTCCAAATGGGGTTCGGACAATCTGACGGTTCCTCTGTTCAGCGCTTTTGTGATCTATTTTTTTCTTTCCGCCCCGGTGATCGAAAATGTTTATTTTTCCGTCGGTTTGGTGATGGCTCTTGTTGTTTCTGCTCTTTCCTACCGGGTGGGTTTTTTGGATTTTGGCGGTTCTGTGGGGGCGTTTTTGCTCGGTACGCTGATTTTCGGCGTCGGAGGATGGTCCTTTACGTTGCCGATTTTAACTTTTTTTGTTCTCTCCAGCGTTTTGTCTCATATAGGTAAAACGCGGAAAGAGGTTTTAAAAACCGTTTTTGAAAAATCAAGCCGGCGGGATATGGGTCAGGTTTTGGCCAACGGCGGTATCGCCGGACTGGTTTTGGTGATATGGTATTTTCAGAGTTGGCAGGTTCTCTATTTGTTTTTTATCGGTGCTCTGGCAGCCGTAACGGCCGATACATGGGCGACCGAAATCGGCGTCATGGCGCGGAGTAACCCCCGCTCCATTCTGAACTGGAAGCCGGTTCCCCGCGGCGCGTCGGGAGGGGTTACGCTTCTCGGCAGTCTGGGCGCTGCTGCCGGCTCTCTGATTCTGGTCGTTGTCGGACATCTGGCCAGTCCGCATGATTCACCCAGATTGTTGGGAAGAGCCGAGTTCTGGCTCGTCTTTTCTGCCGGTTTGTTGGCCAGTTTTGTCGACAGCATAATCGGAGCGACCGTTCAGGCACAGTACCGCTGTGTTGTCTGCGGTAAGCAGACGGAAAAAAAAGTACACTGTTCTCAAACAGCCACAGAGCACATTCGGGGATATACCTGGTTGAACAATGATGCAGTCAATGCTCTGGCGGCGCTGTCGGGGGTGCTTTTTGTGGCTTTGGGTTGGTTGATATTTATAAGATAGATAAGATAGATTCATGTGAACACAAACATTCCAGGAGGTAACATGACTACAATTGTTGATGTTTTTGGACGAGAAATTTTGGACTCGCGCGGAAATCCAACCGTGGAGGTGGATGTGGTATTGGAGAGCGGCATACTGGGCCGCGCCGCAGTACCGTCCGGTGCGTCTACAGGTGAACATGAAGCCGTCGAGCTTCGCGATGGTGATAAAGAACGTTATATGGGAAAAGGTGTACTCGATGCGGTCAAGAATATAAATGATATCATTGCAGAAGCGGTTATCGGTGAAGATGCCACCGACCAGGTCATGATCGACAGAATCATGCTGGATCTTGACGGCACAGCAAATAAATCCAAACTCGGCGCCAACGCCATACTGGGTGTTTCGCTCGCGGTTTGTAAAGCAGCAGCAGAAGCACCGGGCTTGCCGCTTTACCGCTATATCGGTGGCACCAATGCCAAAGTGTTGCCGGTTCCGATGATGAATATTCTCAACGGCGGCAGCCATGCCGATAACAATGTCGATCTGCAGGAGTTCATGGTAATGCCGGCCGGTGCGGAGTGTTTTGCCCAAGCCCTGCGCATGGGTGCAGAAGTTTTCCATAATCTGAAATCGGTCCTGAAGGCCAGGAATTACAACACCTCTGTCGGCGATGAGGGTGGGTTTGCTCCGGATCTGAAATCCAACGAAGAAGCGCTGCAGGTGATTATGGAAGCAATCGAAAAGGCCGGGTATAAAGC
>CAZMUU010000089.1:9581-12251 GCA_964569215.1 uncultured Cytophagia bacterium
GTATAAAGCCGGTAAAGAGATTTTTATTGCTCTCGATCCCGCTTCCAGTGAATTTTTTGATACCGGAAAGAAGAAATATATACTGGCGTCGGAAAACAAGGAATTGACGCCATCTCAAATGGTTGACTATTACGCCAAGCTGGTCAAAACCTATCCGATCATATCCATCGAAGACGGTATGGCGGAAGATGATTGGGACGGATGGAAAGAGATGACCGATAAACTCGGCAATGATATTCAGATCGTTGGTGACGATCTTTTTGTTAACAATACAGAACGCCTGAAAAGAGGAATCGACACCGGTGTGGCCAATTCGATTCTGATCAAATTGAATCAGATCGGTACTCTGACGGAAACGCTGGACGCCATTGAGATGGCGAAAACAGCCGGTTATACAGCTGTGGTATCCCATCGTTCCGGCGAGACGGAAGACAATACCATATCCGACGTGGTGGTTGCTGTTAATGCCGGTCAGATCAAGACCGGTTCTGCATGCCGTACCGATCGAATCTGCAAGTATAATCAGTTATTGCGCATCGAGGAAGAACTGGGCGAGATTGCCGGCTTTGCCGGTATGAGTGTGGTTAAAAAGTAAACCTGGTTATATAACAGGGGTGCCCTCAGGTCAGCCGCGGCACCCCTGGCATCATTTCGGGAGGAGATATGAAATTCAAACCTCTCCGACGTCTACACTTGACGATCAATCGGAAATGGTGGTATTTGGGAGGCATTGCATTTTTTTTGTTGTTCTTTGTTTTCGGGGATACCGGTTTTTACAATTATGCCCGTTTGCATTACAGACGGCATCAGACAAAAAATGAAATCGAACAGGCAAAGAAACAAAATGCCTTTCTGGAGCAAAGAGTGGAAGCCTTGACAAATGATTCCAGCTTTATCGAAAAGGTGGCGCGGGAAGAATATGGTATGGCTGCTGAAGATGAAGTGATTATTAAAATACGTGAATCGCAAAACGAATAACGGAGCACTGATAACTCATGTTGCCACAAGGGCAATCTCCTGCAATCGGCAAACGGATTCGCGGTTATTTTTTCGCCGGTTTGCTGGTTTTGATACCGCTGGTACTGACCGTATACGTTGTATGGCAGTTGTTCATCAATCTCGACGGCTTGCTGAATCAATATGTGAGCCGGGGGATTTACCGGGCAATCGGCATAGAGAGTCAGGAATATTACATACCGGGGCTCGGCCTTTTGGCGATGGTTATCCTGATATTCGTTGTCGGTTTTGTAGCCAAAAATTATTTTGGCCGCAAATTGATTTTTCTCAGTGATCTTCTGTTAAGCCGTATTCCCGTGGTGCGGCACATTTATGGTACTTTTCAACAGATCAGTCAGGCGTTTCTCTCCGACCAGAGTGAAGTATTCAAGCAGGCGGTCCTCTTTGAATATCCCAGAAAAGGAATCTATTCAATCGGCTTTATGACTCAGGATACCAAAGGCGTGGTCCAGGAAAACCTGGATCAGGATATGGTGAGCATCTTTTTACCCACAACCCCAAACCCCACGTCGGGTTATCTGCTTTTCGTTCCCAAAAAAGATATACAATTGCTCAACGTTAGCGTTGAAGAAGCGCTGAAACTGGTGATCTCGGGAGGGGCGATCGTTCCTCTAAAGTCAAAAACAGTTGCTGTCAATGCGCTCAATAAAAAAATACCATCGGATCAGAGCTGATATCACTAAACAAATAATCAGATACTCTTGACGAAAAACATCATTAAAATTGTTACCGGTTTTGTCTGCTTGCTCTCATCCTTGTCTTATGCGCAATTGTCCCTGCCCGGTCAACCTGTTTATCAAACCCTGGGTTTCCGCCAGGAATTCAATACCTATGTCTGGAACTATAGCTTTCACACCCACAAACGACTCTCTTCGCGTTCCTCTATTGAAATAAACGAACGCTTTCGTTCTTCCATGCTGGAACTTTCCGCCGGCGAAAAGTGGAAGGATGATCAAAATCTGGATTTAACCTTTCGTTATTCTCTTTTAAACAACACGCGGCTGGTCGGGCGGTTAAGCTCTATTGTCTACCGGGACAAACAGTCCGGTTTTAATAATGATATTCAGGTACATGACGGCAGCCTCGGTTTGACCATCACGCCCCGGCCACAGGTTCATCTGCAAGCCTCTGCCGGTCCCAAATGGGACAGGCGGTTTGACCAGAATGATTCCGGACTCTATTATTCTTTTGATGCCGCTGCCGACCACATCGAATGGGAAGAATACGATCATTCTTTGCGCTTTGCGCTGGGTGAAGACCGTTTCGCCGACCGCCGCAATAAGGATTTGAATGCCGGTTACCGGGTGAAGAAAATTTTTGCACCCGGGACAATGGATTCCTTGCATATTTATACCTGGCAGCGACGCCGTGATAATTATACGTCATTGCGTGGAGATATCGAGAGTTTTCAGGAACACGTTTCCGGGATTCACAATACACTGACTTATCGGATGTCACCGGCGTTTCATCTTCTCGCTCAAACTCTCTTTTTAAATAAAGATGTTCAGGTAAGCTCATTCAGCGCCGATACGCTGCAAAAGAGCCGAAAGCGAAATGATGAGATGATCAATCAAAGTGTGATCGGCCGCATCGATGCCGATGGAATAGAGGGCGAGGTCGAGTTTTCCTATAATGCCCAGTCGCAGCTCTATG
>CAZMUU010000090.1:0-12209 GCA_964569215.1 uncultured Cytophagia bacterium
ACAATGACAATTCCGGCCTCTTGCGCTATGTATCGATTCGTCACGGCGGATTCAGCATCAGCGGCGTTCCCGGAGATGAGATTAATGGTTTGACCATGGGTGCTGTTGGAAGCGGAACCCGTATCGAATTCATTGAAGTGTATGCCAATTTCGACGATGGTTTTGAATGGTTTGGTGGAACGGTCAACAGTAAAAATCTTATCGCGGCTTTTTGTGGTGATGATTCCTATGATTACGATCAGGGATTTCGCGGCAAGGGCCAGTTCTGGTTTTCCATCCAGGGTACGGACGAAGCCGGACGTGGTGGTGAGCACGATGGTGGTGATGATGACGAAACCGGTACGCCTTATTCCACTCCGGAAATATGGAATGTGACTTACATAGGTTCAGGTTCAGCACTCTCACCCGCCCCCGGAGGTGACGGCAATAACCACACCCTGATTTTTCGCGATAATGCCGGTGGCTCTTACACCAATTCCATCTTTACAGCCTTTACCGGTGATGGAATTGCCGTGGAAGATATCACCATCGAAGATAGCCGCGCAAAACTGGAAAACGGACTCCTGGCACTGGATAACAATATCTGGTGGGACTTTGGTGCCGGAACCACTCTTTCCGACATTGTACCGCAGGAATTTGTCCGCACCGCAGCCGCATTTTCAAATAATCAGATCGTCGATCCACAGATTACCCAGATCGGCCGGGACGTGAACAGCGGTCTTAATCCCATTCCGGATGCCAACGGTCCTGCGGCGACGGTTACTGTTTATCCCGGTGATCCATTCTTTACACAAGCCGATTACAAAGGTGCTTTTGATCCCAATTGCTCAACCCCCTGGTTTATGGGATGGAGTGCTCTTGACCATGAGAAAATCAGTGATTCGGAAACAGCTGTAGAGGAGGAAATCACAGAAGGCAAAACAGCGCCCAATGACTATCAGCTGGATCAGAATTATCCCAATCCGTTTAACCCGTCCACAACCATCCGTTATGCGGTTCCCGCAAATGGCATGGTCAGATTGACGGTTTTCAACCAATTGGGCCAGGAAATTGAAACGTTGGTCCAGTCGGTTAAATCAGCCGGCATCTATACAATTTCATGGGATGCCACGGATGTCCCGACCGGCCTCTACTTTTATCGCCTTCAGGCCGGCGAGACGATGCTGGTAAAGAAAATGATGTTGGTTAAATAGAACCGTTATTTCGGTGATCCGCATTGCGGATCACCGGGTTCCATATAAAAGCCTTGTCGTGTTTATAGCTTTCATCGTTGAAAGCATGGTTTCTGCCACCCCCAATTCCAAAACCGACAAGGCTTTTTTTTTAAATCTCCCCTCTGGACAAGATTTTTTCACCCATTCTTAACAGTTTGTTTATCAAGAGCTAATTTTTTTAACCTATATTTAAAATAAATTAACATTGTCGTTTATCTCGTGACGGAGATGTTTATGAAAAATATGGTTGAAAATATGCTCATCCTTGATCAGCTCTTGTGTGTCAAGATTTGGGGATTCAATGGCAAAAGAATGACGGATCGGATGATGTATCAGGCTTCTCGCCTTGGCGATGGGTATGTTTATGCTTTGATCGGGATCATTATTCTTTTGTTTGATTTAATGACCGCAAAAATACTGTTACCCTGTGCTTTTATTGCCTTTGCCATTGAATTAACTATTCACAAGATCGTAAAGGATAAAGTTAAACGCTTCAGACCCTTTAAGGTTCTGAATGAAATCAAAAACCTGATCAAACCGCCGGATGAATTCAGTTTTCCTTCCGGCCATACGGCTGCCGCTTTTTTGATGGCTGCTTTGATGAACCATTTTTATCCGCAATGGGCCATTCTCTCGTTCGGACTGGCAACCATGATCGGATTGTCCAGAATTTATAACGGTGTACACTATCCAAGCGATGTTTTGGCCGGTCTGATTCTCGGACTGGTTAGCGCGCATATAGGTCTTTTAGTTGGTGTGAATATTCAACTCTGAGGATTGTTATGAAAGTAGCCTATTTTACAGAAAGCTTGCCCCCCAACACCGACGGTGTTGTCAAGACGCTCTGCCACCTGGTCGACACCCTGGAGGCGGAGAATGTCGATTTTAGATTTTTCTCTCCGGTCAAACCGGGTGATGATTATTCCTGGACCCGAAAGGTAAAAAAAGTTTCCTCTGTGCCGTTCATTTTGTACAGCGACTATCGGCTCGGTTTGCCCTATTTTGATGGCCTGGAATCCGACTTGAATGAATTCCAACCCGACCTGATACATGTTGTTAGCGAGACGCTTCTGGGAATGTACGGATTACAATATGCCAGGAAGAAAAAAATTAGAACCGTTTCCAGTTACCATACCCATTTTGTTTCTTATTTTTCATACTATGGGTTCAGGCGGGCGGAAAAACTGGGATGGAAATTTTTACAGTGGTTCCATAACCAGACCAGTAGAACCTATGCTCCCTCTCCCAGCAGCATCGAAGAGCTGGAAGAACAAGGCATCGAGCGATGTGAGCTGTGGCAGCGCGGTATCGAGCTCGACCGTTTTTCACCCGACAACCGCAGCATAGCGCTGAGAAAGAGCATCGGCGCAGATGATAGCACGCCGGTTCTGCTTTTTGTCGGTCGTCTGGTGAAGGAAAAGGACCTGGATGACCTCATTGACGCCAATATTATTTTGCAGGAACGCGGGCATCAATTCAAACAGGTTATCGTTGGCGACGGACCGATGATGAACGAGCTTAAAGAGCGCTTACCCCAAGCCCATTATACGGGCTATCAATACGGCAAAAATCTCGCCGAATGGTATGCCTCCTCCGATCTGTTTGTCTTTCCCTCGACCACGGAAACCTTCGGCAATGTCATCCTCGAAGCCTTTGCTTCCGGAACCCCGGCTGTGGCGGTGGACAAGGGCGGGGTTGCCGATATCATCAATCAGGGACTCGATGGCTTGATCGCAAAATCCAACAATCCGCTTGATTTTAGCGACAAAATTGAACTGCTGCTGAAACGCGACGATTTGAGAACAAAATTCAGCCGGATTGCGCGCAACACGTCACAGCGATATTCCTGGAATGAGATTAACAAAGGACTAATAAATAGCTATGAAACCGTGCTCTCAAACTAGTGCATCACGAGAATTGTTTTCACGGATAGATCTTCATGTCCACACGAAATTTTCAAAAAATGCAGATGATTGGTTGCTGAAACAACTCGGCGTCAATGAGTGCTATACCACGCCGGAAGAGGTGTACAACCGTGCGATACAAAACGGTATGGATTTTGTTACCATAACCGATCACGATTCCATTGAAGGGGCATTGCAGGTCGCTCACAAGGAGCGCTTTTTCATCAGTGAAGAGGTTTCAGCGTTCTTTCCGGATGATCCGGTAAAAATCCATATCGTCGTCCTCGATATAGATCAGACAAAACACGATTTTATTCAGGAACTGCGCTTCAATGTTTATGAACTGGTTGATTATCTCGAAAAAAACAACATTATTCACTTTGTCGCGCATCCCTTTTTCAACATGTCTGCCAAGCTGCAATTGTCCCACATTCAAAAAATGTTGCTGTTGTTCAAATATTTTGAGGTTAAGAACGGTGGCAAACTGATTTATCAGGATGATTTTTTGCTACGCCTGCTGAAAACGATGACGCCGGAAAAAATATGGCAATGCGCGGAAAAGCACAACATCACACCAAGGGGCAAGGAGCCCTGGATAAAGTACATGGTCGCCGGCTCGGATGATCACGGCGGTATCTATATCGGCTCTCCTCACACCTGTACACCAAAGGCGAAGAGTGTTGATCAGCTTTTGTCATTTATCCGCAAGGGCTATACCCGGCCCGAGGGCGAGGGCGGCTCTCCCGTTAAAATCGCTCACAGCATCTTTTCAGTGGCTTATCGACATTTTTCCGCCGGAAAAAAGAAAAATAAAACGGCCTACAATCTGCTGGGACACGTTTTTAATCAATACGAACAGGCTCAATCCCTTACTATTAAAAGCAAACTTGCACTTTTAAGCCTCTATTACCTGCCCGAAGGCGTTTTTTCTGCCGGTCGTAAAAAGCAGACGAGGCTTTCCCTGTTGCAGAAACTGATCAAAAGCGATCCGACCCTGAAACAAATCTTTCAGCAACAATTCGATTTCAACCGGGATGACGAAATACTTTTGAAAGCGATCACCGGCACGATCAACCGGATACTGATAGATTTCATTCCGCAAGTGGTACAACATCCCGCTTTGCTTGTGCAGCGGTTTGAGGAAATCAAGATGGTGTTGCCGTTGATGATTCCCTATCTGATCGGATTTAAAACGGAATATAGAGACAGACCTCTGATGCGCAAGGCGGCAAAATATTATCTCAAGGATGACAGCACGCATTTTGCTGTTTTTGCTCAGGATGTCGATGTGCGGGATTATATCAGGCCTATACGGGCGTCAAGTACCAATGCGAGAAATTTTTCATACCGCCTGTTTAGCAAAAAGAGCGCGAAACAAAGCGCTCAAACCTATTCCTTTTCGCCGATGCAGCGGGTGTATGTGCCGGCAGCGGACATGGAGGTGGATCTCTATTCTCTGTTCGATATTGGCGACGCTTTTTACAAAAAACACATTGATAAAATTTATATCCATTCTTTTAATGCCCTGGCAATCTGGGGTTTATTGTTGGCAAAATGGATGCAAATTCCGGTGCTTATGCGTTATCCCTATCCGGAGGTGAAAGCCTTTTTTCAGAAATTGCCGAAAAACAACATCAATTTTGCCAAAAAGATGTTTGCTGTTTTGGTCAATTTATCCGATACCGTCCTTTTGTCCTCTGACAAAGCAAAACGCCATGCCATTCAATATGGTATAGAGCCGAATAAAATGGTCTATGCGAAAAGGTCGCAAAAGGAACGGATTGTTTCTTATGATAATGCTATTTCCGGGTATGAATTAACCTTATGAACGGGGAGCGTTCCTTGAAAATATGTGATCTGACACAGAGCTATAATCCCACCAGTGGCGGAATCAGAACCTATTTGCATGAGAAACAGCGCCATATAAAGAGCTTGCCTCAGCATCAACATATTCTTATTGTTCCGGCCGAACGGGATGAAACCGTAAGGGAAGATAACCTGACCATATATCACATAAAGTCTCCGGTCATTCCGGGATGCGAGCCTTACCGTTTTATTTGGCGGCTGGGAAAAGTCTTTACGATATTAAGAAAAACCCAACCTGATATTATCGAACTGGGCAGCGCCTATCTTCTTCCCCACGTCGCTTTTCTTTACCGGCTCTTTTTTCCGGTCACTCTGGTTGGTTTTTATCATACAGACTTTCCATCGGCTTATGTATATCCGGCCATGAAACGGCTCGGTGGAAAACGCTTTGCCCGCTTTTGTCGATTGGTAGCGAAACGATACGCGCGCTTTATCTACAACCGCTTTCAAATGAACCTTGTCTGTTCGCAGCGGATGAAAGAAAAGCTCGACAAGATGCAGATTCGTAATATCGAGCGCATTAATTTAGGTGTTGATATCGAGGTTTTTCATCCCGGGAAAAGATCTGCGGCCTTTCGCAGAGAACAGGGTGTCAAAAATGAAGAGATTTTGTTCATCTATAGCGGCAGGCTGGATTCGGAGAAACGGGTTGATGTGTTGCTGCAGGCGTTTGACCGGGCTTCTGATAAAATAGAGGCAAAATTTGTTCTCGTCGGTGAAGGCCCTTACAAGAATCAGGTACAGAACTATGAAAGCCGCAATTCCCGCGTCAGGCTTTTGCCCTATGAAAATGACCGAGAAAAACTGGCAAGATTTCTCGCCTCTTCGGATATCTATCTTACCGCCGGTCCGCACGAGACTTTTGGACTTTCCATTGTTGAGGCACAGGCCTGTGGATTGCCGGTTATCGGCGTTAACGGAGGGGCGCTCTCAGAGCGGGTAGACAACTCTGTCGGCGCATTGGCAGCAGTGGATTCGGTTGAGGATTTTTGCAACCATATACTTGACCTGTCACAAAACGGTTATAAACAAAAGGGTGTAAATGCCCGCAAGCTGGTGGAAGAAAGCTATAACTGGCAGCACACCTTGACAAAACTGATGGCGTTTTATGAAAAAGTGCACATACGCAAAGCCAGGCGAGCCCATCTCTATCCTAAAAAAGTGTTTTCGCTGGGCTCTCTTTATCATTCCGGTCGCAATTATAGCTAACATTGTTTTTTCTCTCTATATCACGGAGAAGAATGTATGGCAGATTGTGCGCAATGTACCCTATCTATACCTGTTGGCGGCGATGGTGTTGGGGCTGGTACCATGGCTGACGAGTACGATCAGAGTTTTTCTGTGGACCCGTTTTCTCGGAAAAACGATTCGATTTTATGAAATTTTTAAAATCGTTATCGGTACTCAAATCGGCTCGGCGATCAGTCCGACAGCGATCGGTGGCGGCTATGTAAAGCTGGGCATGCTGATACAAAAAGGATTGACGCCGGGTGCTGCCGCTTCCCTGATGACCCTGGGTAGCGTTGAGGATGCTATTTTTTTCGCCATTGCGCTTCCGGTTGCTCTGTTGTTCACTTCCGATTTCAACCTTTCCCTGTTCGACGAAACCCTTGCCCGGACTCTGAATAACGGCACGACTCTAATAATTTTCTTGATTTTAATGACAGGAATGGTTACACTTTTATGCAAATTTCGCAACCATAGAGCCATAAAAGGAATCATTGACAAAAAGCCGGTTCGAATTGTTATCGGCCATCTCAAACTCCTCTTTTCCGATTTTCTTTTTGTTTACAAGCTTGTCGGGAAAAAAGGCAAGCGCCGGTTCGCTGTTACCCTGATGCTGACAGCAATACAATGGATGTGCAGGTATTCGGTGATAACCGTGTTGCTGGTCTGTTTTGACGTTCCGGTTCATCCGGTAGATTTTTTTATTTTTCAATGGCTTGTTTTTACCCTGGCAACGTTTATTCCGACGCCGGGTGGATCTGTTGGTGCGGAAGCGGCATTTTATTTTATCTTTAGTGCGTTTATTCCCAGAGAGATTATTGGTATTGCCACCCTAAGTTGGCGGTTTTTAACCTATTATCTTCAACTCGGACTGGGTTCTCTTCTTTTTAGTCTGATGAATATTAAAAGTCTCTGGCGGAATGTATCAAACCGAAAGCCACGATATGCGCGAGCTGAACCTTAGAAAAATTATATTATCAAAACAACCCACCCTGTTTAAAAAATTTCCCGACTTAATCGCCAACCTTATCATCAACATCTTGCAAAGACTTCTCCACGTCAGGGAGATCAATCAGTTTTTGCAGCAACACAGCGATAAAAAGGATTTTGAATTTATTGAAGCCGTATTTGATTATCTCGATTTTTCGTTTGTGCTTTCAAACAAGGATTATAACCGCATACCCGCCGAAGGTAAAGCGATTTGTGTTGCCAACCATCCTCTCGGCGGCCTGGATGCGCTGGCGCTGTTGATGGGGATCAGCCAGGTTCGAAAGGATATTAAAATTATCGCCAACGATGTGCTTGCCAACATTTCCAATCTGGACAACCTGCTGTTACCGTTTGATATTTTTTCCAAACGGCCGCAAAAAAGTCAGGTCAAGGCTATAGAGAATGCCCTGTTACAGGATCAACTGGTCATTTTTTTTCCGGCCGCCGAAGTATCGCGATTTACCCTTCAGGGCATTCGCGATAAAAAGTGGCAAAAAGGGGCGCTCTATTTTGCCCGTAAACAGCAAATCCCCATTCTGCCGGCTTTTATCAAGGCGAGAAATTCCTTCTGGTTTTATTTTGTTTCCGTATTTTTTAAATCCTTTTCCATGTTTTTGCTTGTTCAGGAAGTGTTGAAAAAACGCGGTAAAACAATTACCATCAAGATCGGCGACCCCATCCCCGGCTTGGTTTTTCATCAAAGGGCCTACGACCTGGTCGTGCAAACCCGTCTCTTGCGCCGGCATGTCTATCGTATCGGCAAAAACAAAAGCGGGCTCTACAAAACGGAAAAAACCATCATCCACCCCGTTGACAGAAAATTACTGAAAACGGAAATATCGAAAGCGGAAAAACTGATCTCTGTCGATGAAAGAAAAAAGCTGTATCTGGTCGATTATCCGCAGGCTGAAAACCTCATCAAAGAGATCGGCCGTCTGCGCGAGGTGACGTTTCGCAAGGTGGGTGAGGGTACGGGCGAAAAAAGCGATATCGATATATTCGACAAAACATACCGCCACATCGTGTTATGGGATGAGGAGGAGCTGGAAATTATAGGTTCCTACCGCCTCGGATTTTGTAAAGAAATCATGCAGGAATATGGGATCAACGGACTTTACAACGCCTCTCTGTTCGATTTTCATGACGCCTTTGTCACCTGTCTCGAACAGAGCGTCGAGCTCGGCCGCAGTTTTATTCAGGAAAAATACTGGAAAAGCAATGCGCTGGATCTGTTATGGCAGGGTATCGCTCTTGTTGTTTTTAACAGAGCAAACATCAAATATCTTTATGGTGCCGTCAGTATCAGCGACAATTATTCCAATTATGCCAAGTCCCTGATCGTTTACTATTATCAGAAATGGTATCCCTCGGAACAACCCCTCGCCTCTGCCAAAAACCGGTTTTCCTTTTCGAAACAGGAAGAGAATCAACTAAACAAGGTGATAAACACCGACAATCCGATCGATGACCTGAAAATTTTAAAGCAAACATTACGTATATACGGATACTCGATTCCCATTCTCTTTCGCCAATATGTGGAGCTTTGTGATGAAGGCGGTGTGCGGTTTCTCGATTTTTCCGTGGATCCGCATTTTTCAAACTGTGTCGACGGATTGATACTGCTTCGTCTGGATAAACTCAAAGCCAAGAAACGCGAGCGTTATTTTCCAAAGTAAAAGCAATAATTTGCAATTTCATCTGTTCTTAATAATATTTTGTTTTGCATTTTATGTTTTCAATTTTTACATTGTCTACCCAAGAATCTCAATTCCTCCAGCAACTCTTTCGGCAGGCTCGATAGTTATATGAATGGATTAAAACGATTTCTGATACAGGGTTTTTTTCTTCTTTTACTCGTTGGCGTCTGTGCGTTCGCTCAGCATCCGCGGGACAGAACATTGCGCAAGAGTGCGATAGACGATTACTGGCACTATCACAACGTCGGCAATCTCGGTCTTACCATCACCAATTACGGCGTTATCGGAGAGGGTTATAATAATCCGGATCAGCCTTCCTGTATGTATAAATTGCAAACCGACAATATTCGTGAACAGATCGAACACATGTCTTACGGCGGTTTATGGGTCGGGGGGATCGGCGGACCGGATGGTGGTGTTCACGTTTCCACAGCCATTATCGATGGGGTTTTTGAAGCCGGGGAAGAGGGGTTTGAATTTACCAACACCGCCCTGGAGAGCGATACCATCAAAATCCGCTCCTCCATCGTCACCTCGCGTTATTACGATCCGACCGCCATATCGCATCAGGATTTCATCTGTGACTTTACCGATGTCAATAAAACCGTTCCGGGCACCTCCTTTCAGATTCCCAATCACACACCCCTGGGGCTCAATATCCACCTGGAGTCCTATGCCTGGAATTATCCCTATACGGAAGCGTTTGTCATTCTCAATTATACCATCACCAATATTTCCAAATATCCCATAGAGGATCTCTATGCCGGTTTGTGGACGGATGCCTCCATCGGCAATATGAATTATACCAGCATCTATGAACCGGGCGGCGGCTGGACCTGGTACGACAATCTCAACGGCTTTGATATCGACTATGATATGGCCTATCAATTCGATGTCGACGGCGATGAAGGATTCTCACACTCTTACGTGGGCATACGCTATCTGGGCACCTCAAACATCGATGCGCACGCTAGCGTAAATTACGACCAGTGGAGATGGCTGGGGCACGCCAACTCCAGGTTTCCCGATTACGTCATGCCGACGAGTGATCAGGAACGATATGAGGTCATGAAGGGTCGGCACACCGGCAAATATTTCAACGCAGCTTCTGCCGGCGGCATACCCAAAAATCCGGCTGATGCCGATAGCTGGATGCTGATTCTAATGACCGGTCCATTCGGTGATCTTTTACCGCAGGAATCGGTCAAAGTCGTGTTTGCCGTGGTTTGTGGCCAATGGGCAAACAGCGACCAGAGCGATACACCGGCGCGACGAACCAAGCTGCGTCTCAATTCAGAATGGGCACAGATCGCCTACAACGGCGAGGATATCGACGGCGATGGCAAACTGGACCCCAATGAAGACCAGAACAACAACGGTGTTCTCGATCCCGGAGAAGATGAATACCGCCCCGATCTCGATTATAACAACAACGGTCACTGGGACCCCGGTGAACCCGTTTTTGGTGACGGCGACGGCAATCTCGACATTAAAGAGGATGTTTACGAAAACCGGTTTCGCCAGATCGAAGCGGGTAACGGCGTTATCGACCGCTATATTCTTCCCAGCCCGCCGCCTTCACCTGTTTTGCACGTGGTGCCGGGAGACGGAAAAGTGACTCTTTTTTGGAACACGATCAGCGAAGAGTATGAAGACCCCATTACGCGGGAAAAGGATTTTGAGGGATATCGCATCTATAGTGCACCCAAAACGGTCGGAGCCGAGGATGCCACCCTGCTGGCGCAGTTCGATAAAATCAATAACCTGGGTTACGATACCGGCTTTGAGAGAATAAAAATCGATACAACCATAGATGGACAGCAATACAACTATCGTTTTATCAACAGAAATTTGAGAACAGGATGGCCCGGTGAGTACTGGTATGCTGTAACCGCATACGATGAGGGCAATCCCAAAACCGGGCTTCCGGGTCTTGAAAGCTCTGTATTGGAAAATAAGACCTACGTGATTCCGGGTACGACGGCAAGAACAGAGGAAACAAAATTACCGGTATCGGTTTTTCCCAATCCTTACCGGGCACAGGCGTTATGGGACGGTAGCGGCGACCGCGAACGGATGCTATGGTTTATCAATCTTCCGGCGCGTGCGAAAATTCGTATCTACACTCTGGCAGGCGATCTCGTCGATGAAATTCACCATAACGGTGCAACCTATCGCGGCGAGGATGTTCGACTCATGTCGGAAAGAATCGGCAACACTGAAACCGTATTGGCCGGCGGCATGCACGCCTGGGACCTGATTTCCAGCTATGATCAGGCGGTAGCAACCGGACTTTACTTTTTCAGCGTCGAAGATATGGAAACGGGAAAACTGGAAACCGGGAAATTTGTCATCATCAAATAAATGCAATATGAACAATTAAGAGGAGGAGACGTTTTGAAAAGATTGATTCAAATGTCAAGCATTGTCATGGTGGTTTTGTTTCTCGTCGGTTCCGCCTGGGCCCAGGTGACACCGATTCGGGACATTCAATACACCGAAGACGAATCCGGAGACTCACCCCTGAAAGGTCAAACCGTGACCATCTCTGGTGTCATTACCGCTGAAGTCTATGCTTTTGGCGGTTCGTACTATTTTGTTGCCGATTCCGCCGGTGCCTGGAACGGCATAAAGGTCTATGATCGAAATGAAGCGGCTGAAGGCGATCACGTCACCATTACCGGCGAGGTTTCCGAGTACCGCGGTTGCACCCAGGTTTCGAATGTCAGCGATTTTCGCATCGATTCGACCCGTGTATTCGGCATCGATCCCACGGTCATGACCACGGCGGAAATCGGAACCGGCGGTACCATGGCGGAAGCTTACGAAGGCTGCCTGGTTCGCGTCGAAAATGTCGAGATCACCAACCCGAGCCTCGGATACGGCGAGTGGGAAATCAACGATGGTTCCGGTCCCTGTCGCGTCGATGACGCTGCAGACTATTTTTTCAATCCGGCGGAATACGACTCTGCAAAATCGATTACCGGTGTGCTCGAATACAGCTTTGGCGATACCAAGATCGAGCCGCGCCTGGCATTCGATGTTATCGAAACCGGCCCCTATACCAGAATTCAACGCATTCAACAGGTCCGCTTTAGCGACCTGCTCAAAGCACCCCTCGATGAGGAATCTGATTCCAGCTATATGACATTTGATACGCTCAGTATACGCGGTATTGTCTCCATGCCCACCGGTCTCAGCTATGCTGGTGACGGCGTTAAATTTATCGTCAGCGAACCCGAGGGCGGACCCTGGTCGGCAATTCTCTCCTATGATGAGGATTCCACCGCCGTTCCGGTACTGCTCGAAGG
>CAZMUU010000091.1:0-12099 GCA_964569215.1 uncultured Cytophagia bacterium
ATTCTGGCTCGTGGCCTTGGAGCGCATGATTACGGTGTTTGGTCCGAGCTCTATACACTGATATTTTTGTTTTCCATGCTTTGTTCTTTCGGACTCGATACCTCTGCGTATGTTTTTGTGCCCAAACTGAGCCGGCAAAAACTGTCCGCATATCTCAGGTCTTCGCTTTTTATTTTTATTGCAATTTCGTTGCTTTCGATGTTTCTGATGAATGCTTTATCGACGCAATGGAATCTCTGGTTTGATTCTCCGCTCTCCACCTATATCGGTATTGCATCGCTTTACATGGTATTCTTTGCTTTTTCCATATGGATGAATGCCCTGCTGATCAGTTTTTATGATTTGAAATTTTCTTTTATCATCAACGTTGGATTTAAGATCATAGTCAGCGCCGGTGCCTGGATGTTGCTGTATCATGGATATGGTATTCGTGAACTGCTTTACCTGATGACGGCAGCACTTGTGGCGGTCGTTTGTTTTTTTTCCATTCGGCATGGCTCGCTTCTTTTTGCAAAATCCACCGCGATTGACAGAATGAGAATATGGCGTTTTAATGTTGTTGCCTGGCTGACAAAATTTTTAAACTATCTCTTGGGGCGGTATTCCGATATCTTTATCCTGGGTCTGTTTCAGGTGATGAATGAGGAGATTGCCTATTTTAATCTCTCTTTTTCTCTTACCATGGCGCTTTTTTACCTCTTTACCGCCGGGTTTGGCGGTGTTTCTTTGACCCTGTTTTCAAAGGCGGTTCATGACGGTAAAATGGAAAGATTACAACGCGGCTGGCGTATGATCCTGAAGGTGATCATTTTGTTTTGTTTACCTGTTTTTTGTTTTTTTATTTTTCACGCCGACAGGATCATGGTTTTACTCTATTCCGATGACTTTGTAGCGGCGGCATCCCTGTTTCGGGTTTTTGCGCTTTTTTATCTGATCTCCATATTGACAGGCGCCGGCGTCAATTCGGCTGTCCTTTATGCTTTTGAACGGCAAAGCACTGTTTTTCGCTTGCGGGCCATATTCGGTACTTTGAATATCCTTTTGGACCTTCTGCTGATACATTATTGGGGCGTTATGGGGGCTATCGTGGCAACCGGGATTTCTACTGTTGCCATTATTGCGTTTGAACTGATCGCGGTCAGACAGTCTCTCTACATTCGCTATCCCTTTATATTTTTGCTAAAGATAGTGCTTGCGGTTGCTATTGGATTGCTGCTGATTTCTTTGTTGATTTCGGTACCCAATCCATTGCTTTTAATCGTCAAGGCATTTGTTTATTTTGTTGTTGTACTCGCCGGCCTGGCTATATTTAAACCGTTTGAGCGGCAGGATTTTGACTTTATTGAAAAAGAGTTGCAATCCATTGCTTTTATGGTCAGGCCTTTTGTAAAATTTCAAGTATAACGTGTCAAGAGATGAAATAATGAATAACAACAGAGAAAAGTGCAAAATTTGTTCAAGTCAAAACACCTCAAAGCAGTTTGAAAAAAATGGCTATGACATTTACCGGTGTTTTGACTGTGGCGTCATGTTTGCCGCGACGCCGGAGTTTGATCATCATGATATGGATACCATTTTGAATCTTTATGCCAAATCCTATTTCCAGGATGATGCTGAAAACACGCTGGGATATCGCGACTATATTCAGGACAAGAAAGAGGAAAAGGAAGGGATAGCGGCATTTGAATTGGCGGCGATTGAAAAGAGAAAACCGGACAAAGGCCGTCTGCTGGATATCGGTTGCGCCGCCGGTTTTTTTCTGCATGTGGCACAGGAACGGGGATGGCATGTCGCCGGCATCGAACCGGCTGAATACGCAGCCAGGTATGCACGTAACCGCATGGGACTGGATGTAAAAACCGGCACTCTGGAAACAGTGGACCTGCCGAAAAATTACTATGATGTTGTCACCGCCTGGGATGTGATCGAGCATGTGCTGGATCCGCTGCAGTTTATCGAACAGGCGCACGGATTGTTGCGCAAGGAGGGACTTTTGGTCCTGGGAACACCCAATTCGGTCTCGCTTGCCGCTCAATTGAAGCGCCGTGCCTGGGTGCATATCCGTCCGCCGGAGCATCTTTTTAATTTTAATCCCAAATCTCTGGGATACATGTGCCGAAAATATTTTGACGATTATGACATTGTTCGATCCCGTGCCTATTATTCCAAAATCAAACCGACATTGAAGAGTATCAGCAAACGCTTGCTGTTTCGGGTTTTCAACAATTTTGCTTATTATATCGGATTGGGTGAATATGTCAAAGTGTATGCGAGGAAACCTTGAAAATTTTATATATCGAGCATGCTGCGGTTTATCCGGAAGAAATGAAAAAATATGATCACCTTGCCGGTCATGCCGGTGCCGAGATCAAGCTCATCAAGCCGTCAAACTGGAATGATCCTTACCGGAATGAATCGAAAGATCACCGGGAACACCGCTATGAAATTATTTCGGCACCGGTGATTTTTCCGGGTTACCGGCACCGGAGTTTTTTTCTGAAAAAAATTGCGCCGGTCATCAGGAAATTCAAGCCGGATATTATTCATCTTTTTGATGAAGCCAATACGATGTTTGCTTTGCAGGCGTGTATGCTAAAGAGGGTTTATTGTCCCGACGCAAAACTTTGTTTTGACAATTTTCAGAATATATTATACGATCGGGTTCCCTATCGGTTTGGGTTTATCTACGACTATGCGGAACAACAGCTTTTCCGCCATGCGGATGCCGCCACGGTGAGATATGAGGGATCATATGAATTTCTCAGACACCGGGGTTTCAAGGGGCCGATAAGAATCATTCCCTGGGGCACCGACATCGACTGGTTTCGCCCGCAGAACCGGCCGGATGGTGACGGTGTGTTTACCCTCGGTTATGTGGGCCGCATTGAAGAGGACAAGGGTATATATTTGTTGTTACGGGCATTGGCAGAACTTGGAGTAACGTCCCGTTTGATGATCGTGGGCAAGGGTGTTCAAGCGGACATGGAGAAAATGTTTTCCCTTATCGATTCACTTGGTCTGACTTCCCGAATTGATTACCGCGGTTATGTGAATCAAAAGGAATTGCCGCAGTTGTATGCGCAAATGGATTGTCTGGTGGTACCGACGATTACGAGGAATCGATGTAAGGAGCAGTTTGGCCGTGTTGTGGTTGAGGCCATGGCTTGCGGGGTAGCGGTTATCGGTTCCCGTTCCGGCGCCATTCCCTATTTGATTTCCGACAGCGGTATTGTTTGTGAAGAAAATAATATTGCGGATTTGGCCGCCAAAATCGACGATCTGGCACAACACCCGCACAAGCGCAAAGAGCTCGGCAAAAAAGGACGCCAACGCGTTGAAACCTGTTACTCCTGGGCCGGCTTTGGACGGCAATGCCATGCGTTTTATAAGGAGCTTCAGGGAGACAAATAATTTCAAACAAGCTTGATATTTATTAATATTCTCATAATAATATATTATTATGGAAAAAGATAACCGAGTCGAATAGATTACAATTTATATAACGCATTTAATAACGGGGAAATTTGTTGAAAATACTTGTTGATGCAACCGGCATTACAAATAAGTTGGGAGGAGTAGGACGTTATTCTTATCAGTTGCTCCAGGCATTTAGTCGGATCGATTCAGCAAATAATTATTGGGTTTTGCTTCAAAATGGTTTGTCCGAAAATCACCCTGTGTGGCAACTTGCGTCGGATAAAATCCATTTAATCCCGACAAAATTACCAGCTATAGGTCCAAAGCGTCAAATTCAGTTTGCGCGTTATTATTCAAAAATGGATGTTGAGGTGTTTCATTGTTTAAACAGCTTTTCTCCGCTTTTTCATCGATATCCTGCTGTAATAACCATACATGATATCAAGTACTTAAAATATCCCACCTGGCTCAGCGGTATATCGCGTATTAAATCCTGGTATTTGAAACTCTCCACTATTATGGGTGCGCGAAAAGCAAAAAGAATAATTGCTGTTTCTAAAAGTACGAAAAGAGATTTAATCGAATTTGTAGGTGTGAATGAGAATAAAATAGATGTAATTTATGAAGCGGCAGAACCTTTTAACGATTCGATTGTCGAGAAGAGATTACCGGATGACTTTGCATTTACAAAACCATATTTGTTTTTTCTGGGGGAGAAACGTCCCCATAAAAACATTGAGGGACTAATACGGGCATTTGCGTTATTTAAATCCAAATATGACAGATGGAATACGAAATTGGTTATTACAGGCAGGGAATATTCAAATTATCGAAATTATCTCGCAAAAACCCAGGAATTGTCATTAGAAAATGATATTTTTTATACCGGTTTGGTACCGGACGATCAGTTGGCATTATTATATTTTAATGCAGAGATATTTATTTTTCCCTCTTTTTATGAAGGATTTGGCCTTCCGATTCTGGAAGCTATGCAACATGGCACGCCGGTTATCACATCGAATACCAGCTCAATGCCTGAAATTGCGGGGAATGCTGCTTTGATCATCGACCCTTATAATGAAGAAGAAATTGCTGATGCTATTTTGCGCATTATGAAATCTTCGACATTTGCAAATAAACTCAGGGAAAAAGGATATGAGCGGGTAAAACAATTCTCATGGGAGAAAACTGCACAAGCTACATTGGACGTATATAAAAAATTTGCGATAAACAAATGATAACAGAGCTTTATAGAAAAAAAGCATCATTAATTAATATTTTTTTCTTACCGGTATTCATGACACTGGTTATGATAACACTGAATGTAGAGTATGGTATTGTTCTTGTTACAACGCTTAGCATTGCTATTTATATATTTTATTTTAAAGTCCAGTATACATATACTGTGCGATTGATTTTATTATCCGGTTTTTTATCAAGGGTTATTCTCATCATATTGGATCAATCCTTTCATGTGCTACCATATAACTGGGATGACTATTTTTATAACGGCGTTGTTATAAAGGAAAACATTATCAATCACTATCCATTGTACAATTCAATTCAGGCTTCTTTGCAAGTTAAAGTTTTTTCACTTATCAATGCTTTAATTTACTGGATTGTTGGAAATTACGAAAGTATTATCAGAATTTTTTGTGCCTTTTGGGGAATTTTAGCAGTAGAGCGAATATATCGTATCACTCAAATTATTGAATTAAAGAGCAGAGAAAGCAATCTTTCAATTCTGATAATAACTTTTTTGCCTTCGTTTGTTATATTTTCATCCCTCAATATGCGGGACGCATTGATTATCTTTTTATCTTTCGACCTCTTGTATAGATTTGTTTATATGCAAAAATATGATCTGAATTTTAAATTTACTATTCTTTTTTTTGATATTGTTGCTATCTATTTTTTGAGAAAACTAAATGTTGTTCTATATCTTGTAATTTTTGTAATATATATTTTAATACAATTTGTTCGTAGCACGAAACACAAATTTTGGCCCATTGCATTTCTTCTGGTGACAATAACAGGGTTATTCATATATTTTCAGGATAGCTCGGTTTTAAATTTTTTCTTATCATATTCAAGCAGAGAAGTTCAGTGGCGTTCGGCTGGTGGTGCGGTTTATTTGCCAAATACAGTATATCATTCATATTTGGATATTATTTTATGGTTACCAATTCGATTTTTTTATTTTACTTTTGGTCCCATGCCATGGCAGATTAACAATGCCTTTATGCTTATGGCCTTCCTGGAATCCGCATTTATTTTAATTTTTTTATACGGTATAAAAGCGTCCCTGCCGGGATTGCTGCGAAAACAGGATAATATTATCCTGTTTATTTTCATATTTTGCCTCATATCGCTGATGGCAAACGCGGTCATCGATTCAAACTATGGTACGGCGATACGTCATAAATTGAATTATATTCTGCCCCTTATCCCCCTGGCTTCTCCCTATTGGAAAACGATAAAGGTTTGAATAATTTGATTCGGAAAACAACAAAAAATACAAAGCGTGTTTTGCATATTATTACCCGCCTGATCCCCGGAGGCGCAGATGAGAATACAATCTATACGGTGAGCGGTCTGGATAAAAACAGGTTTATGGTCGATCTCATGGTGGGAGAGGAGTACGATGCCAAATATGCCGCCCTTCCGGTTGATGCGTTTATGGTGAACAAATATCTGACCCGCAACATTCATCCGTTAAAAGATGCTCTTGCCTTTATTTATATTTTCAAGTTGATTAAACAAAAACGCTATGATATTGTTCATACCCATACGGCAAAGGCGGGAATCCTCGGGCGTTTCGCTGCCAGGTGCGCCAATGTGCCGGTTATTGTTCACACCCTGCATGGTTCAACATTTCATTCCCAAATGCAACCGCCGGCTCGGTTTGTTTTCAGGATTTTGGAACGACTGGCCGAAAAGGTTTCTGTAAAATTGATTACCGTAGGTGATGATCTTCGGGAGAGATACCTGTCGGCAAAAATAGGCAAGCGGGAAAAATATGTAACCATCAGAAGTGGATTCGATGTGTCAAAATTTGATTTGGATTCATATACGATTGAAAAGAACAGAACCAGGATCAGAAATGAATTGGGTACGCCTGTCCGCCAACCGGTTATCGGTACGGTGGCTCGACTCGAACCGAGAAAAGGAGTGGATTTCTTGATTTCACTTGCAGAGCGGTTGCTGCACTCGAACCACAATGTGCATTTTTACATCGCCGGCGACGGACCCGATTATACCGCCTTGAAGGAAAAAATTGAATCGAAAAACTTGTCCGGCGTGATCACATTGCTCGGGTACCGGAACGACGTTGAAAATATTTTATCTTCAATCGATTTGTTCGTTCTTACCTCCCTGTGGGAGGGGTTACCCAGAGTTCTGGTTCAGGCTGCACTGCTGGGCAGAGCTATTGTTTGTTTTGATGTGGAAGGTGCAAAAGAAATTGTGTATGACGGATTTAATGGTTATATTGTTCCTGTAGGCGATATCGATGCCCTTACCGAAAAAGTACGCTATCTGCTCGACAAGGAGAATCTGCTGAGCGTAATGGGTGACCGTTCAAAATCCATCGACCCCTCGTCATGGCGTAAAGAGATCATGGTTTCTCAAATCGAAACCCTCTATATAGAAACCGGTTGCGGATAATGGATTTTGCATTCGAATCCGTAAAATATACTCTAAACTTCATTCCATTGTTTGAAGGGGATACAAGACCGGGATTCACGCCCGGCCGGAGGCGCATAAACTGTATCTTGATTATACTCTAACTATATTGTGATACAATTTTTCTATTTTTGTTTTTTTATTATTATATTCTGTTTCACCATCCTTTTTTTGCTATTGTAAATATTATTCTTAAGGCTTTTTTTTGCAGTCTGTTTTCTGGAGATACGGCAATTTTGGTATAAATTTTGAAGCATTGGCATTAATATAGCAACCCGGCATTACATGATATAGGAAAACAGATGTTGTTTACAGCTGTTTATTTATTTATAGCATTCGCATTTTCTTTTTTTCTGACTCCGATTGTCCGCAAATTTGCGCAACAGCACCATATGGTGGCGACAGAAAATCATCGCACCCTGCATCGCGGCAGGGTGCCGAAATTCGGCGGCGCTGCTATCGCCATCGCCTTCAGTGCCGGAATCGTCGCCATTTCATTCCTGCAAAATGACTATTTTTCCCAAAACATTGCCGCCATCTCCAGCCTGATGGTTTGCAGCCTGACGATTTTCCTCCTCGGCAGTTTCGACGATCGCTTTGATCTTAATTGTAATCTCAAACTTTTGGTGGAACTTTTGGCCGCCTTTGTCGTGGTTTACTTTGGCTGGCGTATGGAGGCTCTGGTGCTGCCGAATTTGATCCGGATCGAGCTGGGGTGGCTATCCTACCCCGTCAGTATCTTCTGGATCGTCGGACTGGCCAATGCCATCAATCTAATCGATGGGCTTGACGGGCTCGCCGGCGGCGTTGTGGTGATGACCGCGATTATCAATATCGCAGTGGCCTTGATTTTTCAAAATGTCCTCGCCATCACGCTCTCGGTGATTCTTATCGGAGCAGTTGCGGGATTTTTACGTTATAACCTCAATCCGGCCCGCATTTTTATGGGTGATTCGGGCAGCCTGATGCTCGGGTTTTTAACCGCCTGTATATCGCTGAATGCTGCTTCTATTACACCGGGCTCGGTTATTCTCGCCGTTCCCGTGCTGTTGCTGGCGTTGCCGATCACCGATACGGTTCTGGCCATCGTCAGACGGTTGCGCCGGGGTATTCACCCTTTTCACGCCGATCGCGAGCATATTCACCATCGTCTGGTCAACCTGGGCCTCAGCCAGGCCGGCGCGGCAATGTGCATGGTGGGTCTTTCCTGCTTGCTGGGCATCCTGGCTTTTCTGGTTGCAAAAAGCGTCTATACGGATATAAGACTGCTTTCCCTGTTACCGTGATATCCGCAGGATTGCCGCAGGTTTCCAAAACGAAATTAATTATTATTGCATTCATTTGCAAAAGCATCTATTTTGTAACGATATGGCTAGTCGTCGTCTAAAAATTTTTTACAGGGTATTTATCTGCCTGATGTTTTGTCGGGCTCCTTTGATGTTTGCCGCTTCTGATTCCGGTTTTACGATCGTACAGCAAAATCAGAACAGTATGCTGGTCGAATGGACAGCCCCGGAGCTTTCCTGGCAGATGATTCAAACGGATGCGAATTCTTATGCTTTACCGGTTTTACCCGGACTCGGATATTTACAAAATGCAGGCCGGCCGCAGCTTCCCTTTGCCGTCTTTTTACCCGACCTGCCACCGGGCATGACCGCGTCCGTTACTGCGGTGGACTCGCTCGTTGAGGTGCTGCCCTGTCAGCGAATCATTCCGGCCCCGGAACTGGATGTCGACGGGGAAGCAGACCTGGTTTATCAGGAAGGGGAGAGTTATTATCAATCCGGTTTTTATCCCCGCAAGCGCATCTTTTATGAGAGCGCCAAAGGCCAGAAAAACTTGCATCATCGAATAGCGCTCTATCCGGTACGGTACAATCCGGTTCAGGGGAAAATAAACGTTTTACGCTACATCCGATTCAAGGTTCAGTTTCTACCGTCACTGCAGCGGGGCGCTCTTGCAAAGCCATCCGCTTACGAGTTTACTGCGGCAGAAACAGTCCCATCTTCATTGCCGCCCTATCCGGCTGTTAAAATAATGATCACAGACTCCTGGGTCTACAGCCTCAGCGGTGCTGACCTGGCAGACCTGGGTGTGGATATTGGTGCAATTGATCCGCAGACCCTGCAACTCTTCTGTAAGGGAGATGAGCAACCACTCTATACCAGCGCAAAAGAATCCTTTTTGCAGGGCACCGACGAGATTCGTTTCTATGCAGAGAGACGCCATGGCGACAGCACCTTTTATCATGCCCTGAGCGACACCAACGTCTACTGGCTCACCTGGGGAAAGGAGACCGGAAGCCGATATATGCCGGTTGATACAGTTCCCGATTCTTCCGCGCCTGAAAACAGGATTTTTGTAAGAGAGCATTTTGAAGAGGATAACCATTACTATGAGGGCGATTCGGACCAGGACATACAAAACAGTGACCCGGTTGACGGAGAAGGCTGGGTCTGGTCTTTCATCAATCGCGGTGCCGGCTTTCGATATTCTTTTTCCCTGCCCCATCTGTATCCGCAAGCCGATTCAGCCCGGCTTTTGATTAAACTGCGCGGAACCACGCTTTCTCCTGTAACTCCGGATCATCATGTTAATATTCTCTTGAACGGAGAGTTGATCCGCGATTTTACCTTTGAGGATCGCGAAGAGCAACTTGTCGACATCCGGGTCGCAGGTCTGCTCCGCGCCGGTGAAAACAGTCTGGAAATACGCTCGTTGAGCGATATAGAGGGGGCGAGATCTCAGTTTTATCTCGACTGGATTGAAATTGTATACCCGCGACTGACGACCGCTGATCAGGGTCTGCTCGCTTTTGCCGATACGGTTTCAAGCTGGTTTGTGGATGGTTTTGGCCATCCCGATATTGTTTTCTGGGATCTCTCGAACGGATTATCTCAACCCCTTGCCGGTGAAAAACATCGGTTGCGTCGGATTGAGGTCAATTCGGGCGGATATAGTGACGGCAATCATGCCATTTTTACCCTCGATAATGAAAGGCTTTATCACGGAAACCGCGGACATAATCTGGTCTTGCTGGATCCCGCCGACGGCGCTGTGTTACAATCGAGAACCTTTGATACCTGGAAATCGGCGGAGAATGCCGATAGCCTGGCATCTTTTTTAAACGCCATAGAGCCCGGCATCATCGTACTCGGCGCGATACGCGACGAAGGATCAAAAAATCTGAACGAGGCGGTTTACCTCGCTTATGAATCGATCGGAAGCCGATATATCCGCCAGGTCAAAGACCGGGAATCCTGGTCGATCATCGGCATAAAAGGGGCCCGGACGGGCAGTGTGGTTGAAACCCTGCGGGCTCAGTTTCAGGGCGCTGCCATTTCGCGGCAGTTGTGGCGGTTTGAAAGCGACGACCGGGCTTATGCCGTTCTGTTCAAACCAAAACAGCCGGGACGGTTTGTCGTTTTCGATCGTACGGCTATGAGAAAACCGCTCCGGATGACGCTGGAGCAGGGAAGCGATCTGAGAACCAATCTTCAGCACTGCGATTATATTCTTTTAACCCATCCTCTTTTTCGGGCTGCAGCGGAAAATCTGGCTCTGTATCGCAGCCGGCATAATGGTCTGGATGTACGCGTGGTCTTGATCGACGATGTTTATAATGAATTTAATTTCGGTCTTGCGGACGTATCAGCCGTTCGGCACTTTTTACGATTCGCTTACTCTAACTGGCAATCTCCATCGCCGCGCTATTTGTCGATTTTGGGAGATGCGAGCTGGGATCCCAAAAATCTCTCCGGCCCCGGGAGCCGCATCAATTACATTCCTTCTTACGGCAACCCGGTAAGCGATGTCTGGTTTACGCTGCTGGATGGTGAGGAGGATTTATTGCCTGATCTGGCTGTCGGCCGCATCCCGGCGCAAACGCCGGCACAGGCGGAGGAATATATTGAAAAATTGCAGGAATATGAACAATCTTCTTCATCATCCTGGAAAAAGCATTTTACCTTTATCACCGGTGGATTCAACCGCATTGAACAAACCGCTTTTATGCAGCAGGCAGAGCAATTGACGACCAGATACATTGACACCTTTCCGGTCAATGGAACGGTTACCTTTATCAACAAAGAAAGCCAGGGGTATATCGAAGGGGAACATCGTCAGGATATTCTCAATGCCATCAACAACGGTACCGTCTGGCTCAATTTTACCGGTCATGCAGGCAGCCGTACCTGGGATTTGATGTTTCACGAGCCGGATGTTTATGAGCTCGGCAATGCGCCGCGGTATCCCTTTATCACCAGTATGACCTGTCATACCGGCAGATTTGCCGAACCCCTGCAGGAAAGTTTTGCCGAGATTTTTATCCAGTCGCCGCAAAAGGGGGCGATTGCCTTTATGGGCACTTCGGGATGGGGATATTCCTCAGAGGATCACCTTTTTATGGAAGAGCTCTATCCGCTTGTTTTACAAGACAGCCTCAGAGTTCTGGGGGAGGCGATCACCCGGGCCAAGGCTGAACTGTGGAAGCAGTTCGGCAGCACCCGTCACATTCGAAATTCTATTCTTCAATATGCTCTTTTAGGAGACCCGGCCACCCGCCTGGAACTGGCGACACAGCCGGACCCGGCCCTTCGTCCCGGGGCGCTTGTTTTTTCCCCTCAGGTCCCCTCGGAAGCGGATTCGTTTCTGACGGTGAAACTGATCATCGATAATTTCGGCCTGAGAACGATCGACAGCCTTCACATCAACCTTAAAATTGAACATGAAAAAAGCGGTTATGAAAATACGATACATTTAACATCGCCGCCTCTGGCGACTCGCGATTCTCTTGAGGTAAACATTCCGTTACGGGATCGAGCCGGACTGTTGAAGATCAGCGCCCGGCTCGATCCGCAGGATTTTATCGATGAAGTGGAGGAAGACAATAATTTCCTCTCCAGACAATTATATGTCTTGTCGAGCCGGCTGCGTATTCTTTCTCCCTTTAGCGATAATTTGTTGCCGGTAAAAGCAGCGCAGCTGAGGATACTTAAT
>CAZMUU010000092.1:0-11968 GCA_964569215.1 uncultured Cytophagia bacterium
CTCTTACTCCTTAATCATTAACCGGAATTCACTCATATTTCTTCGCGCAATTTGATAACCAACAAAGTATAAAGGTGACATCCTGAAAGGGGGCAGAACATTTTGCACACTACCGAGCCGATTTTCGAGTTTCATATTTCCAGAGAGTCACGCGATCTTTATCAATTCGACCAGACGCTGTTTTCAAAATCAGGCAATGTGATCTTTGATAATCTCTATGCCGGCCGGATATTTGCGCAGAAAATGAACCAGCGCCGTGATTTGCTCAATATGCCGGAGCAGGCGGTGCGGGCCAGCGAAATCTACGCTATGGGATTGATCGATGAAATTCTGCATTTTATTATTGGTCTTTACCGGGAGCAGCAAAAAGCAACAGTGATGAAAGAGGCTCTGGAATGGCTGGAAAAGCGAGTGGGTAAAAAGTCCCTCAATCAGGCTTTGGAGATGTTTACTGAAATCTTTCCCCCGCTTTCGGTTTATCAGGGAAAAACGGATGCGCAGACGTGGTTAAAGGGGAAAAGTGGTGATGTTTCTCATCGGGAGGTGGCTCTGGAAGAGTTGCTCATGCTGTGGATTGCCAATATTAACCCCGCTTTTTCGCCCTATCTGGAATTGTTTAACGATTCTGCTCTTGAAAAAAAGACTCGATACGTTGAAATTATGCAGTCGTTGAAAGACTTTTTTGCCCAGCAGCCGACCTTTGGTCCTGACGATGAATTGCTCATCGATCTGTTAAAAAGTCCTGCAGTTGCACATCCACATTCTTTATCCGAGCAGCTGGAATATATCCGCCGCAAATGGGGGGGATTGTTGGGTAAATATCTTTACCGGTTGCTGACCGGTCTCGATTTTATTCAGGAAGAAAACAAAATTTCTTTTCTCGGCGCGGGGCCGGCACATGTCTACGAGTACGAAGGATTGGAGGTTGAGGAGGAACGCTTTAGCCGTGACTCTGACTGGATGCCCCAGGTGGTTATGCTGGCTAAAAATGTGTATGTGTGGCTGGACCAGCTGGCGAAAAAGTATAACCGTTCTGTGAACCGCCTCGACCAGATTCCGAATGAAGAACTTGATGAAATCGCAGAGCGCGGTTTTACCGTTTTGTGGTTGATCGGATTGTGGGAACGCAGTCAGGCGTCGAAAAGAATAAAGCAGATGTGCGGCAATCCTGACGCGGAAGCTTCCGCTTATTCCCTTTATGATTATCAAATTGCCGCTGACCTGGGAGGCGAAGAAGCGTTTCAAAATCTAAGCAAACGCGCCTGGAACCGCGGTATTCGAATGTCCGGCGATATGGTTCCCAATCATATGGGCATAGATAGCCGTTGGGCGATTGAAAATCCGGATTATTTTCTCTCTTTACCCCACTCACCATATCCATCCTATACGTTTAACGGTCCCAACCTTTCCGGCAATGATCGCGTTGGTATTTATCTGGAAGACCACTATTTTTCCCGCTCCGATGCTGCGGTTGTGTTTAAACGCGTCGATTTTCACAGCAATGATGTTGGCTATATATATCACGGCAATGATGGTACCAGTATGCCCTGGAACGATACGGCGCAGTTGAATTATCTCAAAGCGGAGGTCAGAGAGGCGGTCATTCAGGTGATCCTCAGCGTTGCGCGCAAGTTTCCGGTCATACGCTTCGATGCCGCCATGACGCTGGCCAAAAAGCATATCAAGCGTTTATGGTTCCCGGAGCCCGGTACCGGAGGCGCCATTCCGTCCCGCTCCGAGCATGGACTCGACAAAGAATCATTTGATGCCGCCATGCCGACGGAATTCTGGCGTGAGGTTGTTGACAGGGTGGCACAGGAGGCACCGGAAACGCTGCTTTTGGCTGAGGCTTTTTGGCTGCTGGAAGGATACTTTGTTCGCACTCTGGGCATGCACCGGGTGTACAACAGCGCCTTTATGAATATGCTTAAAAACGAAGAGAACGCCAATTATCGCAGCGTTATCAAGAACACCATCCAGTTCGATCCTGAAATCCTCAAACGCTATGTCAATTTCATGAACAATCCGGATGAAGAAACCGCCGTGGCTCAGTTCGGCAAGGATGACAAGTATTTTGGTGTATGTATCATGCTGGCCACCATGCCGGGATTGCCAATGTTCGGACACGGACAGATCGAAGGCTTTACCGAAAAATATGGTATGGAATTCAGGCGTGCCTATTGGGATGAACAGCCGGATCAACAACTGATTGCACGACACAAACGTGAGATTTTTCCGCTTTTGCGCAAGCGTTATTTGTTCGCTGATGTTGAACATTTCCTGCTCTATGACGTCATGACGCCGGAAGGGCAGGTCAATGAAGATGTTTTTGCTTACTCGAACCGCTCTGACGGCGAATGCGGCCTGATTATATATAATAACCGTTTTTCCCGTGCCCGCGGGGTGATCAAAGAATCTGTTGGATTCGCTTTAAAAGGCGGAAATGATGATGAAAAAAAGATTGTCCGGAAAAATGTGGGCCAGGGATTGAATCTTCGCTATGAGCAGAATTGGTTTTGTGTTTTTCGCGATCATATTGCGGGTCTGGAATATATACGCAACAACAAGGATTTATGCGATTACGGCCTTTATTTTGAGCTGGAAGCGTTCAAGTATCACGTTTTTTTGGATTTTCGCCAGGTTGAAGATAATGCGTTTCATCATTACCGCGATCTGTGTGCATATCTTGAAGGGCGCGGTGTGCCCAGCATCGAAGAAGCGGTACGGGAAATTCTTTTACAGCCTGTTCAAACACCTTTCAATGAACTGGCAAATCCGAAATTTTATAAAAATATACTCGATGCCCGTTTGACCAAAAGCAAGGATGAGGTCGACAAAAAAATACTGGATGATCTGCAAGCAAAGATCACGGATTTACTTGAAGCTCTTAAGGAGTTCAATACCAGTGAAACGGATATTGGTGTTCCGGCAGAAGAGATTCGTCATCGATTTGCGGTAATGCTTCAGCTCGATGTGCTCGAGCACAGGTTGAAGGAACTGAAAAACGCGGATCTTGAATCCGTTTATAAACCGGAAATGTTCAAGAAGGATGCCTTGTCACCCTATATATTGCTCAACTGGCTTTTGGTCAGCAGGCTGGGAAAGCTGGTCAGGGAATCTGATTTCGAAACTCGAAGCAAAAGCTGGATAGATGAGTATTTGTTTGGGAAAAGAATTCATTCTGCTTTGAACGAAACCGGATTTTCCGAGGAGGAATGCGACCAGGTATTACTTTGGATTCAGGTTCTTACCGAGCATCAGCAGTGGTATAATATAGCCCCGGGAGCTGTGCAAAAACCATATCATGTTCTTAAAGATCTTCTCAATGATCTGCAGGTTCACACAATTATGAATATTAACCGGCATCAGGGCATCCTGTGGTTTCACAAAGAATCATTTGAGCAATTACTTGAATGGATGACGGTTGTTGCAATTATAGATATTATCGCTCTGGATCAAAAAGCCGAAATCGAGCGCAAATTGGCTCTCCTTAAACACATTATGGAAAAGCTGTACTCGGCGTTGAATCGATCGGATTATCAGATTGACCGCTTGCTCGAAGCGACAAAGGAATAATCAATAGTGTAAAGGCTTTTTACCCGATAACCGGTTTGGAGTATTTGACAGGAATTGTAGTCCCCTTCAGCATTCATTTACCGACCTCTACTATTCCGGTAAACATATTGTCGTGGATGAGCGTTACTATTTTTATCATATTCCCGGTCCATTCGATCGAAGAGTGGATGATAACCGTTATCCGGGGCGAATTGAAACCTTTTGTACTCAATTCAGGTGATATTATTCAAATCTCCATTTACATCCATTGCAGCCGGTGATCCTTTCAAGTCGGCAATGATTGTGTTCTTTTTTCCGGTTTTTTGCAGGGTAAGAGAGAGCGTTGATGTCAGGGTTTCATCGTAACAATGACCGAATTTTGTGCCATGCGGCCCATATAAGGTGCCGTTATCGCTTTTTATCGCGCTGATTTGCAGCCGATATCTGCGATCCTGCAGAATAATGCTGATGTGTTCTTTGGATATAACAAGCGATTTAACCTTTGCCCCCGTATAGGTCGTAAAGCGGTAAAATCTGCCATTTAAGACCAGACCGGCAAGTAAACCGCGAAAGGCTCTGTTGATCCAGGGAATATGGGCGATAGAGAGCATAAAACTCGTTCCGGGATCTTTAAAATGATTGCATTGCAGCCATATATAAGCGTTCGGAAAGCCGCGTCCCCAATCTTTTTCCAGGTAGCCTCTGCCCTGATTTAAGTCTATTTTTCTGTTATCGAGTTCCAGGCTGCCATTTATTTTGTGATTAAAGCTCAACACCGCATGATAGCACTGCATAAAGGGTACAAAGGCATACCACCCCATGGTGCCGGGAGAGAACCACGTTATTGGCCATGGAGTAAGGTCGTTGAATGTGCATTTGCCGGTCAGATGGCGAGATTCCGTTCTTAGATCCAGTTCCAGGCTTTGCCGGGTAAAACGGTTGTTGCCGATTACCAGTTCAAAAGGGCCTTTACCGGCTGAGAAAGCGGATAACGGATAGCGGCAATAGATCGTTTTATAGCTGTGGCTATCGAGAACCTGTACAGAAGCATGAGGATTATTTTTGGCCTTAAAAATTGCCGGTATAATGGCAAGAGTTGTTTTTTTGTCTTTATCGACCAGTTTATAGTACCAGCCTTCGAAAAAGGGCGGTTTTATCCGGTCGCCGTGGTAATGCTCCGGGTGTCGGATGTGTTTGTACCGTGAAAATACCAAGTAAACGTTCCTCTAGCTGTTCTGCGAATTGGAATTATTTTAGTTGAAATCGTGCTTGAATAAGCAAATTTAGGAGGTTGAATGGAAAATATCAAGCCATCCTTTATAAAAATGATCAGAGCCCCGTTTCTCTCCTCTATATATGCGCCGTTGATTGCAGGCACTCTGACAGCTGTTATTGCATCAGGTCAATTTTATATCTTGAATTTCTTCCTGATTCTTGTTATTGGAACCTGTTTGCATGTCGCCACCAATGTATACAATGATATTTACGATACCCTCCAGGGCACAGATAAAGTCAATGTTCACCGAAATGAATTCAGCGGCGGCTCGGGGGTGCTGCTTGATCAACCTCAGCTGATCTCGACTCTCTATTTCATTGCGCGCAGCAGCCTGGTTATCGCGTTTATCGCAACAATTGTCCTGACTTTTTTCATCGATCGCGCGTTATGGCCTCTCCTCTGGACCCTGTATGTTGTTTCAGCCTTTCTCAGTAAATATTATACTGCCGCTCCCGTCAAGCTGGCCTACCGGGGTTTGGGTGAAGTTTTTGTCTGGTTCGCTTTTGGCCCCATGGCAATTTTGATTGCATCTGTGGGACAGAATCTCGGTTTTCATCCTTATGTTATTTCCATCATGGCCTTAACCGGATTGAGCACTCTGTCGATTTTACTCACCGGTCAATTGATCGACCTCGATGCAGACAGAACAGGGGGTAAATTCGGCGTTGCCGTGCTTCGGGGGACCCTGTTCACAGGCCGGCTTTATTTTATCGTGCAATCGATCATTATAGTCAACATTATCATTGCTGCGGTTCTGGTCATTCAAAATGGCTGGCCGGTTTTGCTTGCCCTGATACCCTATGTGTTGTTATTCCCGCGAGCGTATAAAATTATTAGAGAACACCACAATGAACCTCAGGAACTCGTGCGCGCTGCAGGACTCAATGTTCAGATTCATCTGCTTTTTTCCTTCCTTTTTAATTTAGGGCTGGGTATAACGCTACTGTTGACTCTATAAAAAACCTGCTGCTAAGTTATGGAAAAAATTGGGTCTATAACGTTTTGAGCGGGTAATCAAATTCAAGATCACCCGCACTCATTCTTGTCCAAAATAGATTTTTGCAACTAAAAAATGATAACCACAGAGCTCACAGAGAACCGCAGAGAAAAAAGAGAGAACGATAAGCGGTATGGATGGTTTGAAACTGTAAAATTATTCTTTAAGAGTATTTTGTTAAGCAAATGAAAATCAATGAAATGAACTGATTTAAAAGCAACGTTTTTGAAACGCAAGAAGTCCTGTTGAAATAACGCTTTTGAAATTGATTTTTTTCTGTGTTCTCATTTTTTTTCTCCAACTCTGTTATCGTTTTTGTCGACCTGTTTTGATAGATTGGCTCAAAAAAGGGTTAGATGCCATATTTACAATTTACAACAATGATGATTTTGATTGTTTTGGGCAGTAGTGATATCTTTGATATACCAGGGCACTTTTAATTGAAGCGCGATCTCGAATAATTTTTTTGAATTTTCCATGTGGGTCATTTATAAATATTATCTATAAATGACCCATTCGATTCGTTAAAGAACCCAAAAATTCATAGGGTTGCGAAATCAGAAAATTCAGCTTTTAATGGACTCTTCTATATCGATGGGTTGGCTAAAGACCGGGAATGTTGCGGATTAAGCTGGTCGCCCAAAATGAGCCGACATGTATGATATTTGCTTTTCATGTTCTCAATCCTTGAATCATTCTCGAAACGCAGAAAGTCTTGGTCAAGGATGAATCAGTCGATTTCAGCGATGATTTCGCCGATGGCAAATTTTGCATAGGGATGTCCATCTGCCGGCAAATGATTGACCTCGACCACAGCCACCAGATACCAGGAGGTATTTATCGAAAGAATTTGTGCCTGTTTCCGGTAGATGCTGCCGTTGTAGAGCGTGTCGCCGCTGCTGCTGATCAGACTAAAGTGAGAATAGTCCTGATTGAATTGCTGTGTATGTAGCTTGAAGGGGAGAGGATCGAGATGATAGTTCACCGTTCCCGGTGGTAAGCGGTCGGTTACAACAAAATTGTTGAGCTGTGAATTAAAATCAACAGCGACGCCGGCGTTTTTGAGATCGTTTTCAGACAAGCTTCCGAGTGGAATTTGACTATTTTGCCGGGACAGCACCAGCCACGAGTCGCCGTCCGGTCTGAGCGTGAGGGGAATGTGGACCACCGATTCGCTATCCGGTAATGCGATTTTGCCGGCTCCGGTAACTCTGACCTGCAGGGGGGCACCGGTACTTTTATCAACGGCAAACCAGGTGTTGACGTGTGGCGTAAAAAGCTGGTCCATGTTGTGCTGGATTTGTTTTTCCAGCTGTCCATTGATAAAATAGGCACAACCGATAAGGGCAGCCATGGTTCCGCTTACTTTGAGCGCACCAACGGCAAAACTGGTGTCGACATGAATCCCGCCTAAAAAGCGGTAAACCAGGGCGGAAACAGCTGTGCCAAGCAGAACAGCCGTTATGATGGGTGGAATCCCAAGTCTGAAAATAAAAATAACGGCACTCGCCAGAAAACCGGCAGCGATGACGGTGATAATCACCAGATCTTCATTGGAAAAGACGTCGCGAATTTTTTTCAAGTTTTTGTCGTTCATTTTTTGCTCCTCTGCAAGTATACGAAATTTTTCGCCAAATTGCAGAAAAAATATTCAGTTATTATTAAATTTTTTCAGGATTTTCACTCTTTGTGATTGTTATTTTGCTGAAAAAAGAACATATTAAAACGGGTCTTTCCATCAGGAGAGGATATTATGCTTAAAGAAAAAATTCTGGTTGCCGGAGCCACAGGGTATGTCGGCGGTTTACTGGTACCATTGTTGCTGGAAAAAGGATTCCCGGTGCGCTGTATGGCCCGAAATCCGGCGAAACTGGCTGCACGGGAGTGGAAAACCCAAGACCGTATTGCTGCAGATACGCTCGATCCATCATCTCTGGATGCTGCAATGGCGGGAATCGATATTGCTTATTATCTCATTCATGCCATGGGGAGCAAGGGGGATTTTAAGCGTAAAGATATCGTCTCGGCACGAAATTTCGCTCATGCGGCCGCCAAAGCCGGTATTCAACGAATTATTTATCTCGGCGGATTGGGAAGAGAAGCGGATGGTTTATCCGATCATCTCAGAAACAGACAAGAGGTCGGCAGCGTTTTACGCGAAACCGGTGTTGACGTAACTGAACTTCGCGCTTCTATTATCATCGGTGCGGGCAGCGCTTCCTTTGAAATTATTCGCGATCTGGTTAAAAAATTGCCTGTCATGATCACACCGCGCTGGGTGCAGTCTCAGGCTGAGCCGATTGCCATAGAGGATGTACTGTTTTATCTGATCGCGTCTCTTGAAGAACCCCGGACGATCGACCAGGTGCTTGAAATCGGCGGCGGGGATATTCTTACCTATGGCGGTATGATGAAACAGGTTGCTGCTGTGATGAACAAGCGGCTGGTGATGATCAAAGTGCCTGTTCTCACACCGCATCTTTCTGCCTACTGGCTCAATTTGGTGACCACCGTTCCCATGAGTCTGGCTTTTCCTCTGGTAGAAGGATTGAAAAATGATACGATCTGTCACGACCATCGAATCAGAAAGTGGTTACCCGGAAATCTCATTCCCTTTCAGGAGGCGGTAAGGCGGGCATTGAACCAAAAGTTACCCGACTCCCGCTGGACAGAGGCGTCGGGGGAGTCAGAAGAACTGCTCCCGGAGGAAGAGCGGTATTTTATTAAAGATGAGCGCCTCGTACACACCGACGTCCGATCGGAGAAATTATTCGGGGTTGTGCAGCGCATCGGCGGTGAAAATGGCTGGTACTATGCCAATTGGATTTGGAGGCTGCGCGGTTTTCTCGATCGCCTGATCGGTGGCGTTGGGATGCGCAGAGGAAGGCGTCATCCGGTTGAGTTGCGTGTCGGAGATGCGGTTGATTTCTGGCGTCTGCAAACTATGATTCCCGGCAAAATGATCAAACTCAGAGCGGAAATGAAGCTTCCGGGTACCGCCTGGTTACAGTTCAACGTATCCGAATCGGCTGGCGGGTCGGTATTAGAGCAGACAGCGATTTTTGAACCCGCTGGTCACTTTGGACAGCTCTATTGGCTCGTTCTTAAACCGGTGCATTTTTTTGTATTCAGGAATATGGCGCGGAATATTGCCGCAGTGGCGGAACGGGAACAAACCTGAAAAATTCAATTATTTTAATTGTCTTTATAGAAATAGCAGTTATTTTCGCTTCATGGGAATAAGGCGTACTCGGTTTATGTTTATATTTATGTTTTCTTTAAATTTTTAAATTAAATTTAAACAAAAAAAAGGAGACCTAATCATGGCACCTACCTACAGTATCAGTTCTGTTGAAGGCATTGGTGAAAAGTTTACGGTTAAACTCAAACAAGCCGGTATTCGATCCGTAAATGCTTTGCTCGAAAAGGGCGCGAGCCGCAAGGGCAGGAAAGAACTGGCGGAAAAGACCGGTATTGATGAATCGAAAATCCTCGAATGGGTCAATCGTGCTGACCTCTACCGCGTCAATGGTATTGGCGAAGAGTATTCCGATCTGCTTGAACAGGCCGGTGTCGATACGGTTAAGGAACTGCGCAATCGCAATGCGGAAAACCTGTATGAGGCTCTGAAAAAGGCCAATACAAAGGGCCGCGCTATTGTCCGTCAGTTGCCGGGTTTAAAACAGGTATCAGCCTGGATCGAAGAAGCGAAAAAACTGCCACCCATGGTTACCTATTAAAGATTGGTACCCGAATTGCTTTTAGCCTGTTAACATGGAGGAGAAAAAAAATGGGCGTATTTGGATTTCTTAAAGATGTCGGTGCCAATCTGCTCGGTAGTGGCAATGAGGCAAAAAAAGTCAAAGAACTTATCGAGAAAGAACTCGGCAACGGGGTTAAGAATTTGGATGTTGATTATGAGGATGGCGTCGTAACGCTTTTTGGTGAATGTGATTCTCAGGCCACCAAAGAAAAAGCCGTGTTGCTGGCCGGAAACCTAAAAAACGTTGAAAAAGTGAACGACGACAACCTTGCCGCACCACCGGAAGAAAAAGAGGTCACCGAATTTTATACCATCGTCAAGGGTGACTCGCTTTCTAAAATTGCACTGCGGTATTATGGCAACGCCATGAAATATCCGGTTATTTTTCAAGCCAACCGCGAAGTGATCAAGGATGCTGATTTGATTTATCCCGGCCAGACCATTCGCATTCCCAAGCTGGAAGATTAATGGTCCGGTCAACTCTTAAAAAAGGAAATAAAAATGGCAAGTTTTGTAGATGAATTTATGAAAAGCATGGGGCCACAAGTCAGCCGGCAATTGTCCAGCCAGCTTGGTATCAACAAGAGAACGGCTGCGCAGCTTATCCCTCAGATTGCCCCCCTGATTCTTGGTGGCTTGAAACGGCAAAAGGATGAACAAGGCGGAGCGCCCAGAGTGGATCACATTTTAAATAAATATGGCGACCCCGGTGTTTTGGATCACATTGACGAGCTTTTTGCCGATAAAGCCCGGGAGAAAAATCCGGATCCGCGTCTGGGTGGATTGCTGGGTGAATCCGGTGTTGAGGCAGCCAATATGATGTCAAAGCAATACAAGATGGATCAAGGCACAGCAGCCAGGCTCATTCCCATGTTGGCGCCGATTGTTCTCGGTTTTTTGACCCGCAAGCGCGACCAGGGAGGTGCGGGATCTTCAGGTATAGCATCCCTTCTTGATCACGATGGCGACGGTAGCGTTCTCGATGATGTTGCCGGCTTTTTAATGCAGGGCATGGCCGGTGGTGGCCGCAGACAGGGGAACGTTCTCGGATCCCTGATCGGTGGCTTGTTCGGGAAAAGGCGTTAAACGTAAGTCGAAACAGGGCGGGCAATCCGCTTGTACCACCTGGGATTGCCCGCTTGCTCTGGAGATAAACGTGAACAATTCATTTCGTACCTTTTTTCTGATGTTGCTTTTGACCCTTCTTTTTGTCTGGATCGGGGGTGAAATTGGCGGAACTCAGGGTGCCTTATTGTTGATCGTAGGCGCACCAGTGGCAGCTGTTTTAATCCGGATGATGATTTCCCGCCTACGGGAGTATTCAGCTGATGCGGATGGTGCTCATCTCTCGGGAAAACCTCTGGCCCTCGCCGGTGCGCTTGGTAAGTTACAGCAAGCTTCACAACAGATCCCTCTGCAACATGGCAACCCGGCCCATGCCCATATGTTTCCTGTTAATCCCTTTTTGGGAGGACTGCAGCGTCTCTTTTCGGCGCATCCGCCTGTAGAAGAACGCATCAAAAGGCTGCGCACCATGGCAGTACAGCCCGGAACGGCTGCTGCTATATTATAAATCTGATTGACCATTACCATTTTTTGATAAATGTCTTGATTTGCGATAGTCAGGGTATTATTTTAAATTATTCTGTGAAATGCCTCTTCAGACACAGTCATTGCAGTTGTGTATGGGGTGACAAAAATAGGTATAGACAGCTATGTGAATAAAACAAAGGAATTTCAAGAGATGAAGATTCAGTTTGCAGGTGGCGCACAAACCGTAACCGGTTCACAGCATCTATTGACGATTAATGGTAAACGAATTCTCCTGGAGTGCGGCCTTTATCAGGGACGCCGAAAGGATACTTATAAGATAAACCGCAATTTTCTTTATGATCCCGGGGAAATCGATGCTGTGGTATTATCGCATGCGCACATCGACCACAGCGGCAATATACCCAACCTGGTAAAAAATGGATTTAACGGTCCGATTTACGCCACCGCCGCAACTGTCGATTTGTGTCAGATTATGCTTCGCGATTCCGCTCATATACATGAAATGGATTCAAAATGGCTTAACAAGAGAAGGATCAGAAAGGGAAAAGAACCTGTCGAACCTTTGTATACCATGGATGATGCGGAACGTGCCTGCGAACATTTTATCGGCGTGCAATATGATCACCCATTTGAAATTGCCGGTGGTGTGAATATTACCTTCCGTGACGCCGGACATATTCTGGGTTCAGCCGGAATTTTGATGGAAATCCGGGAAAATGGAAAAAAAATGCGTCTGGGATTCTCAGGCGATATCGGACGCAAGGATATGCCGATCATTCGCAATCCGAATTTGTTCCGCGATCTCGATATCGTGATTATGGAG
>CAZMUU010000093.1:0-2786 GCA_964569215.1 uncultured Cytophagia bacterium
GTGTACCCCTGACCTTGTTCGGTCTTGAACCCGAACATGAAATCCTGGTCACCGAGCTCGGTACCAATCATTTTGGTGAGCTGAAGCGATTGAGTTATCTGGTTCAACCCACGGTGTGTGTTATCCTGAATATCGGATATGCACATCTTGAATTTTTTAATTCACTTGAGGGTGTGGCAAAGGCAAAAATGGAAATATTTGCATTTGCAGCCGACGATGGTACAGCAATCTATAATTGTGACGACCCCATTTTGAGCAAGCAGCACTTTCCATTAAAACAAAAGTTGTGTTTCGGCACACGGGAACAGGCGGAGATTTCCGCTTCAATTCAGGAGTGTGATGTGTTTGCACAATATACGTTTCTTTTTGACAACCGGGCCATCAAGCTCGGCATTCCGGGGCGTCACAATGTTGAAAATGCGCTGGCTGCAACCGCGGTGGCAAAACATTTTTCGGTTGCAAGCGAGTCGATTCAAAACAGACTGCAAAGTTTTGAAGCGGTCGACAAACGCATGCAGGTGGAATGGTATGATGATATTGCCATTCTCAACGATGCCTATAATTCCAACCCAAACAGCCTGAAAGCGGCTCTGTTGACCCTGAATGATATGCGCGTTCAGTCCAGCAGCCGGCGTCTGGCTGTATTGGGAGACATGTTGGAGCTCGGTGACTTTAGCCGTGCCGAACACGAAAAGGTGGCCGATCTGGCAAAGGGGCTGGATATTCACTCTCTTTTTCTCTACGGTGACAGTATGCGCCGGGCAAAATCACGAGCGGAAGAGATCGGATACACGGGCGCCTACCATTTTGATAGCAAAGAAGCCCTGGCAGAAGAGCTTTATAACGCTATACAGCCCGGTGATATCGTTCTGGTTAAGGGATCGCGCGGATTGCGCATGGAAACCATTATTGAGGCATTAAAAAATAAAATGTCCTTATAAGCAGGAGTGATATGCTATACTATCTTTTGGTTCCTCTCAAGGACCAATACATTTTTTTCAATTTATTCCGCTATATATCTTTCCGGACGGCATCCAGCGCGGTTCTGGCACTTTTGATCAGCCTTCTGATCGGGCCTGCGATTATCAGACGAATGAAAAAAATGCAAATTGGTGAAGAGATCCGTGCCGACGGACCTGCAAGTCACCTGAGCAAACGCGGAACACCGAGTATGGGCGGCATCATCATCCTGATCAGCGTTATTATCCCGACTCTGCTTTTTGCCAAAATTGCAGAGACGAATGTCTGGCTGGTTCTGGTTTCTACGCTATGGCTCGGCATTTTGGGGTTTATGGATGATTATCTGAAAATCGTCAAAAAACTGCCAAAGGGTCTGATCGGCCGTTATAAACTCTTCGGTCAGATAACGCTTGGTTTGTTTATCGGTGTGATTGTCTATTATTTGCCCGAGGTGCAAAGTGCAAGATCGTCGACCTTTATTCCCTTTTTTAAAAATTTGACTCTTGACTTTGGCATCTTTTATATCGCCGTCGTTGCTTTTGTGATTACCGCTACCAGTAACGGCAGCAATCTTACGGATGGCCTTGATGGTTTGCTTATCGGCCTTACCGGGATTGCTGCGGCTGCTTTTGCCGGTATCGCCTACGTCAGCGGCCGCGTCGATTTCAGCCAGTATCTCAATATTCTTTACCTTCCCAATGCCGGTGAACTGGCGGTCTATTGCGGTGCGCTTTTCGGCGCCTCGCTCGGCTTTTTATGGTATAATACGTATCCGGCCCAAATCTTTATGGGAGATACCGGTGCACTGTCTGTGGGCGGCGCTATCGCCACCGTTGCCGTGTTGGTGAAAAAGGAAATTTTGCTGGTGCTGATCTGTGGTATTTTTGTTCTAGAAAGCCTTTCCGTCATTATCCAGGTTCTGGTCTTTAAACGTACGGGTAAACGCGTCTTTCGCATGGCGCCGATACATCACCATTTCGAGCTTAAGAATTGGCCGGAACCCAAAGTGGTGGTAAGGTTTTGGATTTTAGCGATTTTATTAGCACTCTTAACCTTTACAACCTTTAAAATTCGGTGATCGGAATGCAGATAAATCGTAAATATTTGGCGCGCATGGATTTCTTGCTTTTGTTTTTCACCGTGATTGTCCTCATTTTGGGCATGAATATGGTCTACTCTTCGAGTTCTTTTCGCGCCGAAAAACTCTTTGAAAATAATGCACATTATCTGCAAAAGCATATTATTCGGCTGGCAATTGGAGTGGTGGTGATGGTGGTCTTTGCCCTGGTCGATTACCGCCGTTGGCTCATTCTCTCTCCCCTGTTTTTCTGGTTCGGCTTTGCTCTGCTGATCATGCTGTTTTTGCCGTTGCCGTTTGTTGTGACGAGCAAAGGCGCTTCACGCTGGATGAATGTGGGCTTTATGACCATACAACCATCGGATTTTGCCCGTTATGCGCTCATTCTGGTGCTGGCCAGGGTTCTGACCTCGGAACGCGATAACCTCGAGGATTTCTGGGGGGGATTTTTGAAAATATTTTTTCTGGTTGTCCTTATTGTTGTTCCTATTGCCTTTGAGAAAGATCTGGGAACAGCAGCGCTGGTTATACTGATCGCCTTTGCCATGTTCTATATTGCAGAAATTAGGATCAGTTACATTCTCGCGGCTGCGACTTCCTGTGTTTCGGCCGGACTCTTTTTTATGGGGATGAACAACTATCAATTCATTCGTTTTGAAAATTTTATCAATATGCTGTTGGGAGACGGTAATCCGGGATGGCATTTGCGCCAGTCGTTAATCAGCTTTGCAGAGGGAGGGTTATTTGG
>CAZMUU010000093.1:2796-10666 GCA_964569215.1 uncultured Cytophagia bacterium
ACGGGCAACAAAAATATGAATTTCTCCCTGAAGCTCACAAAGATTTTATTTTTTCAGTGGTTGGTGAAGAGCTGGGCTTTATCGGCGCCACGGTGACGCTGTTGTTTTTCTTTCTCATATTTTATCGCGGTATACGAATTGCTCAGTATGCTCCGACCGGATATGCACGGCTGTTGGCTGGCGGCATCAGCATATGCATCGGCGCTTATGCGTTTATCAACGCTGCCGTTGCGCTCGCCCTTTTGCCCACTACGGGTATTCCGATGCCCTTTATGAGTTATGGTGGTTCTGCGTTGGTATCGCATTTGGCGGCTGTCGGTATATTATTGAATATTTCGATGCAGGGTTCAAAATCCTATTCGCGCCAGGAACACTGGCAGGTATACAACAAGCGTTTGAAACGTCCCGTCTTTAGCGGCATCGGCTGACGTTTACTCATAAATTATAATTTTTATTTAAGGAGATTTTAATTCCCTTGTCCCAAGCCCAAAGAAAAAATCCGCGAATTGTTTTTGCGGCCGGTGGTACAGCCGGACATATCTATCCGGCTTTGACAATTGCTGCCGAACTCGAAAAGAGGTTCGACGCGGCCGAGATTCATTTTATCGGAACGCCCAAAGGAATCGAAAGCCGCGTTGTGCCTCCGCGAGGTTATCCGCTGCATCTTATCTCTGTCCGCGGGTTTAAGCGGGGCTCGGTTTTGCAGAATATTTCTGTGATTTTTCGTCTTGTTTCAAGTCTGATTCACAGTTTTGTCTTGTTGTACCGAATAAAACCCGATATCTGTATCGGAACCGGAGGGTATGCCGGCGGCCCGGTTATGTATATGGCGACGCTGATGAAAATTCCCACCTGTATCCATGAACAAAACAGCTATCCGGGATTGACCACCAGACTGCTTGCAACCCGGGTTGATCGCGTTTTTGTCGCTTACAAGAACGTCATCAATCACCTGAAAAGCGCGGATAATGTCTCTATAACAGGTAATCCGGTGCGTAAAATGTACCTGAATATAGATTCCGCTCAGGCAAGGCGACATTTTAAAATCGATAAAGGACCGGTTTTGCTGGTTTTCGGCGGCAGTCAGGGAGCACGGATCATCAATGAAACGATGATCGCTATACTCGATCGCTTGCTCGGCGAAACCCGGATTCAAATCCTCTGGAGCTGTGGAGAAAAGAACTGGCCGGAAATCGAGGATAAAATCGGACACAGCGGTGGGCGCGTCAGGCTCTATCCTTATATCGAGGAAATGGACAAGGCGTATGCGGCAAGTGATCTGGCGATTTGTCGTGCCGGTGCTCTAACTTTGGCAGAGCTTGCGCTTTGTAGATTACCGGCAGTGTTGATTCCGCTTAAAATTGCAGCGGAGAATCATCAGGAATATAATGCCGGAGTGATGGAAAAAAACAATGCTGCGGTGGTGATCACTGAAGCAGAAATGAACAGTAACTTAGTATATAATACCATTATTACATTAATTCAGGATCAGGATCGGTTGCAAAAAATGAGAGCCGCTTTGGACAAAATGGCCCGTCCCGGCGCAGTCGAAAAGATCGTTGATGCTATCATTCAAATTATCTAAACGAAAAAGGTGAGCAGATGGATTATATGCGAATCGGTAAACGCACCCTTTCTTTTCTTATGGCGATTACGGTGGGACTTTCTGTAGGACTGAGACTGTTAAAAGCCCACTCACCCGACGTCAGGGACAACGGTGTGGTGGAATCTTCACTGCAAACACCGCACATGCAGTGGAATACCCTTTTGCAGAGATTGAATTTTATTTCGTCCAAGGAGAATCCGGTGCTGGTACCGGTTTCTCTGCCCGAGGTCGACCAGGTTATTTCATCGAGTCAGATCCACGGGGTTCCTTTTGCAGCGATTGTTCATCATCGCACCTATACAGTTGATCAATGCGGCAGAGTGCTGATGGAACGTCAGACTGACGGTGTGCTTCCGGTTATCACGGCAACGGATTTTTATTTTGATCTCAAAAGCCGCTCTTTCGGCGGTGAGGAACTACAACAGGCGTTACAATTTTTACAGACAATCAGGGAACTGGATCCGGATCTGTATCATCAGATTTCGGAACTCCATATCGATCCACAAATCGGATTGCTGGTCTATTTTGCCTCCGTTAAGTTGATCCCGGTGATCGTCGGCCGAGGTAACATTCAGCGCAAGGCGATTTTTATACAGTCTTTATGGGAACAATTTGGTACAACAGACGTGCTTTCCAATGTGAGATATCTCGATAGCCGCTATGCGGGTCAAATTGTTCTAAAGCAAGTGTTATAAAACCCAATAATGTGCGGAGTTTTTTATGGAAGATGTTGAAATTATTGCCGGTCTGGATATGGGCACGACGAAGATCGGTGCCTTTATCGCCGAAGTGAGCGAGAACAGGGAGTTGAATATTATCGGGGTGGGAACGGTTCCTTCGGAGGGATTGCGCTATGGTGTTGTGGTGGATATCGAGAAGACGGTGCGTTCCGTATCAATGGCAATGAAAAAGGCGGAAGAAATGGCGGACGCCGAGGTGAATGTGGTTTTTGCCGGTATTGCCGGTGATCATATCCGCAGCATCAACGGACGTGGCGTGGTCGCTATCTCCGGAGAGAATGGCGAGGTAAGTTCGGATGATGTCCGTCGCGTCATCGATGCCGCCAAAGCGGTGGCCCTTCCTATTGACAGGGAAATTATCCATATTTTACCGCAGGAGTTTATCGTTGATGAGCAAACCGGTATCCGCGATCCGGTCGGCATGAACGGCGTGCGGCTGGAAGCGGAAGTCCATATCGTTACCGGTGCCATTGCGTCGGCACAGAACATACATCGCTGCATTGAAAAGGCGGGATACACGGTTGCGGACCTTGTCCTCGAGCCCCTGGCATCGAGTTATTCCGTGCTTACCGATGATGAAAAGGAGCTCGGTGTCATTCTTATCGATATCGGCGGCGGTACGACCGATATCGCTATGTTTTATGAGGGATGTATTCGCCAGACCTCGGTGGTGGCTCTGGGCGGACGCAATGTCACCAATGATATGGCCATTGTATTACGAACTCCGATTGAGGCGGCAGAAAAACTGAAAATCCGTCACGGCAGCGCCCTGCATCTGGAGGACGACAAGGAGACGCTGGTTGATGTAGATGGCGTTAATGAACGCTCGGCGCGGCGCATCTCTAAAAGCGTACTGGTGGATATCATTCAGCCGCGCATGGCCGAAATCCTGACGCTGGCTTATGAAGAGATCAAGACATCCGATTATATTAACCTGATGACGACAGGTGTCGTGCTTACCGGTGGTGCATCTCTGCTGCCCGGTACGGTTGAGCTGGCTGAGGACATTTTTAACATGCCGGTCAAGCTCGGTATACCAAAAGGATTTGGTGGTATGGTAGAAGAGGCGCAAAAACCGCAATGCGCAACCGGAGTGGGACTGGTTTATTATGGTCTGACGCATCAGGATGAGCTGAAAAATAATCTACCCATATCCGAAGCCAATGTTTTCGACAATATTAAAAAGCGTTTCAGACGCTGGTTCGGCAGTGTAACAACCATTTAGCAGGTAACTATTCATTTCTATAAAAAAAGGAGCCGGGTATGAATCTCACATTTGACTTTGATGATTCTGCAGCCCTCGGTGCCACCATGAAGGTGGTTGGGGTTGGTGGAGCGGGATGCAACGCCATCAACCGCATGATTCATGAAGGACTAAAGGGTGTGGAGTTTGTCGCCATCAACACGGATGAACAGGCGCTAGAAGTTTGTTCTGCGCCGAATAAAATCCGGATCGGGACCAAAACCACACATGGGTTGGGCGCAGGTGCGGATCCCGAGAAAGGACGGCGAGCGGTTGAAGAGGACAGAAATGCGGTTTACGAATCACTTTCCGATGCCGATATGGTTTTTATTACGGCTGGAATGGGAGGAGGAACCGGCACTGGTGCGGCCCCGGTTGTGGGAGAAATCGCCAGGGATATCGGTGCATTGACTGTGGGAATCGTTACCAGACCCTTTTTGTTCGAGGGACCCAAGCGCATTGCCCGTGCAGATGATGGCATCGCGCGTTTGAAAGAAAACGTCGATACTCTAATCGTGGTTCCCAATGAAAGATTGTTGAGCATCGTTCCGGAGGATACGCCTCTGAACGATGCCTTTCGATATGCCGATGAAGTGTTGTTTAATGCCACCCGTGGTATCTCTGATCTTATCAGTATACCTGGTCTGGTCAACCTCGACTTTGCCGACGTTCGAGCAGTGATGAGCGAAATGGGCGACGCTTTGATGGGATCTGCATCCGCTCGCGGTGAGAATCGCGCCGAAGAAGCCGGTGAAAATGCGATACGCAGTCCTATGCTTGAGAATGTCTCTATTGCAGGTGCACGGGGTGTGTTGGTTAATATCACGGGTGGCCCTAATTTAACTCTGCATGAAGTCAACAAGGCAACCAATGTCATTTATGATGAAGCCGGAGATGAAGCAAATATTATTTTCGGTGCAGTTATAGACAAAAGCATTAAGGATGAAATACGCATCACCGTTATCGCCACCGGGCTTAGCATCCACAACGGCAAGAGGCCCTCAATACCGGGGCTGAACCGCCCCCCTCATCAACAGCCGCGAACCGGTACTATTCCAGATCGCGAGGTTCCGGCAGTTGACCGTCTTGATCAAATCAGCGAAAGATTGTCGCAATCAGCACAATCGCGAATGTTCGTCTCTTCACGAAAAAAAGAGGAACGGCATAAAAGAACCCCCCGCTTGAATTGGCCTGAACGGCAGAAACCGCATGAGCGATACGATGATGATGATCATCCACCCAAACAACCGGAACGGTCAGAAGACTCTGAAAAGGAGGAAAAGCATGAGGGAGAGAAGCGCAAACCGGACAGCAAACTTCCCACCTTTTCTTACAAGAGTCATTCAAATGGATTCAGCGATGAAGATTACGAGATTCCTGCGATAAGGCGAAAAAAGTGGAATCTGTTCTAGGTACAACAGGCGGGGTGAATAAAAAAAAGGCTCCTCATTTGAGGAGCCTTTTCTATTATAAAGCCTTTTCGACTTTTCCGGATCGTATACAACGCGTACAGACATAGGCGCGCTTGACGCTGCCGTTTTCCATAATCCGCAGTTTCTTCAGATTGGGCATCCATCTGCGTTTGTTTAGATTATGGGCGTGACTGATACTATTGCCCACCATCGGTCCCTTGCCGCAAATATGACATTTCTTGGCCATCATCAACTCCTGATCTATATCAATACAATATTTTTTAGAATTAAACAGATAAAAATATAAAAATTTCTATTTTTAAATGCAAGTTGTTTTTCTGGATCTATATTTGTCTTTCGCGGGTGATCCATATTCCCCTTTGCCCTGTTATCCGGCAACACCTCACACAAAGCCGCAGAAACGCAAAGGGAATGTTAAAGGCCGGGGTTTTGGCGTTCTGAATATTCTGAGGAATCGTTATTTTCCATCCCTGGACAAATAAAACTATTATAAACCAAACGATGAATACATCATCAAAGAGCGATCAAAACCAGCAATAAAAACAGTTAACAAAATTATTTTTTTCTCAGCGCTTTTCAGCGTTCTGCGTTTGTTTTGATCAGTACTTCTGGTCCGGAATGAATGAAACCGCCGAGGACGCATAGGGACGCAAAGAGAAAAGAGTGAAAAAATCAGCTGGATTTCCCCAAAATGATATTGTTACGGTAAGTTAAATGACATTCAGGTTTTTACTGTGTTTCCTTCTCAAACATAAATACAATGGAATATTTTTGATTTTAGGGGGCAGAAAAGCCAGGGCCAACCATGAATCTGCTCTGATCTACTATGCCCGGTTACCGCAAATCATCGCCGTTAGCCGGCTACTTGCCGCTTCATATCGACATGCATGATACCATCCTCGTCATACGAATCTGAACAGCGTTTAAAGACAAATTTCTCATAATAGGGTTCCAGATGTTGTTGTGCCGACAGATAGATATCCTGCTGTGGATAGAGTGCGGTTGTGTGTCCGATGGCGATCTGCATCAGCTCTTTGCCATATCCCTGATTGCGGATATCCGGATGCGTTATGATCCTTCCGATTGACGGACCGACAAATCTCTTTCCGGGTGCGATGATTCGCGCATAGCTGAATAACCGATTTCGGTGCCTTCCCATGAGGTGGTGCGCATGCTCATCGCGATGATCGATTTCCTCGAACGGACAGGTTTGTTCCACCACAAACACCTGCTGCCGAAGGTAAAGAATTTCATAGAGTTCCTCAAGCGCAAGTTCTAAGAAGGGTTTGAATAGATAATCCAGGTAGATTTTTGCCGGGTTTTTCATAACTTGTTATTCCTGATTTGGATTGATAACTTTGCAAATGGGGCACGATTCCGGATCATGTCCCCGTGCGGGACAGTATTCGCGGCCGAAATAGATCATCTGCAGGTGCAGTCTGGTCCATAGAGAACGGGGAAAGAGCGTTTTTAAATCCTCTTCTGTCTGTTTTACCGATGATCCGTCGCTCAGCTTCCAGCGCCGGGCACAGCGGTGGATATGCGTATCTACCGGGAATGCAGGCTTGCCAAACGCCTGACTCAGCACCACCGATGCGCTTTTATGCCCCACCCCCGGCAGCGATTCCAGCGCTTCGAGCGTATCGGGAACCTCGCCGTTGAATTCGTCCAGCAGAGCGCGGGAAAGCTTGAGAATATTGCGCGATTTTGTCGGTGCCAGACCACAGGATTTGATTATCTCGTAGATCTCTTCACGGCTCAGCTTAACCATATCCCGCGGCGTCGAAGCCTTTTCGAACAATGTTTTGGTGACTTTATTGACCTGTTTATCCGTGGTTTGAGACGACAGGACAACCGAAACCAGCAAGGTATAGGGATCCTTGTGTTTCAGAGGAATCGGCGGCATCGGAAAAAGTGAATCGAGGGTATCGATAATAAAGTCGATTGTTGTTTCTGTTTTCATCTCCGGCCTCATTTCATGCAAAAGTTTTGCATGGTAATATTTGGGATTTTGATAATTTTTATGTATTATATTGGTAATGCGTTATAAAAGCATGCTAACCTATGCATTTTTGGTGATTTTATCAACCTGAAAACAGGATTTGCGATAAAGGCATTCGTTTCCTGCTTTGATTTTTTATCGGTCTAAAAATGAGCAATGGAGGATATATTATGAAGATAAGGTACATCATTTTTTTGTTTGTTCCAATCCTGTTGTCAGCTACTTTTGGTTTTACTTCAGAAGAGAAAAAAACAATGCGAGGCGGTTTTGGTTATTTTATGGTGGGGTATGAGGCTGCTGATTTAAGTGAATTCAACGATGCTCTGAAGGCAGCAGGGTATTCGACATTTGAGGACAAAATGTTCTCCATGGGCGGGGCCGGTTATGCCATTAAGGATCGTTTAATCATTGGCGGTGAGGGGTATGCTCTGATTCAAAAGGACAAACAAAACGGTACCCTGAAAACATCGCTGAGCGGTGGAGTCGGTTTTTTCAATATCGGCTATATTTTGCACAGACAGAAAAATTTCTGGATTTATCCCCTCTTGGGCTTTGGTGGTGGTGGCACGAATTTCAGCATACTGGAAAAATCGCAGATTCCCTCTTTTGAAGAGGTGCTTGAAAATCCAAAACGTGGTGTGGACATGTATGCAGGTGGATTTCTTCTGCAGGTCGCTGTCGGTGGTGATATTTTGCTCAATTTCGAACAAAAGAGAGATAAAAAAGGCGGCCTGGTCCTGGCTTTGCGCATCGGTTATACCTTTACGCCCATGTCTGATAACTGGTATATGAATGATATGAAAATTACCGGCGGTCCCGATCTTCATTTAACCGGTCCCTTTGTAC
>CAZMUU010000093.1:10676-11929 GCA_964569215.1 uncultured Cytophagia bacterium
CGCCTGGGCATTGGCGGTGGCGGGTTTGAATAAATTGCATTTAAAAAAATAAAGTACAAAACCATCACTTACCAAACGCTGGAAGAATCAAGTTTAAATATGTTTTTCTATGTTTAGTAAACCGAATTATCCGCTTGGAGGAGATTAGATGTCTATCATCGGATTGTTGATCTTGTTGCTTGTTGCGGCAATAATCGGATCGATCGGCGCCGCCCTGGCCGGTCGCTCCTATCAGGGCTGCCTGACCAACATCGCCCTGGGCTTTATCGGAGCCATTATCGGCTCCTGGCTCAGCAGCGAACTCGGCATTCGCGATATCTTTTATTTTTACCGGATACCCGTCATCTGGTCCGTCGTCGGGTCGGCGATTTTTGTCGCCATTATCAGTCTCTTTGGTGCCGGCAATGGTAAAAGGCGGAGCTGACCAGAGCTATTTTTTACGGTCGAAAAAGGGATTTTTCGCGGTCGCCGACAGGGGTATGCCATAGACGATCTTAACATCTGCATCGAACAGGCCGAGCTCGAGCACCGCCTGCCCAAGGGTATACATGATCCGGTTGTCGATGCGGTGATCCATGGCCACGGATACCGCCGAACCGATCGCTATACCTAAATCCCCGGTATTGAAAACACAGGGTATATCGGGGTGCTTGGTTTTTTCCTCACAATTTTCAAATCCGCACATGCCGCACTTTTTCAGATCGGTGGAACGGATTTTGGTTCCCAACAACAGCGCCACGTCCGCATCCAGTATATTTTGTGCATCCCGTATAAAAGCACGCATGTCCACGCGTTCTCCAATCTCGTGCATTTTTTTTGAAATTTTAACGAGGTCCTCTCCATCGACCAGAGCACAAACCATATTGTCACGGCCGCGCCCTTTGGGCGCCGTACGCGCTGCCACAGCCATCTTTTGTGCGATTTGTTGTAAGGTTTCGAATTTATACTCCTTTTCCATTCGAACGGCCATCCTTGCTCTCCTCATATTTTCCAATGTTTACATCGTCGTTTTGCTCATATCTTATCGCAATGATCCGATTTGGGCATAGTTTTTGTCTATATTAACGGTGATTTAAATTTTCTTTTAATCTAAGTTATAATAAAATAATAGCTTGCAAACAAAATAACAAGGAAAAAATAATCAAAAAACCAAAATTTCGTCACGACTCTATTACATTTCGTCACGATTACATGACGAATCGGGCACTTTCCTGTGGGACGGAGAGAAAATAATTGGGCACATTAGCTTATGC
>CAZMUU010000094.1:0-11912 GCA_964569215.1 uncultured Cytophagia bacterium
AACCGTAACTTTGTACTGAGGGCATTTGGCAGCGATCATGGCCATGGTCGGGCCACCCACATAACCGGCTCCTATACAGGTTATCTTTTTTTCATATGTTTTTTCGCTCATGAATGCTCCTGTCAGGTTGTTGGGGGTACAAGATTAATAGTCTCTCTGAAACAGAAAGACCTTATTCATGCTGTTTCATTTTGGCATTTGCAGATTTATTCAAAAGATGGACAATGGAGGAATAGGCCATTCCGGTCGCGGAGGACATGCCCACCTCACAGGTACGGCTGGTGGAAAAATGACCGGCATCGGCTTTGATCTTTTCAACGTCATTTGCCTCTCGTTTGGTTGCGCCGGCGGTCAGTTCGGGCACCAGCATGCCCCGGTCTCCGGCAAAGCCGCAGCATCCGTGATGGTCCGGTATAACGGCGTCTCCGGCACAGGCACGGGCGATGTTGAGCATTTTTTCACTTAATTCCATTTTGACGTTTGAACAGGTCGGATGCAATACAGCCGTCCCGGGAAGAGGCGTAATATCGATATGTGGCAAAACATAATCGTGCAAGAATTCTACAATATCCAGGATTTTTAAAACCTGCCATTTTTCGAGTAAAATCGAATCATTCAGAAGGTTGCCATACATTTTGACTTTGTATGTACAGGGCGAAGTATCGATAATGACAGGTAATTGGCCCTGTTGCGTGGCCTCATAGAGGCTCTCAACAACCCGTTTCGCCATTGCATAAAAGGCCGGTTGAAATCCCTTTGAAGAATACGGTGTGCCGCAGCAGAGCTCGTCGATATTTCCGGGATAGATCACCTCTACGCCGGCCTTTTCACACACCTGTACAAGCGCTTCGGGTACCGATTGTTCGTAGAGTTCATCTTTTATCGACCCCATGCCACGGCTCAGACAGGAGGGGAAATAGACGACTTTATGCCTTGGATTACTCAATCGAGGTGGAAGGGGTAATTTTTTCCCTCCCCTGGGCATATAGATATTCCAGGCGGGAATAGAGTTGAAGGAAATTTTCCTCACCAGCCCGAACAGCGCGGCAAATGTTTTGCGTCCGATGATGGAAGAGACAAAGTAGGCCGTATTCAAGCCGTGTCTGAGACCGGTGACGACACCGGAAAAATGGTTCACTGTCCAGATCGCGATTTTGTTGCCAAAGCCACCATGGCTTTGTTGGCGAAAATAGCGAATAAGATCACCTGTGTCAATCTTAACCGGGCATCCCATGGCGCACAATCCATCTACCGCGCAGCTGTCGATGCCGTCGAAGCGGTATCCTTTTTGTAAAATTTTGGCGATGTCACGGTCTGAATCACTGCCTTGTTGTAACAGGTTGATCTCCCGTAACGTGGCGATGCGTCGCCGCGGCGTCATGGTAATATCCCTGGAAGGACACCAAACTTCACAAAAACCGCACTCGATACAGGTGTCGACAAGGTCATGAACGACAGGGATAGGTTTTAGATTTTTCAGATGCAGGTTCTCATCATCTGTAATGATTACATCAGGATTGAGTATATGGTCGGGATCGAGCAGATTCTTGATCCTGCGTTTCAATGCTGTTGCCTCTTTTCCCCATTCGGTTTCGACAAACGGCGCCATGTTCCGTCCTGTACCGTGTTCTGTTTTCAGTGCACCATCATATTTTTTTACCGTCAGCTCTACAACATCTTTCATAAAATTGTTATACTGTTCAATGCTTTCGGCATTCGAAAATTCGAGCGACAGGACAAAGTGAATATTACCGGCTTCGGTGTGGCCGAAGATAATGGCATCATCGTAGCGGTGTTTTTTAAATAATTTTTGCAGATCCAGGATAGCCGGTGCCAGGTCTTTAAGGCGAAATCCCAGATCTTCGATAATAACGGTCGTCCCTTTGCGACGCATGGCGCCGACAGACGGAAAAAGTCCTTTACGTACCTGCCAATAAAGAGTACGTCGTTTTTCATCGGAGGTAAAATCGGCAGGATAAAGCAATTTTAATTTTTCCAGTGTTTTGCGTCCGGCCCTGATTTTTGTTTCCAGCTCCTGTTTCACCGAGCTTTGGTATTCACACAGCAGCGCTGCGGCTGTCGGCGGGCAATTTTTGAGTTCTGGCGGCATTCCCTTTTCATTTTCCACTGACCGCAGAGCAGCCCGGTCCATGATTTCCAGTGCCGCAGCCCCTGTTTCTTTGAGCAGAAAAACAGCATATGCCGCATCTTCAATGGTTTCGAATAACAACAAGGCGGTTGCTTTGTGTGGTTTGTCCTCGAACGTATGCAAGGTAACTGAAGATATGAATCCAAGCGTACCTTCAGAACCCACCATCAATTGCGCCAGAATATCCACCGGTTTTTCAAAATCAACAAAAGCGTTGAGCGAATAACCGGTTGTGTTTTTGCGCGAAAACTTGTCGCTTATTCTTGCTTTCAGCTCCGCGTTTGATTCGATATCGGATTTGATATCCAGCAAGCCCTGGTATATGGACGGCGCTTTTTGCCTGAAAATGTCATCGCTGTCGGGGTCGGCTGTATCTATGATGGTGCCGTTGGTCAGGATAACCCGCATGGATTTCAGGGTATGGGCTGAGTTGCCCTTTACACCGCAGCTCATGCCGCTGGCATTATTGGCAACAATGCCGCCGATAAAACAGGAGGCCAGTGAAGCCGGATCGGGCCCGATAACGCGGTTGTAGGGGGCGAGATACATGTTGGCGTGTCCGCCGACCACGCCCGGTTGCAGGCTAATGCTCTTTGCGTCGGCCGAGATCGAATAATCCCGCCAGTGCTGATTGATCTCGACAAGAAGAGAATCGGTTATGGCCTGCCCGGAGAGCGACGTTCCTGCAGCGCGAAAGGTAAGCGGGGTTTGGGTTCTTCGGCAATAATCAAAAAGGGCGATAATCTCCTTTTCATCGCGGGGTTGAACGAGTGCCTGCGGAATCATGCGGTATAAACTTCCGTCACGGGCGTAGCTATATCGCGTAAGCTCATCGGTCTTGAGGCGATTTCCAAACTGTTTTTTTAATTCCTCTAGTGGCATGATCGAATTCTCCGTTTAAGTAGTGCCCGGCGGGCCGGGTTGAAAAACTATCGGTAAATATAAACAGAGGAATGCATTAAATCAAGTTTTATGTGTCTGGCGAAGGAGGCGCTACCGTCAGCTGATCTCGCGAAAAAATAACGGGGTTTGTGCCGGTCGGCGTTTTATGACGTTTGTTTTTCGGGTAAAAACAGAAAGAGCTCGGATAACCGAGCTCTTTCCTGGGGGACGGACGGGGGGCTTTGGGCTTCACCCCCCATTACGAGGGGACTTTTCCGGAATGGTGAGATTCCATCCGGGATATATTAAATCTGGATCATTGATTTTATCCGTATTGCTTTGATATATTCTGGGCCATAAAAAGTGATCACTATAATATTTGTCGGACAGGGTCCAGAGATTATCGCCTTTTTCTACCGTATGGGTTGTCTTTTCCGCGAGCTGCGTTTCGGCTTTTGCCGTCGGCGCCGGGGTTGCTTCGGCAACGGTTATGTTGTCCTTCTTCTCTTGCCCGGCGACGGTTGTGTTTTCCTGTATGCCGCTGTTATCGCTTTTATCGCTTTGTGTCGTTTGGTCGGCGGCTATGCTTTGCGAGGGTTCAAGCACCTGGTTCGATTGCCGATTGGTGCAGATGACCAGCAGCAGAATGACGGCTGCCGCTGCTGCTGCGATCCAATACCAGGTTTTAATCCGTTTTTCCTCTCCGTCGTCGCTCTCCGCCTCTCCGATCCGCAACTCTCTTGGTTTAAGGTGTTTATATTTCCTGTTTATATACTCGCTTAGCGGTTTCTCAGGCCGAAAGATGACTTTGCTGTGAGCGGGGATAATCAAACTTTCTCCGGTCTGCGGATTCCTGCCTTCTCTGGCGTCCATCCATTTTAGTTTCCAGGTACCCAATCCGGAGAGTCTTACCTGTCCCTCTTCATAAAGTCCTTTTTCGATGATATCGGGCAATTCATCTACGATATCGTGGGCCAGCTGTTTTGTGCAACCGGCTCTCTTTGCGATTCGGTCGCATAATTTCTGTTTTGTGATGGTCTCTTTCATTCAACCCTCCGGTTCTTTACCTTATCTTTCAAAGCGGAACTGGGTTTGAAGACGAGCACCATCTTGGGAGGCAGAATGATATAATTTTTGGTGAGTGGATTGAAACCTTTCCGCCGCTCCCGTTTTTTGGTGTAAAAGGAACCAAAGTTTTGCAGGATGAATCCCCTGTTTTTGCCGAGATTCTTTTTGAAAACGTCAAGTGCCGTATCCAAAAGCGCTTTGGTTTCGTTCTGGGGCTTTTGCAGCCGCAACGACAACTCTTTTACTATTGCTGACGTATTCAATTTATTTCCCCTCCTGCAATCCCTTTAAACATTCACCCAAACCTTCTGCAAAGCCTGTGCCTAAATAGAGGGTGTATGAACGCAGGAAGAAAAAAAGTCTTAACTGTCTGATTTTGTTGTTTTTGAGGGGAGGGTTTTCTTTTGCGCGGACTTTGTGATGAAATAACCGATTTGGGGATATGGCCATAATTATGCAGGAAATATGGTCATATCACCAGTTGATGAGCAACTTACAAATCCGATACGCCGAAAAGCCGTTCCATCTTGGAATAGAGCTGGCGACGTGTAATTCCGAGCAACTTTGCTGCCATGGTTTTGTTGCCGTCTGCTTTATCCAGGGCCCGGTGAATCATTTGTTTTTCCATCTCATCCAGGGTTGGTATGTCATCTATATTCCCCGGCAGCGGCATTTCAGCCTCGCCCCTGATATGTGGTGGAAGATCGATCGTCTTTATATTTTCTCCGCCTGACATGATCAACGCACGTCTGATTACGTTTTCCAGCTCCCGAATGTTGCCGGGCCAATCATAGTCGATGAGAAAGGTCATGGTTTTGGGGTCTATGAGACCCGCCTCTGCATTTTGTTCTTCGAGAAAATGACCGACCAGGTCGGGAATGTCCTCTTTGCGATCCCTCAAAGGGGGCAAAAAAAGCGGAAAGACGTTGATGCGATAATAGAGGTCTTCTCTTATTTTTTTCTCCCGCACCGCTTTTTCCAGGTCCTGATTGGTTGCTGCAATGGTTCTCGCCTCGATGGGAATGGTTTCTTCCCCTCCCAGCCTCTCGATTTCATGGTTTTGCAAAACGCGAAGTAACTTGATCTGTGTGGTTTGGTTGATATCGCCTATTTCATCGAGAAAAATGGTTCCCTGCCGGGCCAGTTCAAAACGGCCGAGTTTACGTTTTTCTGCACCGGTAAATGCGCCCTTTTCGTGGCCAAAGAGTTCACTCTCGAGCAATGTATCCGGCAGGGCGGCACAATTTACAGCCACAAAGGGTTCAGACCGCCGGTGTCCCAGGTTGTGGATGGCCCGGGCCACAACTTCCTTGCCTGTCCCGCTTTCGCCCCGAATCAGAACGATTGCATCGCTTCTGGCCACTTTTTCCACCAGCTCATAGACGCGTTGCATTGCCCTGCTTCGCCCCACTATTCTGTCCAGAGAATAACGCTTTTGCAACGCTGCTTTCAGATTTTTATTTTCACTCGCCAAGACGGTTTTTTGTATGATGTTTTGTACTTTATGTCTGAGTTCATCTACCTCAAATGGTTTTATGATATAATCATATGCACCGTTTTTCATGGCATCGACAGCTGTTTGAGCATCGGCAAAGGCGGTCATTAACAAGACCTCGGTAGCATTCTGTTCTTTTTTTATGCGTTTTAATATTTCCAATCCGCCGAGTCCCGGCATTTTTATATCGCTGATCACGATGCTGAACTCGTGTTCAGCAAGAATGGATATTGCTTGTTCACCGCTGTAGGCGACGCTGATATCTATCGTATCCGATTCCAGGGCGGTTTTGAGAACAGAGCACATGTGCTTTTCGTCATCGATGATCAAAATATGGTGTTTCATTCATTCTCTCCTCTCGTTGCCCTTATGGGTAACCGTATAACGATTTTTGTGCCGCCTTTGGGTATTTTGTGAGCTGTTATAATTCCTGAATGGTATTCTATAATTCGGCGACAGATAAACAGCCCCAGCCCCGTACCCTTGCTTTTCGTGGTATAAAACGGTTCAAAAAGTTTTTCCGGATCACCGGTAATACCAACTCCTTTGTCGATTATTTCTATGCAGGCAAATTCTTTTTTGCGCATCAGTTTCTTATAAAGCTTGAGGTTTATTTTGGGCTTTGTTTCTTTCGAAGCGTCAACGGCATTGATGAATAGATTCAGCAGAACCTGGTGTATTCGATCTGTATCATGCCGGACACAGATATTATCCTCCAGCTCCAGGTCAAAGGATATCTCCGGATATTCGTTTTTGAATTGGGTATGAGATTGCCGTATCGTGGTGCGGATATCCCTGTTTTTCAAGTCAAAGTCCGGATCCCGGGATAATGACAGAAAATCGTTCACCAGGATATTGATTCTTTTTATTTCATCGTTGATAAAGGTATACAGTTCTGCCGTTTTGGCGTCCCGTGGGGACCGTTCGTGAAGGATATCCGTTGTCGCCTTAATGATGCCCAGCGGATTTCTGATTTCATGTGCAACCGTTGCGCTCATTTGTCCCAGAGCCGCAAGACGTTTTGATTGCTGCAACTTGTTTTCTGTTTTGAGGAATTGAGACAATACCCACATGATGAATAAAAGCAAAAGAGCAAAAAGCAGGACGCTTTCTATAACAATAATAAAAGAGCGGCTTTTAAATCTTTCCAGGATATCAAAAAAATCCGCGTTGGCCTCGAGAACCAGTACCATCGGTTGCGTTTCAGAGAAGTTTAGGTTTATATAGACATTTTTAAAAAAGGAGCCCATCATCGAGTAGAGCTGCGATGTTGCCGCACGCCCGGCGAGAGCGGTATTGATGGCCAGGCTGTCGCGTAGTATATAGGAGCGGCGGAAATTTTTTTCATAGACCACATCGGCATCAATAATGACGTTTCCATATCGATCAATGATATAAGCTGCTTCCAGGTCATTTTTGGACTTGATACGGTTGAGGGTGATTCTGGTCAGGGTTCGGCTATAACTGTCTATCGGATCAGCGAGATCTCGTTCCAATAGTTGCGCAGACAATGTGGCTGCTGTAATCAACCGCTCATTAAGTGCACGCTCGAGGTGTTGACCTGTGTTTTTCAGGGAGGAATAATTTTCGAGATTGATAAACAGCAGAACAATAAAGGTGGCGATGAGGACAGAGATAATCGCAGAGCTGCGGTTAAACAAGAGAGGTTGCTCTCCGCTGTTTTTGGATACGGTAAACAACGACATGGACACCTTTGTTCGGTTATACGACGATATTCGTCTCGTTTACGGTTGTTCTGATGCCAAAGAATCCAGTGTTGCCTTTTCTACCTGTTTTACAGTAATAGACTTCATACAGTCCATTCGCGGACAAAAATCTTGATGACAATGGCTGCAATCGATGCGGTTATAGACCAGCCGGTGTCCCCTTGTTTCATCATACGGGTACCAGATATCGGGTTCTCCGGGACCAAAAATACCCACTGTTTTACAGTTTGTGGCCGCAGCCAGATGCAGGGGACCGCAATCGTTTGAAACATATACATCCAGCGCATTTAATACCGCTCCCAGCTGACGAAGCGACAAAATACCGGTAAGGTAGGTTCTTTGCCGGCAATTCTTTTTCACCGATTTTACCAGCTCTATTTCACCGGGGCCCATGGTAAAGAGAATTTCAAAATTATGGTTTTCAGCCAGACGGTCTGCCAGCTGAGAAAACCGCTCAGGTGACCATCTTTTCGCCGGCCAGCTGGCGCCCGGATGAATGCCGATGAGCGGTTTTTCCGTATTGACGCCCAGTTTGCATAGAAATTTCTGTGCCCATTCCTTTTCGATGTTGGTCACCGCTATAAAGGGCGGCACTTCCACGGCCTCGATGCCGAGAGGGCGCAGATAGCTCAGATGAAATTGAATGGCATTCAAACGCCCGCCTGTTTTCACGGGGTCTGTATAAAAATGACGTCGAATACGAAAATCTCCGCCGATGCGGATTTTTGCGTTGCTCAACCGCGTCAGCAAGGCTGAACGGGGGTTGCCGAACAGGTCTATAGCCACATCATATTTTTTTTTAAGCAGCGGCCAGACAACGGAATACCCTTTTTGCCGTTTGAAACTCAATAGAGTATCAACATTGGGGTGATGGTAGAGAACCTGATGAAAGGGATGCTCCGCCAGGTAATCGATGCAAGCGTCCGGAAAGGCCCGGCGCAGGGCGTGCAGGAGGGGTGTCGATAGAATGATGTCTCCCATAAATCGCAGACGGGTAACGAGAATACTGGATATATTTTTCAAGATCTGATCCCTGGTTATTCCGCCTAAAATAGAAAATTTCCGGGAAAAAACAAACAGGATAATATCACCACTGGATTTTTATGTTGTAATTTTATAAATTCTATTGAATTTTTCCAGCTGGTTTCTTCTTTTGCCGGATTAATGAGCGCTGAAATCATTGCCGGAGCTGCACGATAAACTGAATCTTTGGGTGCGGGAATCCGGTCGACAATTTTTATTATCGTACAAGGAAGCGTTTATGAAAACTAAAATTCTCTTTGCTCTGGTCGTTTTGTTCTCCCTGCAACCTGGTTTCGCAGATCCTGATCCCACACTTTATGCCGTTATGATCCAGAATCAAAATGCAATTCTGCACGGCAATAATGTTGCCCTGGGATTACATCGCTATGATGGCGATACCACCTGGACGCATCTGGGTTGGCGAACGGCAAAATGTTTTGCCGGCGATGTGCACCCTGAGGATAACAGCGTTATATGTCTTGCATGCGGAAATGGTGTTATGAAATCCACGAATGGGGGGGCGCAATGGCGCATTACAACTGACTGGCGTATGACCGAGGTTTTGGATGTTGCTTTTGATCCGGTTGATCCCTCTACCATCTATAGTGCTACAGCTTATGGGGTGTGGATGTCAGCCGATGGCGGAAAATTTTGGCAATACAGCGGTAAGGGAATTGTAAAAACATTTATTCAAACGCTTTGTTGTGATATCAGCGCTTCCGGACGTCTCTTTGCCGGTGGAGAAGGGGGGCTTTACCTGACAGAGAACAGAGCTGATAGCTGGTCGGTAATTTCGGATCAGGCTGCCGTACTGGATATTTATCAAAATCCCGGTTTCCCTGACAAATGGATTGCAGGCAGCCGCGATCATGGCGTTATGCTTTCTCCGGATAACGGAAAAACCTGGACATTTGCACAAGGTCCGATTTCTGATGAAACCATCTATGCTGTGGCCATGAACATGAACAATGCGGATATTATGGCGGCAGCAGGGTATCATACCGGAATTTATATTTCCAAAGATAACGGCACGACATGGGAGCAAAAGCAAGTCCCGAATAGCCGGGACTTTCATGCTCTGGTTTTTGATCCCCGGCATAAAGGGAGACTTTGGGTCGGAACCCTTGGTCAGGGGGTCATTTACTCCGATGATTTGGGAGACTCCTGGCACCACGCCGGGCTTTCAGGGGGTGAGATCTGGGCCTTTACCTGGGATCACCGGTGATTGCGCTTTTGCCGCACGACGTTGTTGTATACGGGAAGCAAGTGGCGGGGCCTCAGGAGGGTGAGAATAGAGCACAAGGTCGTTGCAATCGCGTCCATTTTTAAACACCGTTAACCGGCAAACGCAGCCTGTTCAATGACCTTTTTGTCGGCACGGGGAAATGCGTATTTATCCAGGTCCCTTACATCGATCCATCGCCACTGAATACATTCCCGGCATTGAGGGATTCCGGAAACCAGGGTACAGCGGAACGCATGCATGGTTATGTCGAAATGAGTATAGCCGTGTTGAATAACGGTTACTTTTTCGCCGACCCGGATTTTAACGGCAATGTGTTGTTCAATTTTTTGTGCGAGTCCCTTTGACAACGGCAGAGCCGGGTCCAGCTTGCCTCCCGGGAATTCCCATAATCCTCCCAGCATGCCTTTGCAGGGTCTCCGGGTAATCAGGATCTTGTGGTTTTTGAATATGAGGCCGATTGCAACGGTATAGTGGGGTTTGGGCTTTTTCGCTGCTTTTTTGGGAAATTGTGTTTGCCGCTTGTGTTTAAAGGCCATGCATTGGTCGTTAACAGGGCAGCGCTCGCATAGCGGCAAGCGGGGCCGGCAGATGACGGCTCCAAGCTCCATAATGGCCTGATTATAGGTGCCGGCGTTACCTCTCGCCAGACACTGTTGCGCCAGCTTTTCTATCTTTACGATTCCTTCTCTGCTGTTTATCTCTTCTTCCACACAGAACAGTCGCGCCAGGACGCGTTTTACGTTGCCGTCAACAACGGCGTGATCACCACCGAATGCGATACTATGAATGGCCGCAGCCGTATACGGCCCGATGCCGGCCAGGCTTTGAATCTTATCGATTGTATTGGGGAAAACGCCATCAAAGGTTGAGCAGATATGGCGGGCTGTTTTGTGTATATTGCGCGCGCGGGCGTAATACCCCAATCCTTCCCATAACTTGAGAACATGCTCGAGGTTGGTTTCAGCCAGGGTTTTGAGGGTAGGCAGAGCCCTGATAAAACGCAGATAATAGGGAACGACGGTTTTCACCTGGGTTTGCTGCAGCATGATTTCAGAGATCCAGATTTTATACGGATCCCGGGTTTGACGCCAGGGCAGCTCCCGGAATTCATCCTCAAACCATGAACCAAGAGATTTGTGGAAACTGTTTTTCCATTTTAAACCGGGCATGGCTAGAGTTCGGGCTTGATGACCACTGCCCCTGCTTCCGACAGGACCTGTTTAAGCTTGAGGAACATTTTTTCGTCTTCGTATGTGCCGACGATGGCACCGCCGCTTCCTGAAAATTTGGCGCTGGCGCCGACCGATCTTGCAAGGCTTATCATTTCGAGATTTTTTCGGCTGATGGGAAAAATTTCTCTGCGCTTGTCAAAATTTTGGTTCATAATGTCGTACAGTTTGTCCGGTTCATTGTTGACAAGCGCTTTGCGGGCTTTGTCGGCACAATCTGCAAAGTATTTCATGGCTCCCACCACGGCCTGATCGCCTGCTTCAAAGCGCCCGCGCAAATTGCCGTGGGCGATCCCGGAAATTTCGCTCAGATCGGTAATGTAGGCCAGATAGAGAGGAGGAAGCAGGTTTGGATTCATCGGAGTATAATCCCCAAAGCCCTGGGTTTCGATGAGTTTTTTGTCAAAATTCATAAAAACCAATCCTTCATATACCTGGATGACCCGGTCCTGTAATCCGGCTGAAATGCTGAGCTCATCGGTTTCGACGCTCAGAATCAGAGTCGGCAGTGTCGGTTTTGGAATTTCAACGCCGTAAAAGGTCATCAGGGCGCGTATGGTGGCCGTAACAATGGCACTGGAGCCGGCCAGGCCGACCTGTACCGGAATATTGGACTCATAACGGACGGTAAAATTTTTATCAGACAATACAATGCCTTTTTCAAAGCAATAGTCGTAAAACTTTTTTGCAGCGGCCTTGATCAAGCGAATACCGCCATAATATCCATTCAATTGAACATCCTTGACAAGATGTTCGAGATTTTCAAAGTAAGAGTGGTCGCGTTTATTGGGCAGAATTTCCAGATCCGGTGTTTCATACATGGTCACATTGGCACAGAAATTACGAATGGTTACAGAGAGAGTCTTGCCGAAATAGCCGTCTGAAGGATTTCCAGCCAGGCCGGCACGGGCATACGCCCGGGTACGAATAATCATAGTTACCCTTTCAAGTCTTTAGTGTGAACTTGGGCAGTATCAAGTGTGATTGTTATGCTCCGGTTTTATAGTTTTGACGGTATTAAAATAACATATTTTTTCCGCATTGTATCGGTTTTTTCTTTTGGTTTCGCTGCCGGCATCATAGCCAAGCGCGA
>CAZMUU010000095.1:0-11579 GCA_964569215.1 uncultured Cytophagia bacterium
CATCCATTGGTTTGTGCAGCTTTTAATGCTGACTTTGACGGCGATCAAATGGCTATACATATTCCGCTTTCCAACTATGCGCAGGTCGAAACCAAGCTTTTGATGCTTTCGAGTCATAATATTTTGTCTCCTGCTCACGGACGGCCGCTTGCCATTCCCAGCCAGGATATCGTGCTCGGTATTTATTATCTAACCAAGCGGCGAACCGGGGCAAAGGGAGATGGTATGACCTTTTCCAGCCTAAATGAAGTATCCATTGCATATGATAATGATCGACTGGAATTGCATGCACCGATAAAGGTGCGGCTTGATGGCCAATTGGTCGATACCACCGTCGGACGGGTTTTATTTAACCTGGCATTACCCGATGAGGTCGATTTTGTGAATACGCTCTTGACCAAAAAAGCCATCGAAGAACTGGTTGCCGGAGCCTATTCCAAGCTCGGCAATTATCGCACAGCGATTATGCTCGATGTGCTCAAGGATGTCGGCTTTTATTACGCTATGCAATCCGGCACCACGGTTGGCATTAATGACGTTATTGTGCCGGAAGAAAAAGCAGATCTTCTTGAACGCGCTTATACCAATGTTGACGCCATATTAAAGCGCTATGAACGCGGAATCATCACCGACGGCGAGCGCTATAATCAGATTATTGATATATGGACCCACACCACAAGCAGTGTTGCCGAACAGATGTTTCAACGGCTGCGCCGAGACCGTCAGGGATTTAATCCGATCTATATGATGGCTGATTCCGGTGCCCGCGGATCAAAGGAACAGATCCGGCAGCTCGCCGGTATGCGAGGCTTGATGGCAAAACCGCAGAAGAAAATGACCGGTTCCATGGGCGAAATTATCGAAAATCCAATTACTGCAAATTTTAGAGAAGGATTGTCGGTACTCGAGTACTTTATCTCTACTCACGGTGCTCGAAAAGGACTCGCTGATACGGCCCTTAAGACCGCTGATGCCGGTTACCTTACGCGTCGTCTTGTCGATGTCGCTCAGGATGTTATCATCACCATGAGGGATTGCGGTACCATTCTCGGCCTGCGGGTAGGCGCCCTCAAAGAGGGAGAAGAAATTATCGAATCCATTCAGGATCGTATCGTTGGCCGAGTCGCTGCTGAAGATGTCTTTGATCCCGATAGCGGTGATGTTGTTTGTGAAGCAGGTGCCATGATTACCGAGGAGATCGCTCAGCGAATTGCTGACATTGGAATCGATTCGGTCATGATTCGCTCTGTATTGACATGTGAAGCACCCCGTGGTGTTTGTGGAGCCTGTTACGGGAGAAATCTTGCCAATGGAAAAGATGTCACCATGGGTGAGGCTGTCGGTGTGATGGCTGCTCAATCCATCGGTGAACCGGGCACGCAGTTAACCTTGCGTACGTTTCATATTGGTGGCACAGCCTCGCGTATTGCCGCACAATCGCAAATTTTATCCAGGCATAGCGGAAAAACACAGTGGGAAAATATGAAGGTTGTGCAGCGAAGCGATGAAACGGTTGTCACCATTGGCCGAAACGGTCGTATTAATATCCTTGATGAGGACGACCGCGTGGTGGAGCGATTGACTGTTCCTTATGGTGCCAACGTACAGGTCAAAGAGGGGCAGGCGATTCAGCAGGGTGAGATGATTTATCAATGGGATCCCTATTCAGCTGTCATATTAACCACTGAACCCGGTACGGTGCGATATCTTGATATCGTCGAAAATGTGACCTATCGCGAGGAGCTCGATGAAACCACCGGACTTAAACAGCGAGTTGTTATCGAAACGCGCTCCAGAAATCTCAGTCCGACAATTCAAGTCATCAATGACGATGGTGAAATCGTTGCTTCCTATGTGATCCCGACACGCGCATTTATTCAGGTCCGTGATGGTGACCGGGTAAATGGTGGTGACAGCCTTGTTAAGATACCGCGCGAGATTGCCAAAACCCGCGATATTACCGGTGGCTTGCCCAGAGTTGCAGAACTCTTTGAGGCTCGCCGGCCGAAAGAACCTGCTGTTGTCAGCGAAATCGACGGTATCGTTCATTTTGGCGAAATTCGTCGGGGTGTCAGAAAGCTGACGGTTGTATCCGAAGACGGTAATGAAGAAAAGAACTACCTCATCGGTTATGGTAAACATATTCTGGTCCATGACGGTGATTTTGTCAAGGCAGGCGAGAAATTATCCGAAGGCGCTGTTGCGCCGCAAGATATCCTCGCCATTATGGGTGCCAATAAAGTTCAGGAATATCTGGTGAACGAGATACAGGAAGTCTATCGCTTGCAGGGTGTGCGAATTAACGATAAGCATATTGAGGTCATTGTGCGCCAGATGTTGCAAAAGGTCAAGATCGATGATCCCGGCGATACGGAATATCTTGAAGGCGATCAGGCTGACAGAATCTCCTTTTTGCGCGTCAATCAGGAAATTCGCTCTCAAACGGTTATCACTGAACCCGGTGATTCAAAGTTCAAAGCCGGTCAGCTGGTTTCTATTGAAGAATTTGAAAAGATTGTGGAAAAACTCGAGTCGCAGGAAAAAACACCTCCGCAGTCCAGGCCGGCACAACCGGCGACGTTTCAGCCGTTACTGCTTGGAATCACCAAAGCTTCGTTATCGACCGAGAGCTTTTTGTCTGCTGCTTCGTTCCAGGAGACCACCCGCGTGCTTACGGATGCGTCGGTGGAAGGAAAACTCGATAATCTTTACGGGTTGAAGGAAAATGTTGTTATGGGTAACCTGATACCGGCGGGGACCGGCGTTACCAATATGCGCGGCCTCCGTGTTATCGGACCGGAACTGGAGCCGGAAGAGGAGATCAGCGAAGCTGAAGAAGCACAATCGGAAGAAGAGAGAGAAGCTGTTGAAGAAAATTAAAAAAATACTTGCATTTTTTGTATAATTTGTTATATTATAAGGCTGTATGCTTTAGGAGGAAATTGAACAGTGCCGACACTTAATCAACTTGTACGAAAAGGACGAAAACGGGTCCTGAAAAAGGGAAAGACGCCGGCGTTGGTGCATTCGCCACAGCGACGCGGTGTTTGCACGCGTGTTTACACGACGACCCCCAAGAAACCGAATTCCGCTCTGCGAAAGGTCGCGCGTGTCCGTCTGGTTAACGGATTTGAAGTTACGGCATATATTCCGGGTGAGGGCCATAATCTGCAGGAACACTCGATTGTTCTTATTCGCGGCGGCCGCGTTAAAGATTTGCCCGGTGTTCGTTATCACATCGTACGAGGTGTCCTGGACACCAGCGGTGTGGCGGATCGGGCCAATGGCCGGTCCAAATATGGTACCAAAAAGTAATTATTTTTGTGTGAATGAACGGTTAGATGGAAGAGCGTATTCATGCCTAGAAGAAAACGAGCGACAAAGCGTAAGGTTTTACCAGATCCAAAATATAAAAGTATTCTGGTTACAAAGTTTATCAATGGATTATTGAAAGACGGCAAGCGGAGTATTTCTGAAAAATCTTTTTACGAGGCGATGGATATCGCCAATGATAAAGCCGGTAACGAAGGCATCGAGCTTTTTCAGAAAGCTATTGATAATGTAAAACCCATATTAGAAGTCCGTTCCAGACGTGTCGGTGGGGCTACCTATCAGGTTCCGGTGGAAATTCGATCTGACCGTCAGCAAGCTCTGGCTATTCGGTGGATTATCACCTATGCGAAGGCGCGTTCTGAGAAAACCATGGCTGAGAAGCTGGCTTTTGAGTTTCTCGCCGCTTCCAAAAATGAGGGAGCCTCTATAAAAAAACGTGAAGACACCCACAGAATGGCAGAGGCCAACAAGGCTTTTGCGCATTTCAAGTGGTAGAGTTATGTTGCCATACTGGCATGCCAACTCCACCTTCGCGGTTGAACTTGAGGGTTAAATAGGATGGAAAGTAGCTGCAAGATATGGCGCTTTAACACGGTTGTGATTTTTGAAACCACAATTTTTTACGAGTTTAGAGCGTCAATATTTTCCGCTTCTTTTTTCCGAATGTTTTAAACTTGTCAGGAATTGTGGTTTTTTTTATGTCACAAATTGCAATGAAAAATATCAGAAACATCGGTATCATGGCGCATATCGATGCTGGAAAAACGACGACAACCGAGCGTTTTCTCTATTATTCCGGCAAGGTCCATCGCATCGGCGAAGTCGATGAGGGCTCTGCGACCATGGATTGGATGCAGCAGGAAAAAGAGAGAGGAATCACCATTACCTCCGCAGCCATTACCTGTTTCTGGAAAAAAAACCGCATCAATATTATCGATACCCCCGGCCATGTTGATTTTACCGTCGAGGTCGAACGCTCGCTTCGTGTTCTCGATGGTGCTATCGGCATTTTTTGCGCCGTTGGTGGCGTTGAACCACAATCCGAAACGGTCTGGCGACAGGCGGACAAATACCATATTCCCCGTATCGCCTATGTCAACAAAATGGACCGTATCGGCGCCGATTTTTATAATGTGCTCGATGCAATTACCACCAAGCTGAGCGCAAAGCCGCTACCCATTCAGATACCCATTGGCCAGTCAGATTCCTTTATTGGATTGGTCGACCTGATCCGCATGAAAGCGATCAAATACAAAGAAGAAACCCTTGGTGCTGAATTTGAAGAATATGATATTCCGGATGACCTTTTACAAGAGACGAATACTTATCGTACCAAACTGATCGAATCGCTTGCCGATATCGATGACCGGATTATGGAAAAATATCTCAATAATCAGGATATCGAAGAGGCGGATATTCACAGCGCCCTGCGTAAAGGTACCCTGAACAGCACTTTTGTCCCGGTTCTATGCGGCTCTTCATTGAAAAACAGGGGCGTCCGGCATTTATTGGATGCGGTAATGAATTATCTCCCCAGTCCCCTGGATGTACCTTCCATAACCGGAAAGAACAACTATACCGATAAAATCGAAGAGCGCCGCGCCGACCCGGACGAACCGTTTTGTGCTCTGGCCTTTAAGGTCATGTCCGATCCCTATGTCGGTAAACTGACCTATTTTCGTGTCTATTCGGGCGCTATTGAAGCGGGACAAACGGCTTTGAATCCCGATACGGGCAAAAAGGAACGATTTTCGCGCCTTTTGCTCATGGCTGCCAACAAGCGGGAAGATCTCAAGCGCGTTATTGCCGGAGAAATTGTAGCAGCGGTTGGTATGAGAGAGACGAAAACCGGTGACACGTTGTGTGATCCAAAACACCCCATCGAGCTGGAGCATATGATTTTTCCGGTTCCGGTGATTTCCGTTGCGATTGAACCAAAGTCAAAGGCTGATGAGGAAAAGCTTGAAGCTTCTCTTAAATCGCTGGAAGATGAAGACCCGACATTTCAAACAAAAACCGACAAGGAAACCGGTCAAATGATTATCGCCGGTATGGGCGAGTTGCACCTGGATATACTCGTTGACCGCCTGGAGCGTGAATTTAAAGTTCGTTTGAATGTTGGAAAACCCCAGGTTGCCTATCGTGAAACCATTACCCAAAAAGCGACCTCAGAAATTACCTATGAAAGAGTGGTTAGTGGCAAAAACCAGTTTGCCCATGTCGTTCTCGAATTCGTACCCAGTGAAACCGGAAAGATATTTGAATTTGACAATCGTGTTGCAAAGGAACGATTGCCCCAGGAGTTCGTCCAGGCTGTAGAACAGGGCGTACGCGGTGCAACCACCAGCGGTGTTATTGCAGGATTTCCGATGATTGACATTCGGGCTATCCTGGTCGATGGTTCGTATCGCGAAGATGAATCATCCGACCTGGCTTATAAGATTGCCGGCTCTATGGCGTTACAGGACGCGGCAAAGCGGGCAGAACCGTATTTGATGGAACCGATGATGAAGCTGGAAATTATCACGCCTGAAGAGTATTTTGGCACGATTTTAAGCGATTTATCCACCAAACGCGCGAAGATTAGTCGACATCAACAGCGCGGCGATGTACAGGTCATTGATGCTACCGTACCGCTATCCGAAATGACCGGGTATGCAACCGATCTGCGTAATATGTCGCAAGGGCGTGCTGTTTTTACCATGCAATTTTATCAATATGAGACGGTAACCCCCGAAGAGAAAAAAAGATTAATGAAAAAAATGGGATTGGCTGCTTGAAAGATTTAAGAATTTAAGGAGAGAAAAATGGCAAAGGAAAAGTTTGAACGAACCAAGCCACATGTAAATATAGGGACGATAGGTCACGTTGATCATGGTAAGACGACGTTGACGGCGGCAATAACGCAGGTATTGGGATTAAAGGGCTTGGCATCGGCAAAGAGTTTTGACGAGATTGACAATGCGCCTGAAGAGAAGCAGCGCGGCGTAACGATCAATGTTCACCATGCGGAGTACGAGACGGAGAAGCGTCACTATGCGCACGTTGATTGTCCGGGACACGCTGATTATGTCAAGAACATGGTAACGGGCGCTGCTCAGATGGATGGGGCGATATTGGTTGTAAGTGCAGCGGACGGTCCCATGCCGCAGACGCGAGAGCACGTTTTGCTTGCGCGCCAGGTGAATGTTCCTTATATCGTTGTATATTTGAACAAGGTAGATCAGGTTGATGATCCTGAGTTATTAGAGTTGGTCGAGTTGGAAGTGCGCGAGTTGTTGAGTCAGTATGAATTTCCGGGAGATGATTTACCGGTGATCAAGGGTAGTGCTTTGGAGGCGTTGGAGGATCCGACGGATGAAGAGAAGACCAAGTCGATTCTCGAGTTGATGGAAGCGGTAGACACGTCTGTGCCGGATCCGGAGCGTGATATTGACAAGCCGTTTTTGATGCCGGTGGAGGATGTATTTTCGATAACGGGGCGCGGTACAGTAGGAACGGGTCGAATAGAGCGTGGGATTGTGAAGGTAGGCGAAGAGGTAGAGATTGTCGGCCTGGGTTTACACAAGAAGACGGTATGTACCGGTGTAGAGATGTTTCGCAAGTTGCTTGATGAGGGTCAGGCAGGAGACAATGCTGGTTTGTTGTTGCGCGGTATAGACAAGAAGGAGCTGGAGCGAGGCATGGTGATCTCAAAGCCTGGTTCGATAACGCCGCATACCAAGTTTGAGGGAGAGGTATACGTATTGAGTAAAGAGGAGGGTGGACGTCACACGCCTTTTTTCAACGGATATCGTCCCCAGTTTTATTTTCGGACCACGGATGTGACGGGCGAGGTCAATTTACCTGAAGGTGTCGAGATGGTGATGCCTGGTGACAATGTCAAGATCACCGGAGAGCTGATAGGCGAGATCGCGATGGAAGAAGGATTGCGTTTTGCTATTCGTGAAGGCGGTCGCACTGTGGGTGCCGGTGTTGTAACCAAGATTATCGAATAATTAATCAATAACCTATGATATTCGGAGTAATTACATGGCGGGTCAAAAGATACGAATCAAATTAAAAGCATACGACCATCGTCTGATAGACAAATCGACGGAAAAGATAATCAATACGGCTAAGCAGACGGGTGCAATGATCTCAGGACCCATCCCCCTGCCCACCAAACGGTCGGTTTATACCGTACTGCGCTCTCCGCATGTCGATAAGAAATCGCGGGAGCAGTTTGAAATCAGAGTACACAAGCGGTTGATCGATATTCTCAACTCTTCTTCAAAAACGGTTGATGCTCTGATGAAGCTGGAGTTGCCGGCAGGTGTGGATGTTGAGATTAAAGTCTGATTATATGGTTTATTGACCCGTAACTAATTAAAAGAAACGGATGTAGAATGCTTGGAATAATTGGTCAAAAATTAGGAATGACACGTCTCTTTGATGAGCTGGGCAATGCCATACCGGTAACGGTCATTCAGGCCGGACCGTGTGTCGTTATTCAGGTCAAAACGCAAGAGAACGATAGCTACAATGCTATCCAGTTGGGCTTTGGGGAGCGCAAGGAAAAAAATACCCCCGGGCCGTTAAAAGGACATCTGAAAAAGAGCGGTGACAAGCTGTATCATATCCTTAAAGAGGTTCGCGACTTTGAAGCAAAGGAACCTTTAAAGCCAGGTGATGAAATTAAAGCTGATATTTTCAATGCCGGCGACAAGGTTTCGATTTCAGGCATTAGCAAAGGGCGCGGATTTGCGGGTGTGGTCAAGCGCCATAAATTCGGCGGCGGGCCTAAAACACATGGTCAAAGCGACCGGTTGCGGGCTCCTGGTTCCATTGGTCAGTCTTCTTATCCCTCCCGGGTTTTTAAAGGTATAAAAATGGCCGGGCGTATGGGCGCAAAAAGCGTGACTGTCCGTAACATGCAAATCGTCAAGGTGGATAGTGAAAACAACCTGTTAATCGTCAAGGGCGCTATACCCGGTGCCCCCAAAGGCTATGTCATTATAAAAAAGTAATGGAATTATGAAGCTAAAAATTTATAATCACAACGGAAATAAAACGACGAAAACAATCGATCTCGATGATGCTGTTTTTGCCGTTGAACCCAACTCGCATGCCATCTATATGGCGGTTAAGGCACAACAAAAAAACATGCGACAAGGCAATGCTTCGACCAAAACCAGAACCATGGTTCGTGGCGGAGGACGGAAACCCTGGCGCCAGAAGGGCAGAGGTGCGGCACGTGCAGGCACAATTCGCTCCCCATTGTGGAAGGGCGGTGGAATCACTCATGGCCCGTTATCTCGAAGTTACTCCATGAAGGTGAACAAGAAGATCAAAAAGCTGGCCAAAAAATCGGTACTTTCCATTCGGATCAAGGATGAAAAGCTCAAGGTTATTGAGGATGTTTTTCTTGAAAACCCCAAAACCAGCGATTTGAAGAAATTATTGGTCAATATGGGTGTGGCTTCAGAAAAAACGTTACTATTGGTTGCTGAATACGACCATAATATGGTTGTTGCCGGTAAAAATTTGGAACTTCTGGGCGTGCAAATTGCCAAAGATGCTTCACCGATGGAGTTGCTTTCATATAAAAATGTCTTGTTAACAGAAAGCTCTGTCAAAACGCTGGAAGGTATATTGAAATCATGAAAAACACACAAGTGATTATAAAACCGCTGCTTACTGAAAAAGCCCTCAAGCTGCAAGAAGATCAGAACAAGTATGGATTTGTGGTAACTCAAACCGCAAACAAAATAGAAATTAAAAGAGCAGTGGAAAAGAAATTCGACGTTTCCGTCGATAATGTACGCACCATCAATGTCCACGGAAAAAGCAAGCAGATGAACACTCGTCGAGGCCTTACTCAGGGACGGCGGTCAGGATGGAAAAAGGCGATCGTGACGTTGCGGGAAGGCGACAAAATAGACTTTTTCGAGGGTAGTTAATTTATATTTGATCGCGGGAGTTTGATTCATGGCTATAAAAAACTTTAAACCTGTAACACCGGGCAGCCGATTTAAAACGGTAAACGTCATAAAAGAAATTACCGACACTGAGGCTGAAAAAACGTTGCTCGCACCGGTCACAAAAACGGGTGGGCGCAACAATCGCGGCCGCATCACGATTCGAAGGCGCGGCGGCGGGCACAAACGCATGTATAGAATTATCGATTTTAAACGAGACAAAATCGATATTCCTGCAAAAGTTGCAGCGATACACTTTGATCCCAACCGCAGTGCCAATATTGCTCTTTTGCATTATGCGGATGGCGAAAAACGTTACATATTGTCACCTATCGGGCTTAAGGTAGGAGACCAGATTATGTCTGCTGAAAAACCGGAAATTCAACCGGGTAACGCGTTGCCTTTGGTCAATGTGCCCATGGGCACTTTTGTTCATAATATTGAACTGAAAAAAGGCAAAGGCGGACAGATCGCTCGCAGTGCCGGCTCTTATGCTCAGATTGTGGCCAAAGAGGGAGAGTATGCTTCTCTTCGCTTTCCTTCCGGAGAAGTTCGCATGATTCACAAACTTTGCAGGGCAACCATCGGCCAGGTCGGCAATATTGAACACGAGAACATTAGTTTGGGCAAGGCCGGTCGGTCCCGCTGGTTGGGGCGCAGGCCCAAAGTGCGCGGCGTTGCCATGAATCCGATTGATCACCCCATGGGTGGTGGAGAAGGCAAAAGTTCAGGTGGTCGTCACCCCAGTACGCCGTGGGGAAAGCCAACAAAGGGATACAAAACCAGAAAGAAAAAAGCGTCCGACGCTTATATCGTAAAACGTAGAAAATAATGGGTAATACACATGGCTAGATCTCTTAAGAAAGGTCCTTATATCGATGCCAAGCTATTGGCAAAAATTGAGGCATTGAATTCAAGCAATCAAAAAAAGGTCATCAAATCCTGGTCACGCAGCTGTACAATTCCGCCGGAATTTGTTGGTCACACGGTTGCTGTCCACAACGGCAATAAATTTATCCCGGTTTATATTACGGAAAATATGGTCGGGCACAAACTCGGAGAGTTTGCTCCCACCCGTACGTTCCGGGGACACGTTGAGAAAAAGATCGAACGAGGTTCGTAGCACTTATACTTGGAGAAGTTATAAATGGAAGCAAGGTCAATAGCAAAATGGGTGCGAATGTCGCCTTTTAAGGTCAGGCGTGCCGCTGATTTAATTAGAGGGAAGAACGTTCATGAGGCCATGAATATTCTGCACTTTAGCCCAATCTCTTCGGCTCTACCTTTGGAAAAGGCGCTGCAATCGGCAGTGGCTAATTTCATGAATATGGAAGACGCTTCCAAAGTCAACCCAAATGAACTATTTATTAAGGAACTTCGGGTGGATGGTGGACCCATGTTGAAACGATTTCGTCCTGCAGCAATGGGGCGCGCACTTCCCATTCGTAAACGAACATGTCATATTTCCATTATTGTGGCGAATGAGGATAACTAAAACATAGGAGAACGGTTTGGGACAGAAAACCAATCCAATAGGATTTCGTTTGGGGGTTATTCGAACCTCTGATTCCAATTGGTTCGATGACAAACATTTTGATGACAAATTGTCTGAAGACCTGATGTTGCGCCGTTATATCAATAACCGGCTGGCGAGGGCAAGTGTGGCTAAAATCGGCATTGACCGTACGCCGAAACAGATTACACTAACGATACATACCGCTCGTCCGGGTATCGTAATTGGTCGCAAGGGATCAGAAGTCGACAAGCTTCGTGAAGAGTTGCAGCGTATTACCGGCAAAGAGATTCAGATCAATATTAACGAGATCAAACGTCCGGAACTCGATGCCCAGTTGGTCGCAGACAATATTGCCAGCCAGTTGATTGGTAAAGTGAGCTATAAGCGAGCTATGAAAAAGGCTATCATGTCCTCCATGCGCATGGGCGCAGAAGGCATTCGAATTGCAGTTGGCGGCAGGCTGGGTGGTGCTGAAATGGCACGACGGGAGCAATATAAAGAGGGCCGTATTCCTTTACATACATTGCGCGCTGATATTGACTATGCTGTTTCTGTTGCCAAGACCACTTATGGTACCATAGGTGTAAAAGTATGGATTTGTAAGGGTGAAATACTGGATGTCTAAACCCGTTGAACCGATTTATAATGGAGTATCTGATTCATGTTAATGCCAAAACGAGTTAAATACCGCAAGCAACAGCGAGGCCGGATGAAAGGCAAGGCCAACAGCGGCAACAAAATATCATTTGGAGAATACGGACTCATGGCCG
>CAZMUU010000096.1:0-11111 GCA_964569215.1 uncultured Cytophagia bacterium
TAATCACGATGTTTGTGATTTTGTTTGCATCGGTAATCGGCTTTGCCCGCGAATACCCCGGTGTCGGCGTTATGTCTGCAGGTGATCTGTGGGAAACGTTCGCCCCGGGCCCGTTTGCAAAGTACGCTTCTGAATCAAACACCGATGCTACCAAAAATTTCTCGATCATGCGGTTGGGAAACCTCGAACGTAACTGGACCACCCCGACCATTATGTATCCCGGTGGTGATCGACTCAACTTGCCGTGGGGACAATATGTCTTCATGTCTGAATACAGCCAGGAAGAGATTCCCCATGCCCGCGTTGCCGTCGATCCTGATGAACGTACACCGCACTTTGTCAATGCATTCTGGATGCCGACCCTGACCTACGGAACGGTTTCCACCAATGCCGATGCCAAAGGTGCGCCGGTGTGGACTGATGGCGGACGCCACACCATGATGTACCAGGCCGAATGGCCGACCAATATTGGTGTTCAGATCAAGATGCGCGCTCGCGCCTCGACCTTGAACGAAGCCAATATGAATGACTTTATTCTGGTTGAAATGCAAGTCACCAACCTGGGAACCGCTGATTATGACTGTGACGGTACCATCGACGCCACAGATCACGATATCAAAGCGCTCTCATTTGCATTTTCCACAGAAGAAATCGGTTCCATGTATAACCGGGTAAACGGTAACCGTCAGGGTGCCCGCTGGCTCAAATCACGTTTGAGCGGCTATGACGGCAGCCCGGATGTGGAAGGCAATCCCTGGCACATTCCGCTGGGCTGGGGTACCAATGTCGATCCCGGTGCTGTATCCATCGATCCGGCCACCAATGTCAATACCTGGCTGCCGGACGGCCAGCGCTATGTTGGTTATCGTCACGGATGGGGAACCATGCGCGACCTTTGGAACGGTATCACCTTTATCGCCGTCAAAGAGGGTCCCATGGAAGACGGCCCCACTGCACCTGATAAAATGACCATTTACGACAGTCATCCTATCGGTGAAGGCGAAGAAAGAGGCTGGTACACCACCTTTAACCGTACCAAGGTTTCTTTCCGTTCCGGATATGGCCGTTTTCTCGAAGCCACCGGTACCTGGTACGAAGATGGTGGACGCAGCTGGAGCGACGTACCGTTTCAGGCTGTTAAGCCCGATCCCAATTACTTTGATACCACCCAGGATTACACCGCTGGTGATCCGCTCTCCTTTGTCAATATTATCAAACCCGAAGGCGAACGCGGACAACCCATGGGCGACATGAAATATATGCGCAAATGGCTGCAAAACTGGGAACGTAATTTTCCCCAAACGCCGGCTCCGGGAATACCGGATACGGATACCTGGACCGATGGTGGCACGCCGCAGAATTACCACAACTTTGACGGCGACCGCTATGTCGGCGCTGGTCCGTTCTCTCTCGATGTCGGTAAGACCATGACTGTCGTCTGGGCCGAATACGCCGGCAATCGCCTCTTTGGCGTTCGCCAGTCGGTCAAGGCAGCTCGCTGGGCCTATGAAAATGAGTGGAACTTTCCCAAACCTCCGCCCATGCCTGATATGAAGGTCAAAGCACATCAGATCGAAACCGGCGAATTCAAGACCAAGATCGTCTGGGATCAGCGCGCGGAAGAGGATCCGGAATTTGCCGGATACAAGATCTACCGCGTCACTGCTTTCCCGCAGGTCAATTACAATGAATTCGGTCATCGTTTCCTCGATAATTACCATCATCAGGGTGCTGCCGATGTCGGTGCTTCCGATGACGAATTGGTCAGCAAATATTGTATCCCGATCAACCCGAACTGGAGCGTTCCGGATGACTTTCTCAGACTTGCCGATGGTAATCCCATGGGCCCCTGGAAGATTCAGGCCTATATTCCCCAGACTGAATTGGCCAGTTATACCATCAGTGCCGGTGACCCGGATGCAGGCACCTATGCCTATGAATGGGTCGATACCAGCGAAGAAGTCAAAGACGGATATACCTTCTGGTATTACGTCGCTGCTTTCAAACAGGGCAGCTACACACTTCCGGCTTATGATCAGGTTGCTGATGTAGCCGTTTCCCAAATTGAAAGTGGTAAAGACAACTGGAACGGACGCGACGGTAGATGGTGGGGCTGCTATGCCTTTGCTACCGCAGCGAATGAATTCCCGGAATTTGATTTAGCCGGACAAAAATTCCTTGGTGCACCTTTTGTACTCAAACCCGCCCGCGTGAATGCCGATGAGCTGGTGAGCGGTGAGAAGAAAATCGGTGTAAAACCCAATCCTTACAAAGTACAGGCTCCGCATGATGTGGGTAACGAGCACAAGGTTCAGTTCTTCAACCTTTCTGCTGATACCCGTATCACCATTATGGACCTTTCGGGCCAGATCATGGAAGTTATGGAATACGAGGGTCAAAACCCGGCCGACGGTTCCGTTTTCTGGGATATGTTTACCAAAGACGGTCCTGAAGTTGCAAGTGGTCTGTACATCTGGATTGCCGAATATCCCGGTGGCCAACAAACCGGTTACCTGGCTATTCAGCGCTAAGCGCGTTTTTGTCAATTAGGTTAGGATCATTACTTAAAAAAATAGAACAAGGAGAATATGCTCTATGAGACATAAAATAATCTCCGCGCTACTTATCATCGCTTTGGTTGTAGGTAGCGGGTTTGCACAGACGATGAAAAAGACCGGGAATTCTGGCGCAGCCATTCTGAAGGTACCGATTGGCGCCAAAGCTACCGCGCTTGGTGCTGCGATGACCACAGAATCCGGCGATGTCAACCAGATGTTCTGGAATCCGGCTGGCATATCCCTGGAGCCCGGCAAAACGCAAGTCACCTTTTCCTATAATAACTGGATCGCCGATCTCAGCCATAACGCTTTTGGCGTCTCCCATTCCTTTGGGAAATGGGGTACGGTTGCTATCGGTGGTATGATGGCCGGTGTCAGCGATATCGATGCTTTTCGCGACACCCAGGCGGGTCTGGAAGGCGTGACTTATAACACCGAACCGACCTTTGATTTTAACACCAATTTCTTTCAATTGAGCTATGCCAGACAGTTTACCGATAAACTGTCCCTCGGCGCCACCGTCAAGTACTATAATGAAACCATCGACGGTGATGGCCTCAGCGCATTGGCTCTTGATTTTGGTGCGATCTATCTTCTCGGATACCGCGATCTCGCAATCGGTGCGCGGATTCAGAACCTGGGCGAGGATCCCGAGTACTTTTATGTACCCTTTAGCCTGCCCATGGTTTTCAGTTTCGGCGTATCCATGAGCGTGATCCAGTCCGATGATTTCACCGTTAAAGGTTATCTCGACGCCACCAAACCTCTCGATGCCGAGCAGTTGGTCTTGACCGGTGTGGAAATGAATCTGTATAATAACATTTTCGTCCGCACGGGTTACAAGTTCAACTATATGGGTGTGACGGATAAATTCCAGCCCCGTCAGTCCTATCAGGTTTCCGAGCAGGTCTGGAGAGAACACTGGTGGGATCGCAGAGAATCCGCCCGTACCGACGAAGGCATGTCTGTCGGTGCCGGTGTCGTGATTCCTTATGACGATTACAAGCTGCAGATCGACTATGCCTGGACCAATTTTGAGCTGATGGACAGCGTCAATCGCTTCTCACTCAACTTTTCCTTCTGATCCATTAGTTGTTCAGACATAGATTCTCGTTTACAGGGGATTTGCTTTCGGGCAAATCCCCTGTTTTTTATATATTCTTGTTTTGATTTTTTAAATTAATGTTTATATTAATACTCTTTTGCATACCCGTAAACTGAAAAAGGCAAGGATGATGAACGCTAAAATTTACAGAATGTTGTTTGTTTTGATCTTGATATTCCTGATGATGACCGCTTGTGATAAAGCCCCTCGTGTCAAACTCGAAAAAATTCCGTTTTCATTCACCTTTCCCGATTCAAGCGAGCATGGGTTTTCCCGGGTATTGGACATGGATCAGGATGAGGTTGGTAATTATTATGTCGTTGACAGTAAAGATTTAAGAGTATATCAATTTGATTCCAGCGGCTTTCTGATCGATACGCTTGTCCATGCGGGCAGCGGTTTTGGTTCTGTATGGAGACCTCTGTCGATCCATACCTATGACAGCCTCGTGGTGCTGTATAATATCGGTTCACTGGAATATTTTAAAGCGGGTAAATTACAGCGCAAGTTACTGCCCAGCGGCCGGGCGGAAATTTTAATCGATGATGAGGGTACCATTGTGCTCAATCGCGGCAGCGATTCTTACCAGCACAAATATCTCATGCAGGTAAGAAGCGCTGATGGTAAAAAAATATCACAATTCGGCACCCCCAGGCAACCCCGTTTTCCGGATCGGAATCCGGACCTCGCCTTTATGGGCGTTTTGCCGCAGAAACGCATCGTTTATGCGCCTGCATTTCTCGACTCTATTTTTCTTTATAATTATCAGGGAGAGCTGTTAAAAGCCGACAAACTGAAAAACACCTATCAGAAGAGCAAGACGGCTGAAGATTCGCTTATTTTTGAAATTGAAGATCTCGATACCTATGAAGATCGAATCTATATCGTCCGCATCAACCAGGAAAAAACCGACGAAGAAACGGTTTATGTCGATCAAATCGAAGAGTACAATACCGATTTGGAGCCGGTTCGTATCTATGCATTACCCGAACCCATTGCCACAAGTACTCATCTCGAACCCTGGAGTATGCTCTATCATCGCTTTTTGGTCACAGAGGATATGTTCCTGTTCTTCGTTTCCGAACCCTATGAACACCTGCAGGCTTTTAAGCGGTAAATTTTATCGAGAGGAAAAGACTATTTTGAAAAAAAAAGTTAAAAATATTCTGTTTAATGGACTGCTAATCCTTGCTCCCATTTTACTCTGGCTGGGAGTCGAATTTGTTGCCAATCGGATTACCCACCGGTTTGACCCGCTCCTGGTCGATCGTGACAAGGGCACGCTTTATATCAATCAGGAGTACTTTGATGATTTTTTCCTCTACGATCTGGATGAATTTCTCACCACCTCCTCATCGAACCGCGCCATCCGTTTGCAAAAAGGCAACCGCTTTCGCATTTTTTGCTATGGCGGCTCCACCACCGCCGGTTATCCCTATAATACCTTTCCGGCATTTGAGTGTCCCTCTTCTTTTCCCAACTATTTACGTGCAATTCTGCAATACAATCCTGCCGTCGGCAATATCGAAATGCTCAATCTCGGCTGTAATGCCCTCAACAGTTTGCATGTTCTCAGTTTATTCAAGGAGACGATTAAATACGATCCCGATCTTGCAATTGTCTATTGCGGCCATAACGAATATTTCGGCCCCAATGAATTTACCGTCCCCAAGGATAAAACCCTGTTCTATCAGAATCCGGATACCTTTCCCCTCTTTATGAAAATACGGCGTACCTTTCTGTATCAGGGATTGCGTAAATTCCTCGGCAATTTTACCGATCGCTTTGAAAAAAAACACCAGGATTATTTTCAATGGGCACGGCAAAATGCCATTACCGCCAACGATCCGATGCATGAAAAAGTTGAGGCCAATTATCGCCGTAACATTGAGGAAATCGTCAGCCTTGCCCGTCAAAACAAAATTCCTCTGGTATTGTGCACGCCGATCGCCAATGTGACTTTTCCGCCCTTTATCGCCAAATATGAAAAAAAGTTCAGCCAAGAAAAGATGGCCAGGCTCGATTCACTCGACAATCTCGGACGCGAACACTATAATAACGAAGAATATGAAAAAGCGATCAACTATTTCTCAAGTTTAAAACAAGCGGATTCTACCTTTGCTGATGCCTGGTATCATACCGGCATGACCTATGTCAGGATGAAAGCGTACAAAAAAGCCGCCAACGAACTCTATCAGGCCAAGGATTACGACGCTCTGCCTTTTCGCGCCAAATCATTTATTTATAATGTGCTTTATCAGACCGCAAACCGTTACAAGGTGCCGCTGGCGGAGCTCGAACCGTTTTTTGCCAGTATTTCACAAAAATACTATCCGGCGCCATCCCAGCTCATCGACCATGTCCATCCCACTGACTCGGGCTATTATTATGCGGCGCTCTTTTTGTCGCGATTTCTGGTTGAAAATGGATTTTTCCCGGGTGTTGGGCAACTTCGCTTCCCTGATCTGGAAAGCTGCCGCCGTGTCCTGGGAATCGAAGAGAGGACGGTGGATCGCATTGAATACGAATTTCCCGAAGGAAGTTTTTTTGACCGTTTGTCCAAGCTCAATCCGGAAATTGCAAAGTATCTCAACTTTATTAAAAATCGCGCTGAACAGCGCATTGAAAAACGCAAACTCGATACCGCTGCTGAAGAGATTTTCAAATAGTTAGATAAATAAAGGAATCCGTCAACAATGATTTATATTCTCTTTTTTCTCTCCGGTGCCAGTGCTCTTATCTATCAGTTGATTTGGCTTCGCGAGCTTGGCCTCGTGTTTGGAAACACCACCTATGCCACCAGCGCCATTCTCACCGCCTTTATGGGAGGGCTGGCCCTGGGAAGTTATTTTTTCGGCAAAAAAGCGGATCAGGTTAAATCTCCGTTGCGATTGTTCGCCTGGCTCGAGCTCGGCATTGGTCTTCTGGCTATTGCCATTCTGTTTTTCTTTGTACCTGTTATACAGGCGGTTTATAAATGGGCATTCGGTATCGCGCTCTATTCCTGGGTGCTGAATGCCATCCGTTTCCTGCTGGCCATTATTATGCTGATCATTCCCACAACCCTGATGGGCGGAACCCTTCCGGCGATCAGTAAGTATCTCATCAAACAGGCCGATCGATTCGGCAAAAAAATCGGATGGCTTTACGCTATCAACACCCTGGGCGGCGTTGTCGGCGCATTTTTCACCGGCTATTTTCTCATCCGCATATTCGGCATGACATTTACCTACTGGGTGGCCATTCTGGCCGACCTGCTGGTGGCTTATTTTGCCTTTAAACTCTATAAAAAGATGCCCCGGCCATCTAAAGTGGAGAAAAAAAAGAAATCGAAAGAAAAAATCTCTTCTCCAGCTACTCTATCTGAATCCGGTGGACAGATTCGCCCTTATTCGGCCAAAACCGCCAAAATTTGTCTTTGGGCTTTTGGCATTGCCGGCTTTGCTTCACTCGCTTATGAAGTGGTGTGGACACGCGCACTTTTGTTTTATATCAGCAGTACCACCTACTCTTTTACCGCTATTCTGGTTACCTTTCTGGTCGGCATTGCGCTCGGCTCCTGGATTATGAGTCTCTTTGTTGATCGCATTAAAAACCTGGTGCTCTGGTTTGGCGTTATTGAAATGCTCATCGCATTGACCGCGATTTTATCCATTCCGGCGATTCAAAACCAGGCACAGATGCAAAAATGGATGCTGGCGCTCTTTTCCATAGAAAACTGGAACCACGTTGTCGTGATGCTCTTTATTTCCACCTTTGTGACGTTAATTATTCCGACCTTGCTTATGGGTGCCGCCTTTCCGGTCGTCAACCGAATTTATGTCAAAGGCATACCGCAGATGGGGCAGGGGGTCGGCAAGGTCTATATGGCGAACACCATCGGCTCAATTCTGGGTTCATTTCTTTCCGGCTTTGTTCTTTTGCCCCTTGTGGGTATCAATTTTAGCATCGTTTTTCTCGCTGTTGTTAACCTGATCATCGGCGCCGGCGTAACGTTTTTCGAAACCGACTGGAAAAAGAAACAAAAATTCGCCTACGCTTACAGCGTTGCCGCCGTTCTGCTTTTCCTCGTTTTCGCTATTTTATTCAGCCAAAGCAAACCTCTGTTCATGAACTCGATCAGCTTTACCGACACCAAATTACTATATCACAAGGATGCGCCCTCTGCAACACTTTCTGCTCTTGAATCCCGTGATGATATCAATATCTGGGGGGATTATGTTCGCTATGTCAATGTCAACGGTCACAATACCGCCCATACCACCTTTGCGGATATCGTTATTCACAAAACCCTTGCCCATCTACCCATGGTTTTACACCCGGATCCGCGCAGCGCTCTGGTGGTCGGCTTTGGGTTCGGCAGTACCTGCAAATCGTTTTTGACTCACAATATCGGTGCCGTGCATTGCGTCGAGCTGTTGCGCTCGGAAATCGAAACCGCCAAATTTTTCAAGCGTCATAACGAAGGCGTATTTCGTGATCCCCGCTTTGCCTATATCGTCAATGATGGACGTAACTTTATTCAGGCGATCAACCATCGCTATGATATCATATCAGTCAATGCCGTTGATCCCAAGTTCAGCCCAATGATCTATACAACCGAGTTTTACAAACAATGCAAAAAGAAACTCAATCCCAATGGCATGGCGGTTGCCTGGCTGCCCCTTTATGGCATGACGATTGATGAAGTCAGAGCACTGATGAAGAGTTTTGTCGACGCCTTTCCCAACAGTTCCCTCTGGTTTAACAATCCGGAGCATTTGTTGTTACTCGGAATCAATGGGGATATGGAGATCAGCGCCACGACCGTTGTTGAGCGGTTGTCGCGACCGGCGGTCAAAGCGGATTTAGCGGAGATTGAACTGGATACACCTTATGCTTTATTGTCGACTTTTTTCTGCAGTATACAAAATCTGATACAAATAACGACAGGCGCCGAGGCGCATACCGACGATAAACCCATTGTCGAATTCAGTCATATCGCCACCAGTGAACTCTATCCGGAAGTTTATGACGAGCTTATCAAATATAAGGAACGCCTGTTTCCCTATTTGCGCGATATCCATGCCATGGGTGATATGGTGCAGGTCACCAATCTCTTTCGCTACTATGAAGATGCCATGGGTGATGTCATCAAGGGGTTATTTCTTTACAGGATATATGAAAGGCAGGCGGCGCAATATCCGGAAGAGATCGAAAAGGCGGTCAAGCTGGTAACCAATGCCATCGACTATCAGCCGGAAAACACCTTTGCCCTGATGCTCTATGCCGATCTCTTTCGCCATTTTGATCTGGCCAAAGCCAGACCCTATCTGCAGCGCGCGGTTGAAGAACAGCCGGATTTTGCCAAGGGTCATGTGTTGCTGGGTTTGGAGTGCATGGAACGGACCAAAGTCGACAGCGCCATCGCTTTTTTTCAAAATGCCATTGACATCAATGAAAGCTTTGCCAATGCCTCTCTCAACCTGGGTATCGCTTATGCACAGAAACAGGAATGGCTGCTTTCAGAAAGAGCGTTGACCAGGACGGTCGAATTTAGGCCCGAGAACGGCTTTGCGCACTCTAGTTTGTCGCAGGTGCTCTATGTTCAGGATAAATTCGACCAGGCCATACACCATGCCGCCAGAGCCGTTGAGCTATTCCCCAATCAACCCAATTTTTACTTCAATCTCGGTATGATGTACCGCAAGACGGGAGAGACGAATAAAGCCATTCAGGTCTTTGAACAGGGCCTGGAGCTGGCTCCGGCTGATAAACGGGCAAAGTCTGTTTTACAGGAATTAAAGTCCGGTTCATGATCAGAAAGAAGGATATGATCAATGTAGGATTTATAGGAACGGGTGTCATATCATCTTTGCACGCCAAAGCTTATGATAAACTGGAGAGTGCAAAATTAGTGGCTCTCTGTGACACCGATGTACAACGTATGCGGAAAAAGGCCGCAGAATGGAATGTCGGAAAACAATACAGCGACTATAACGAGCTGCTTGATGATAAAGATATCGATGCTATAGAAATTTTAACCCCACAACATCTACATGCTGAAATGGCTGTGGCTGCGATTCGCGCCGGTAAACATGTTTCGGTGCAAAAACCAATGTCTGTGACCCTGGAAGAGGGACGGCAGATGGTTGAAGCGGCTGCAAAGGGGAAATCACTCGCCCGCATTTATGAGAATTTTCGCTTTTATCCGGCCATTCAGCGTGCCAAAGAATTGATCGATGCCGGTGAAATCGGCGAACCGCTCTCCATACGTTTTAAATTGACCAACGGCTATGGCGGCAAGGGTGAATTCGCCCACAGCAAATCCAAAGCCTGGGACCGGCGCGATAATATCGAGCTCAGTGGTGGCGGTGCGGTCACATTTGATCACGGCTATCATATTTATTCGCTTGCCTGTTATTTTATCGACGCTGTCGAATCGGTCTTTGCCTGGATCGGCGAACGGCGGGATGCCGACGGTTATACCTGGGATTCTCCGGCCATGATTTCCTGGAAGTATAGCGGCAAAACGCGTTTTGGTGTCTGGGAGCAGGTGTGGTGTGAGGAGCTGGCGGTGTTATCCGATTACTATTCGGGCGAGGATCGAATAGAAATCAGCGGCAGCAAGGGATTGCTCTGGATTACAAAGTGTACTTCCCAGTTTTGGCAGGTACCGCCCCTGATCCTTTTCCGCGATGGCAAGATGTCTTCATTCCACCATCTGGAAACCGACTGGCAGGCCAGCTTTGACCGCTGTACGCGAAATTTTATCGATTCCATTCTGGAAAAAGAGGAATGCGAGATAAAATTCCCTAAAGCATTCGAGATTCAGAAAATGACCCAGGCGGTACAGCTCTCTGCCGCGGAGCACCGTATCATCAATCTAAGTGAATTCAAGTGAGGACCAGATGAAAGCTTTACTGATCAATAAACCCGGAGATTTGCAGATCATCGATATCGAAAAGCCGGAACCCGAAGACGACGAGGTTCTGGTCAAAGTCGAAGCGGTGAGTCTCTGTAATCAGCATGATGTAAAGGTGTGGACTGGAGGATATAAACGGTTGCAATATCTCGAATATGGTATTCCCGGATTTCCCGGCCATGAGGGGTCCGGAACGGTGGTCAAAACCGGAAGCAGGGTGACCTCTTTACGGCAAGGCGACCGCGTCGTTATGTCCGGTCTTGGTGGTCCGCCGCTGTATCAGGAATACGTTACCCGTGAAGCGGATCAGGTGGTTGTGTTTTCTTCCCGTCTTGATTTTGAAGAGGTTGCCATGTCGGAATTGCTGGGCTGCGTCCATCACGGCATGCAGAAGATTGAATCATGGAAAGACAAAACCGTTCTCATATCAGGAATGGGCCCGGCTGGTCTGGGCGCTCTGCAAATGGCCAAAGCGCTTGGGGCCCAACGGGTTATCGGTACAGACGTCAATGAGGGCCGTTTGAAGTTGGGAGCTGATCTGGGA
>CAZMUU010000097.1:0-11060 GCA_964569215.1 uncultured Cytophagia bacterium
TACTGGCCCGGCTGGGCAGCGGCAGCGCCTGCCGGTCTATAGGAGAAGGCTTTGTGCTGTGGAATCGTGGCATCCGCAAGGATGGAATGGATTCCTTTGCAGAAAGAATCGATACCAGATGGCCGGAACTGACCATTGGCGTCATCACGCTGTCAACAGAACAGAAAAAAATTTCATCACGTGAGGGGATGCAGAGAACAGTGGAAACCTCTGTTCTCTATCGCTCCTGGCAACAAAAAGTCGAACAGGATTTGACCCGTTTAAAACAGGCGCTAGAGAGCAAAGACTTTGCCCTCCTGGGGCAAACAGCCGAATCCAATGCCCTCTCCATGCATGCCACGGCACTGGCAGCCTGGCCTCCCGTCTGCTACTGGCAACCCAAATCGCTGGATATGATACATAAGGTTTGGGCATTACGCCATCAGGGACTCGGTCTATATCTGACCATGGACGCCGGTGCAAACATCAAGTTATTATTCAAATCCGGTATCGAAAAAGTTATCAAAACTCATTTCCCAACCGTACAATTTATAACTCCTTTTAAATAAACGACAAGGAGTTCCCATGAGTGAGGAACAATTACCCGGATCGTTTAATGATCTCATCACAAAGACAGACAAACCTGTTCTGATCGATTTTTGGGCAGAGTGGTGCACACCCTGTCGTATAGTATCTCCCCTGATAGAAAAAATCGCACGGGAATACAAGAACAAAATTCTCACTATCAAAGTCAATGTAGATAAAAAACAACACATTGCAGCGCAATATCAAATTAGCGGTATTCCCACGATTATGATGATCTACAAAGGTGAACCGATCATGCGCCTAACCGGGGCTTTGCCCTATGAACAAATCAAAAGCAGCGTGGACAATGCTCTGAAAACCCTATAATAAGGAGATCGTATGGTGATCTATTTGAAAAAATTAATTTCGCTTCTGTTCCTGGGCGCTATTCTTTTATCCTCCTGCCGGCAACCGGGACTTGAAAAAGTCGTTGAAAACCTCGACTTTCCTGAAGGACCTGCCTGGGACGGTAAAGGCAATTTATACCTTTCAAACTGCCACGGCGGCTGGATTGCAAAAATCAAAGATCAAAAAGCGATCGAATTTTTAAAAGCAAGCAAAGACCCTTTTACCTTTATTAAAACCAATGGCCTAACCATTAGCAAAAATGGCTTTATCTTTGCTTGTGAATATGGCATCGGCGCAATTCTAAAAATTCATCCACAGGGCGAATCCGAAATATATGTAAAAAGCTATCAGGATTCCGCTTTTAACCGGCCCAATGACCTTGCATTCGACGCCATGGGAGGTCTTTATTTTACAGATCCCAAATCCTATGATCCCGAGAATCCTGATGGCTTTGTCTATTACATCGATTCGGGAAAAAATGTCAAACGCGTAGCCGGGCCTATGGCATTTCCGAACGGAATCGCCATCAATCCGGATCATACAGAGTGTTTTATTTGTGAATCCGCAAAACACCGTATCGTGGTCATGAAGATCCAGGAGGATGGATATTTAAAATTCGATCGAATTCTTGTCGACTTTGATGCGGGTGATCCTGATGGAATTGCTTTTGACCGGGCGGGTTCATTATATGTAGCCCTTTTTGGCGGCGGAGGGGTATTCATAATCAATCCGGCGGGTGAAATCATCAACAAAATAGAAACCCCGGGCGCCAATCCCACAAATGTCGAGTTTGGCGGAACCGATTTAAAAACGCTTTTCATAACTGAGACAGAGACAAATACTCTGTATAAAATAAAGATGAAAATTGCAGGGCTGCCGCTCCATTTTTCACCCATGGTCAAAAGCCGATAACGGCATTCACCGAGCCCTGACAAAAAAACAGCAGAAAACAGATAGAAATACGGAAAAACGATTCAATGGAATATAAATTTGTATTGCTTTTTGCCGTGGGATGCGTGGCAGGATTCATCAACGTGATGGCCGGAGGCGGATCTGCTCTAACCTTGCCGGCACTCATTTTTCTGGGACTGGACAGTGCCATGGCCAATGGTACGAACAGGATTGCACTTTTTATCCAAAACATTTCAGCGGTCTCATCATTTAAAAAAAACAAAACCTCTGAATTCAGGAAAAGCCTCAAATTTGCCGCTTTTACCCTGCCGGGGGCCATTCTCGGAGCTATCGTAGCCGTTAATATAAGCCATGCTCTGTTTCAGCGTATTCTGGGTGTTGTAATCATCGGAATCATGATCTCGCTCTTTGTCTCTCCGAGCACACATAAATCCATAAATGAAAAGAAAAATATTCTTATCTATCCGGCATTGTTCGGTATTGGAATTTATGGTGGATTCATCCAGGCCGGTGTGGGTTTTATCATAATTGCCTCCCTATACCATATCCTGCATATTAATCTGGTTAAGGTAAATATGCACAAGGTGTTTATCATCCTCGTCTACACCATCCCTGCATTGGCGATATTTATATACACCGGAAACGTACACTGGGTCTACGGTTTCTCCCTGGCAGCCGGAAATGCAGTTGGTGCCTGGTGGGGCGCCCATGTCGCTGTAAAAGGAGGTGATAGGGTAATTAAAATTTTTCTCGCCATCACCATGGTGATTATGGCCTTTAAACTGTTCGGCGCGTTTTAAGATTCAAGGATATCCATAAAGTCACCCGTCTTTTCAAGAGATGACAGCAAATGATCAGGTGAATATTGCGCCAATTCATCTACCGAATAATGGGCCGCTCCGACAGCAACGGATTTTACGCCATGCGGCTTGGCGCACTTTATATCAAAAGGGGTATCTCCGATGATAAAGATATCTTCCACCCTGGGTTTTAGGTTATAGGATTTAACAAATCGTTGCATCGCAAAGGGCAATAGCATATTGCGGTCACCGGAATCATCGGCAAAAGCACCGAATTTGAATAAATGAGAAAGATTAAAATGAGCCAGTTTAATCCTGCCGCTCTTTTCCCAGTTTCCGCTCAACAAACCCAATATGATAGAATCCCTGCTCTTAAGAATATCGAGAAGGTTTTCAACTCCCGGCATAATTCTCTTATTGTTACCTGGTTGCGATATTTCTTCCTGCAGTAATAAAAAATATCGCTCTTTAAACGTATTCACAATGGTATTGTCAACAGGAATGCCGGCTCGTGTCATGGCGGTTTCAACAATCCACGTATCCGTTCGTCCGGACAGGCTTATGCCGTCAAATGCATCCGGAATCTGATGAAGCTCGAAAAAAGCGCGATTCATCGCCCGCAATCCCGCTCCACCCGATAAAATCAATGTACCATCAATATCAAACAGCAAAACTTTCACATTTCCACCTATATGTTTAAAATTCTCCTTCAACACCGATACCGGGCTTATCGGGCAGTATGAGCCATCCCTCTTTTACCTTTACACCCTGAAAAGGATCGTTGGATATCAATAAATGACCGTCCAGATCCGGGTAATCGATTGCTGGTGATAAATGTGCGGCTGCTGTAATCGATAAGGAACTCGCGACCATACAGCCGAGCATGATTTTCATATTTAAAGAGCGGGCCATCCAGATCATACGCAGTGATTCCTGCAAACCGCCGGCTTTATCGATTTTAATGTTAATGCCATCATAAGCCTGTGCCAAAACCGGTATGTCGCCGGCGGATTTAACCGCCTCATCTGCTATAATGGGAATGGAAGCGCGTTCGCGTACCCATGCGGTTTCTTCCAGCATCTCTGCCGGCATCGGCTGTTCAACCAAATCAACGCCATTTTCCGCCAGCCATTCCACTTTACGAATCGCCATTTCTTTGTCCCTCCAACCTTCATTGGCGTCGACCCGCAATGTCTTATCCGTCACACTGCGTACCGTCTCGAGAATCTCTTCATCATTTTCCTTGCCCATCTTGATTTTCAACAACGGATAGGGTTCCGCCTCCTGAATCTTTTTTCTGATGATCTCAGGCGTATCTATACCAATAGAAAAAGTGGTTTGGGGAGCCTTTTGTTTATCCAGTCCCCAGAATTGATAAAGAGGTAGACGCAATTTCTTGCCGATCCAATCGAGGATAGCCATATCGAGCGCAGCTTTTGCAGCGGTTTGGCCTTTGCATAAAGCTTTTATTTTTAAGTGAATATCGACAAAATGCCAGGGATTGCAGGTTTTGAGGATAGGCTCTGCCATCTTTATGGTTTCAATTGTAGAGTCGAGCGATTCACCGTAGCGAACATTATGCGCGGCCTCTCCCAGCCCAAAAACACCGTCTTTTTCAAGTCTAACAAAAACATTATCCTTGTATTGACTCGTATTTCGTGCAATTGTCCAGGCATGTTTGAGTTCCAGCCGCTTGGATTGATATGCAAGATCGAATCCACCGGGGGATGTTTTAATAGAGTCAGAATCCGCACACCCGGCAAAAGAGAAAGCACCGGCGGAAAGGGCACCTTTTCCCGTTTTGTTGATAAATTCTTTTCGAGACATGAGCATCAATCACCCTCCCAATAAATGTGGTTAAATATGTTAAAATGATTTATCCATAACGGATATTGATATGAGGAACCTGCCTCAGCGAAGAAGCAATGTAAAGATATTTTTGTCAAGCAACAGCTGAATTCCTGTGATCAAAACGAGAATCAAAATAATCCTGGTAAAAGCCGCTTGCGAAATCCGTTTGTTCAGCCAGGCGCCTGTAAGCGTACCGAGAGGAATAAATGGAATAAACCAGATCCCGGCTTTCAGAGTCTCTATCGTGATCAGCTGAATAGAAATATAGGGAATCACCTTAAAAAGATTGACAAGAGCAAAGAAGAGAACCATTGTCGAAACAAAAACACGCTTGGACAATTTCTGTGGAAGCAGATACATGGCGATAATTGCGCCGGCGGAATGAGCGGCTGTGGAAACAAATCCGGCTGCAACACCGACCAATCCACCTACCCATCCCCGGGGCTTGACTTGCTTATCCTCAACGCTCCGAGTCAGCCTGAACAGATGAACCATTACAAAAATTAAAACCACCGCTCCGATAAACTTTTTCAAAAAAAAATCTGAAACAGAGTGCATAAAAAAAGAACCGACCAAAATTCCGACAACCGATGCCGGAATCAAACGTTTAAGATTAGCGATATCCCAATGTCCGCGATGATGATAAAGCGTAAATACATCGGCAATAATAAGCAAAGGCAGTAAAAAACCCACAGCAAACTTGGCGGGATAAATCAAACTCAACAACGGGGTCGTCAACAATCCCACGCCGCCACCAAAGCCGGCCTTGGAAATACCGATTAAAAATACGGCCAAAAAAGTAATGGTCAAATTTATCGCCACAGGAAATTCAGTCGTCATGCCTCTCCATTTTTTAAAGCGTTTCGATAAAATGCATAATGATCCGGATCAATGGCCAAATGAATAACAGAATTAAAATAACAGCAATTGTTCGAAAACCGGATTTACGACGGGGAAATTCATACCCGCAAATCGGACAAACTTCTGATGATGAATCAATGTCAACCGCACAAGACGGGCATTCTCTTTTTTGCATTTAAAATACCTTTATAACCATTATATATGGATGACACTTGGTCTCCGGCGGATTTTAAAAAAAACCGTGCCGGATAAATGTGTCCGCCTGCGTTCTCTCGGCTGAAGATAAACGCCTTGGATGTATCGTTATCATATCGCTAATGGCAATACGATACCCGTGATTATTGTATATAAATTGCCGCACAATATCAAGGATAAAGATTCCAATGGAGGAAGAAAGGTTGACAAAAGAAAAATTGTTTCCTATATTAAAACTACAACAAAAAGAGATAAATCCTTTAATAACTTACGCTTAAAGCTTTGATCGCTTTGATTATTTAAACAACGATAATAAATTGCTTTACAAACTGGAGTTAAAAAATGCGAGACGATAGAGTCAAAAACCTGGCTGATGTCATCATTAACCACTCTACCGAATTGAAAACAGGAGAAAAAATTCTCATCGAAGCGATTGACATTCCCTGTGAAATGGTTATTGAATTGATCAGATCGGCAAAAGCAAAGGATGCATTGCCTTATGTAAGTATTAAACAGAACCCGATCTTGCGCGAACTCTATAATGTCGGCAGTGAACCGCATATGAAAGATATCGGCATCTGGGAAGCCGAACGCATGCAATCCATGGATGCTTATGTTGCCTTGCGCGGAAGTTTCAATGCAACGGAATTATCTGATGTGAAGGCAGAAAATTTAGCGTTATATCAAAAATACTGGTGGGAGCCGGTTCACATTAAACTGCGCGTGCCCAAAACCAAATGGGTGGTGTTGCGCTGGCCTCATCCTTCAATGGCTCAACAGGCACAGATGAGCACAGAAGCATTCGAGGATTTTTATTTCAATGTCTGTACTCTGGATTATGGCAAAATGTCCCGGGCGATGGATGCATTGAAAAGACGCCTCGAAGAGAGCGACATTATCACCATTAAAGGACCGGGAACGGATTTGCAGTTCTCAATTAAAGGCATGGCCGCCGTCAAGTGTGGCGGTAGACATAATCTACCGGATGGTGAGGTCTACACAGCACCGGTTAAAAACTCTGTTCAGGGTACACTGTGCTATACGGCAAAAACCATTTATCAGGGCGTTGTTCACGACAATATCTGTCTTACCTTTGAGCAGGGCAGAATCGTCGATGCAAGATCGAGCCGTACCGATGTTTTAAATCAGGTTCTTGACACGGATGAAGGCGCCCGATATATCGGAGAATTTGCACTCGGTCTGAATCCCATGATAAAAAACCCCATGCTGGATATCCTCTTTGACGAAAAAATCGCCGGCTCTTTTCATTTTACGCCGGGAAGTGCTTATGAAGAAGCGGATAACGGCAACGAGTCCAAAGTACACTGGGATATGGTTTGCATTCAGACACCTGAATACGGAGGCGGAGAAATTTATTTTGACGGCAAACTCGTGCGAAAAAATGGACTTTTTATCACAAAAGATCTGGAACCTTTAAATCCGAAGAATCTGACATCTGCCAAAACAGACCAAACTCAATAAGGAGAATCCATTGTCCATGAATTCTGATCTCCAGACAGTGTTTGATCATATTAAAGCTGAATCCTATCAGCAAGCTATAAACGATCTGGACGTTCTTCTGGAAAAAAATCCCAACGATATTCAGGCTTTGAAAACCAAAGCCCGCTGTTTTCTTGCTCTGGATAAAAAACAAAAAGCGATTCAAACCTATGATAGCCTCTTAATGTTGCAAAAAGACGAGTCTCTGCAATACGAGAGTACCCTGGTAAAAGGTCATAATCCCGGTTTTCCTCCTTTTGAAAAACTGAAAGATGGTAATGCGTTATTCCTCAATGCCCTTTACACCTATATGCAGGGAAAAATCTTCACAACCATTAAAAGTCTGCAAAAAGCCATAGAGCTTCATTTTGACTGGGAGGCACAAGAATCCCTTGATTTGCTGGTAGGCTTTTTACTGCAAGAAAACGAATTTACGGATTTTGAACATATTTATCTGGATGTCGAGGAAGCGATCATTGAAAACAATCCCCATCCGCAAAACCGTTGGTTTTCGCTCAGTTTACCGGTTCATGACTTTTTTGCCGCAACCAGCGATACAATACGGCAGGAAAAAGCAAAAAATTTCTTTGCCCTTATCTCTCCCGCTGCGCTGCACCATCCGCTCGACGGCCGTAAAGAACTTGAACCCATTCTTAAAGATTTTCTTCGTGATCAAGAAGATGCCCGGTTCGGGCTGGAAGCCTTGCGATGTTTGCAGAACAATGATGTCGAAAAATTGGCGGAATTATTACTGGCTTTGATGCTCGAACATCTGATACGATTCTCCAATTCGTTCGACCTCGAAAAAAAAGAAATGAAAAACAAACAACTGGCAGAGCTTGTGGTTTTGTTGCCACAAAAATTGTCTCTTGCTCTGCTTTTTATGTTTACCGTTTCCCGGCAAAAGGAAGCATATCAGCAAAGCTCGGGGAAAAAGTATCAAGACCAACTTTTGAACATGTTAACATTATGTTTTGTAACATTTTATCATCAAATCGGAATTTACGATCAACAAGATGATCACAGTTGATAAACCTTAAAAAACAAGGAGGCCATAATGGTACATGAATTCGTTAATGAACCTTATAGCGATTTTTCTCTGCCGGAAAACAGAAAAAAACAACAAGTGGCATTGAAAAAGGCTTCTGAACAGTTTGACAAAGAATATCCTCTCTTCATCAACGGAAAAGATGTAAAAAGCGACCGTACCATGAAAAGCAGGAATCCCTCCCACAAGGATCAGGTGGTGGGCACGTTTTACAAGGCGGGAAAGAGAGAAGCTGATATGGCCATGAAGGCGGCTTTGAATGCATTTGAAGAATGGCGCTGGGTTGAACCCAAGGAACGGGCCATCGTTTTGTTAAAAGCGGCACAGATTATGAGAAAACGCAAAGCTGAGGTAAACGCCTGGCTGATCCATGAGGTGGGAAAAAACTGGCTGGAAGCAGAAGCCGGCACGTCAGAGGCAATCGACTTTCTCGAGTTCTACGGACGGGAGATGATCCGCTACAGCGAGCTAAAGGGTGTTTATCCATTTCCCATGGAATATCCGGAACTGCATTATATACCATTAGGGGTTGGAGTGGTTATCCCACCGTGGAATTTTCCCATTGCCATTTTAACGGGTATGACCTCAGCGGCAATCGTTACCGGCAATACTGTCCTGCTAAAACCTGCCAGCGATGCCCCGGCAATAGGCTACCAGCTGGTGGAGATTTTTAAAGAAGCCGGCCTGCCGGACGGTGTATTGAATTATATTCCGGGCAGCGGCAGCGAAATCGGAGATCATCTCGTTCAGCATCCCCGGAGCCGGTTTATCTCCTTTACCGGCTCGAAAGAAGTGGGGTTGCGCATCAATGAGCTGGCGGCAAAGCCCTCACCCGGACAAATCTGGATCAAGCGGGTGATTGCAGAGATGGGCGGCAAAGACACCATCATCGTCGATGAAACCGCTGACCTCGAAGATGCAGCCAAAAATGTGGTGGGTTCCGCCTTTGGTTACCAGGGGCAAAAGTGCTCCGCCTGTTCGCGATTGATTCTCGTCGATGAAATTTATGATGATTTTATCGAAATGGTGCTCGAAAAAAGCAAGAAATTGACCATCGGAGCGGCTGAAAATCCGGATCATTATATGGGGCCGGTGGTCAATCAGGCCTCTGAAGAAAAAATACTCTCCTATATTGATATCGGTAAAAAGGAAGGCAACCTTATCCTGGGCGGTGAAAAAGCGGAAGGTAATGGTTATTATATCAAACCGACGATATTCAAGGATATTCAACCCGGCGCCAGAATGGATCAGGAAGAAATTTTCGGGCCGGTACTATCGATTCTCAAAGCCAAATCCTTTGAAGAGGCTCTCGACATTGCCAACAGCACCGAATTCGGTTTGACCGGCTCGGTTTATAGCCGGGATCGATACCGGATTCCGATAGCCAAGAAAAAATTCCATGTCGGCAATCTCTACATCAACCGCAAATGCACCGGCGCCATGGTCGGCGCGCATCCATTCGGCGGTTTCAATATGAGCGGCACCGACTCCAAAGCCGGCGGCGAGGATTATCTCGGTCTCTTTATGCAGGCAAAGTTGGTTTCGGAGAAACTGATTTCATAATCCTCCGTTCCTCTCCCAAGCTTCCAGTTCTTCTCAAGCCCCGTAGTACGGGGCTTTTTTTCTTTCCTAAAAAAAACCGAGACAGCAATAAATTCAGCTTTGGCATAGTATTTGATCAATTGAATTACAGATAACGAGTAAAGAAATATAAATAACTAGAAAAACAATAATTAACATACATCATCAATTTACAGTTGAGTTACCTATGCCACAATCCATTTTTTATTGTTACTTCTATGTCTCAAAAAATATAAAACCATATGGTCATCAACTAAGGAGAAAAAAATGAATCACAAAATTCTTGTCGGACTTTATTCACTGATAGTGGTATTTGTTTTGTTTGGAATGCCATTTGACAGTGCAGCACAAGATGTAGCTGATGTCGATACCAGACTTTGGCTTGAGGATCTAACATGTGATCCCGCTTCTGGTACAGGTCAATTTAGTTTTTACATCCAGTGCAGAAGCAGAACAGGAACGAGTTGGACAGTTTCTACCTGGCAAAACTGTGTTTATTTTCAACCACCTCTCGCAACCCTGGTCACGAACATAACATTTAGTGAACGGTATTTTGATGATCCGGACTATAACGTTAATGAAGCTATTGCGTGGTCTGGAGATGTACCCGCTTTTAATGATATTTGGGTAAGACCGGCCTATAATGTTGTGGGATCAGCTCGCAACACTCCTGCTCATGACGAATGGTGGAATGTCGTTAAAGTCACAGTCGATTTCACCCTATCAAATGACCTAGGATCTGTTACCTGGATTGCTTCAACCAGTCATGATTTTCCGCCTAATTATAAAATTATCTTGCCAAACACAGATGAAGTACAGGCTGATGAGCTAGACGAATTAATAGATGTTCCTCTAGACTGTTTTGGAGAATATCATAGCGTCGGCAAATCCGATGCGCGTTATGATTTCGACGCAGGCACCTATATTGGTTCAACAGTAGATGGCGAGAATATCAACGCCGCTCCGGATGACCTTTTTCCGGAAAACGATGGTGTAACCATCTCGGGCCAAGCCGGTTCAACGGTGAATTTTGATCTCGATGTCACCATTCCCAGCGGTACAGAAGGCTATATCATGGCCTGGGTCGATTGGGATAATTCCAATACACTGGATGCCGGCGAAGAGGTCTGGAGCGTTCCGCAACACATCACCGCTTCCGGCACTCAATCCTATTCGGTTGATATTCCGGGAGGTACGGCAGCCGGAAATTACTGGATTCGATTTCGCCTGGCCAATTCCGACGATCCGGCGAATGCCGCCGATCCAATCGGCTATTTCCCGGTCGACGGAGAGGTGCAGGATGAAGAGCTTGTGGTACAAGAACCACTTCGCGATCACGGTGCAACCGGTTTACCCACCGGACTCTCCGACGCCTCGCTGTGGTACGATCAGACCATCAG
>CAZMUU010000098.1:0-10709 GCA_964569215.1 uncultured Cytophagia bacterium
CCCCACAGGTCGCCTATCGCGAAAGCATTTCTCGAAAAACAACGTTCGACTATACGCATAAAAAGCAAACCGGTGGGGCCGGTCAATACGCGCGCGTTGCCGGTATTATCGAGCCCTTTCGCGATGGGGAAGAAGACTTTGAATTCATTGACGAAATAAAAGGGGGTGTGATTCCATCGGATTACATTCCGGCATGCCGTAAAGGATTTGAAACAGCCCTGCATAAAGGAACGCTGACAGGATTTCCAATCGTCGGTGTCAGGGTAGTCTTGAATGATGGCAATTATCACACGGTGGATTCATCCGATATGGCCTTTCAAACGGCATCATGGAACGCCTTCCGGCACTGGTATTCCCGCTGTAAACCGGTCATCCTCGAGCCCATTATGCGAGTTTCAGTGGAAGCCCCATCGGAATTCCAGGGCAATATTATCGGTACACTTAACCAGCGCCGTGGTATCATTACAAGTGCGACAGAGGATAATGCCTTTACCCATGTGGAAGCAGAAGTACCTCTTAGTGAGATGTTTGGATATTCAACCGTTTTAAGATCTGCAACCCAGGGTAAGGCCGAATTCACCATGGAGTTTTCAAAATACGGCAAAGTCCCGGAAACCATTGCCGAAGAGTTGAAAAAAGAATTTGCGGAAAAGAATAAATCGTGAAAATATGTTTGGCTTTTTACCATACATTTATATATTTCTATAAAGCCTGACAACTGAGAATATATAGCTTCTTAAAGGGTATTGAAATGCTGAAAGAAGATATTATCAAAAAAAGCCCGATTCGGGTACTGGAGAAAAGTCTTCAGGGAGGATTGGGGTCAAAAAAGTTGGGTGTGTTTACGGCGAGAAAAGGGGTCGGCAAAACCGCAAGCCTGGTACACATTTCCATCGATAAAATGATGCGCGGACAAAAAGTTCTGCACCTCTCCTTTGCCGACGACCCTCATCATATCGAAAATTGGTATGAACAGGTTTTCGATGAACTGTCAAAAACCTACAAGCTTGAAGATAAACAAGACGCATTTGATGAGATCATTCGCAATCGCCTGATCCTTCATCTGAAAAACCGGCAGATCAGCTATGAAGAAATCAAGGATAGCATAGCGCGCCTGTTGCGGAACACCTCCTTCGATCCGGCTACCCTGATTATAGACGGCTTTGATTTCGATCAGGCAAACCCGGAAAAAATGATAGCGTGGCGGGATATCGCCGACCTCTACAATGCTGAAATGTGGTTCTCTGCAACCCTTCACCGGGAAGAACTTGATTATGATAAAGATGGAATTCCATCCCCGGTGAATCGCCTAAAAACGGTGTTGGACGTTATCATTATGCTGAATCCACTGCAAAACTATGTTGACCTGGTAATGTTAAAATGTTATGACGAGACCAAACCGGATAAATTGCCACTCAAACTTGATCCGTCTTCGCTGTTGATTGCAAACCACCGGATTTAAGAGACAATCAAACCGAAATAACCTCTTTACTCCTGTCTCGCCAACCGGCCTTTTCAATTCCAGCCATCTTTTCTCTCCGGCAAGACCCGTTTAAGAGAATGAAAATCCGCTAAAATCCATAGACCCGGCACTGTAACTGAGGATGACCCGATTCATCAAATTGCAAGCAATGTGGTATCGGCCGCAATTTATCTGGCCGGAATAAGATAAATATCTTGCACAATAATACAGAGGGTATGCTTGAAGGGAAAAATGACTTGAAAAAAGCGCGCCCGGAGGAACTCGAATCCCCAACCTTCTGATCCGAAGTCAGAAGCTCTATCCAATTGAGCTACGGGCGCCTGAAAAACGTTCCGACTCTTTCCTTGCTCTGTCAATAAAAAAAGCGACAGAAGGGGTTTTGAATGCCTAGGGGGGTCAGCATTCAAAGGGGGAAGGAACCTTCTGTCGCTTACACTATAAACGCCATTATTGATAAGTTGTTCCCAAAAAAGATTGTTCCGCTGTTGAATATAAGGTCGAAAAATGAACCCCTTAAGAAATAATAAGAAAAAATAACAATAATTGCAAGTGTTTTCATGTCACAAAATGATGACCGGGCAATTATTTATCGCTTTCGGCAAGCAGAGGATTTTCACTGTGTCGATCCTGGTCTTCGCCTGATCCCATATAGTATGTAAATCCGATTTTGGCGGAAATATATCGACCCTTTCTCTGCTCTCCGCCCCGGACCGTGCCCTGAACCTGGCGAACATCACAAGTAACGGCAAGGGCAAGATTTTTATGGAGACTGATTTCAACACCTGCTCCGGCCAACAGAGATGCAGAGGTCTGCGATGAGAAAGAGGATCCATTCTCCGAAGCAGAAAAACGGCTTAGGCCGGCCCCTGCATGTACGAAGAAACGAAACATGGCGTTGTCTTTGATAAATAATTGCGTTTTTAGATCAACACTGAGGATATCGGCAGTACGGGAAGCGTATTTTTTTCCATCTGTGAGACGAAAACCGCCCATTTGGGCAGAGAGATGAAGGTTTCTATAAAGCCGATATCGAAGCATTGCTGCTGTTACCGGCGCGACCGCCATATCGCGGTTATGGGTAGCAGGATAAAGAGCCCCAAGCCTTAACCCCAAAGCCCATCTGTTTAGGGGTCCAGGTCCACCGGACTGCCCGATTGTACTTTTCTCTGCATCATTTGACCCTCTGCTCTTCTTCGGCCATGAGGATTGATCATCATGTCTGTTCGCAGCCACCCAGGTGCTGCTGTTATTTGAATTTGACTTTGACTTTGAATGACCGACTCCAGCAACAGTCGTATAGCCGTTGTTCCGTAACAATTGTCGAACCTGACTGCCAACACTTTGCCGGGCTGCTTTTAATTTTAATTTTTCCGCGGTTATCTTCATATGACGATATGACCTGTCGGCAGACGAAATCATTACAGTCGAAGAATCCGAGCTTGTTTCGCCGGGGTTTTTCGTTCTCGGCTTTTTGGGTTTATTCTGTTCTTTTTTTGTGTTTTGTACAATCTTGTTTGTGGATAACTTATCCACATTGTGGTCTTGCTCTGTGGATAACAAATCTGTCTCAGTGTTTTTGTTAATTGTTTTTATTGGGCTTGAGTCTTTTTTTGCCGTTTTTAACATTGTGGACACTTTTACGTGTTCAGGCAATCCGACAGGGATGGAATCCTGATTCACTGAATCAATACCAGGCGATTTTGCGGGCTGGATATTTACCAAAGCCAGAGTGTCTTTATGTACTCTTACCCCTTCCCGGTCAGGCAGGGACGGTTTGTTGATTTGGACCGGATATACTTTTTTCGAAAGAGACCTGGAATGGAAATGATAATATAGTCCTGCTGCAGACATTACGACAAAAAGAATAATAGAAAGGAGGAAAAACAATTTATATTTCATGAATTACATCCCTGTAGACATCGTACCACACTGAGAACCCAATGCCACAAAGCTTCGGGCAGGCTCTCCATTGAGCGCAATTTTTACAATGGTTTAGTAAATCAAACCATGTTGTTATTGTTTACGAATAATATAATACAAGAATTATGCCATACAGGGAAAGAAAATGAGGCGAGTAGTGGCTGGGGAGCAGGGATTCGAACCCCGATACCATGATCCAGAGTCATGTGTCCTGCCATTGGACGACTCCCCAGTATCATTGTTGTTTATACGCGGGTAACGTTTCAGCTGCATATTTAAGGCGGCGGATAACCGTTTCCTTTCCTAAAACCTGCAGCAGCTCAAAAAGTCCGGGCCCCACAGTGACCCCTGTCACTGCCAGTCGCACCGGATGAATAATTCTTCCGGCACCGACATCGTGACGATCGCTGATTCGACGCAGGGCTTTTTCGATTGAGTTGGTGTCGAATGTCTCTAATTTAGAAATTTCCCGACAAAATTCAAGAATTAATTTTGCAGAATCGTTTTTCCACCGTTTTTTTATGCCCTTTTCTTCAAAATGTTCCGGATCCTGAAAAAAATAATGGCTATAGGGAATAAACTCTTGCAAAAACCCAAGTCTCGATTTTACCAAATCGACAACTTTATAAAGATATTGATCGGATTTGTAATCGATCTTCTTTTGCGTCAATTCCGGTTCGAGACGTTTGACCAACTCTTCTGTTGGTTTGCGACCGAGATGTTCCTTATTCAGCCAATTCAATTTATTCAAATCAAAAATCGCACGGGATTTATTGACTCTGTCGAGAGAAAATTCTGTTACCAGCTCATCGGGCATAAAAACTTCCTGCTCAACGCCTTTTCCCGGATTCCATCCCAGCAGTGCGATATAGTTGATCAGGGCACTGTTTTCGTATCCTTTTCGGCGATATGACTCGACATCCGGATCAACCTTTCCGTCCGGAAGTGCATCCAATGATTGGATGTTGCGCTTGCTCATTTTGCTGCCGTCGGGATTAAAAATCAACGGCAAATGCGCCATTTCCGGTGCGTCCCATTCAAAAGATTCGTATATAAACAAATGTTTCGGTACGCTGCTCAACCACTCTTCACCCCGAATGATATGCGTTATCTCCATAAGATGATCATCGACAACATTGGCAAGGTGGTAGGTGGGAAAACCATCCGACTTTATTAAAACCTGATCATCTACTTCATCGCTGGAGAACTCTACCTCTCCCCGGATCCGGTCCCGAAATCGAAATATACGGTCCTTGGGTATTTTTAACCGAATGACAAAAGCTGTTCCGTTGGCGATTTTCTCCTCAACCTCAGAAGATGACAGACTTAGCGAGTTGCGCATTTGATCACGGACGCTACAGTCATATTTAGGCGTATGAACGCCCTTTTTGCGCTGCCTTTGGCGCATTTGTTCAATTTCCTGTGGTGTATCAAAGGCATAATAAGCAGCACCTGCTTTAATCAGCTTTTCAACGTGCTCCTTATAGATTCTGGTCCGTTGAGACTGAAAATAGGGCCCATGCTTTCCATTATATCCCGGACCCTCATCCGCGCTTATTCCTGCCCATTCCAGTATTCGAATAAGATTTTCCGTTGCCCCTTCAACAAAACGACTGCGGTCTGTATCTTCAATACGGAGTACAAATCTGCCATTGTGCTTTTTTGCAAAAAGATAGTTATAAAGTGCCGTTCTCAGACTGCCGATATGGACAAAGCCTGTCGGGCTGGGAGCAAAGCGCACACGGACCGTCAAAACGGGCTCCTTTCTCAAAAAATGACCATAAAAATAAAAAATCCAATAAAGAAAGATCCTCTTTATTGGACTAAAGCGGAGAGGGCGGGATTCGAACCCGCGGTAGAGATCAAACCCTACAACGGCTTAGCAGGCCGCCCCGTTCAGCCACTCCGGCACCTCTCCGTTTTGTACTCGTGCGGCGGAGGGCGAGGGATTCGAACCCACAAGGGCTTGCGCCCGGCGGTTTTCAAGACCGCTGCCTTACCAGTTAGGTCTAGCCCTCCAATCAACAAATTTACAAATTATATTGTCCGATGTCAACCTTTTTCTGTGGCCGTCAAGCCTCGCCGTCACCTCTGTTTCCTAATGATATATCTCTGTATGCAAAAACGAGCAAACGCCGGCCTCCACCCCCGGCCTTAAGAGACTTTGGTCATAACCTGATAAAATTTTTTCCCGGCAATTGCTTGATAGCCGATTTAAGTTCTAAAGACAATAAAATCGAATGAACCTGAGCCGGTGGCATCTTGCTCTCGGTCAGGAGGTTGTCAATATGTACCGGCTCTTGCCGGATAAAACTGAAAATTTTTTCCTCGAGTATATCCAGCTGAATATCCGGCTGGCTGTTTTCAACTTTGGCATTATATCCAAATTCTTCCAGAATATCCTCAAGGGTGAGAATAGGTTTTGCGCCCTGCTGGATAAGCTCGTTTGGACCAACGCTTTGGCTACTGTTAACCGGACCCGGCACGGCAAACACATCCCGCCCCTGTTCCAATGCATAATCTGAAGTAATCAGCGCACCGCTCTTCTTTCCTGCCTCAATCACAAGTGTTGCCTGACAGATACCGGCCACAATTCTGTTTCTGCGCGGAAAATAGTGCGGTTCCGGTTTGGTGCCCAGCGAAAACTCGGATAAAAGCGCACCGGATTCAATAATCTTCTCAGCCAGCTCGCGATTTTCATGCGGATATATATAATCCACCCCTGATCCCAACACAGCGACGGTTCTTCCCCGGCCGTATAGAGCAGCACGATGTGCGAGGGTGTCGATTCCCCGGGCAAGTCCGCTCACCACCGTTATTCGATGCTGACCCAACTGCCTGCAAAACTTTTCTGTTATCAAGTTGCCATAACAGGTTGGCTGCCGTGTGCCCACGACTGCCAACCCCTTATGATCCTCGGGATGAAGAATCCCTTTGGTAAACAATAAAACAGGTGGGTCATAGGTTTTTTTTAACAAAAACGGATATCTGTCATCCCATATCGTGACAATATGTGCGCTGATCTTTGCTGCCCGTTCAAGCTGATGATCTGCGAATTTCGCGCTAGAGTGAACCTTGATGTGTCTGGCCATGGTTTGGTCGATACCCTCGTTCTGGACCAGCTCGCGCACGGAGGCAGCTAAAACATTTTGTGGAGATTTAAATCGCCGTACAAGCGTACGAATCTTTCTGGGGCCGAGCCTGGGCACACTTGTCAGCTGTAAAAGGGCGTGCAGGTTCGGATCATTTAACCCTTGAATTTGCATCGTCAGAATCTCTTTTCAACATTGATGACAATAGCGAAATCAATTGATCCAGATTGTCCCCCCGCACCGACGAAACGGCACACACCGGCAATGCTTCAAAAATTGGATCAACTACAGGTGGTTCGCTCAATAAATCAATTTTGCTGAATACAATCAGCCGGGGCTTTTGTACAAGTCCATGTCCGTAGCGTTTGAGTTCTTCCGAAAGGGTTTGATAGTCTTTATTAAGGTCGGGTGAAGTTACATCGAGTAATACCGCCAGAACCCTGGTTCGTTCGATGTGCTGTAAAAATTGCAACCCCAGCCCTTTGCCCTCGTGGGCGCCTTCGATGAGACCGGGTATATCTGCAACAACAAAGCTTTCGTGTGTACCGGCCTTTATAATACCGAGAGAGGGGGTAAGGGTGGTAAAGGGATAGTCGGCGATTTTAGGATGAGCCCGGGAAATACGGGATAAAAGCGTAGATTTACCGGCATTGGGCAAGCCGACCAGGCCAACATCGGCAATGAGTTTGAGTTCAAGCAGTATATTTTTTTCCTCTCCCTCCTGCCCATCTTCGGCATAACGCGGGGTGCGGTTTGTGGCGGTTGCAAATCCGGCATTTCCACGCCCTCCCTTGCCACCAGTCGCAAGCACGACTTGTTGTCCATCGTGAACCAGGTCGGCCAACACGCTACCCGTGTCGTTGTCCCGGATCACAGTACCAACGGGAACACGGATAACAATATCCGCTCCGCTCTTTCCCGTCTTTTTATCTCCCTCACCGTGCTGTCCGCGTTTTGCCTTATAATAGGAATGATAACGATAATCGTATAACGTATGCAGGTTTCGGTCGGCGACAGCGATCATGTTTCCGCCATCACCACCGTCTCCGCCGCTCGGACCCCCCTTGGGAACGAATTTTTCCCGGCGAAAGGCTATGCACCCGTTTCCCCCATTGCCGCCCCGCGCCGTAATTACCGCGCTATCAATAAATTTCATAACTACGGAAGGTTACTTTTTATAATTGATGGCGAATTGTTGCCGGTCTTTTGGGGATTTTAACTGCAACTTTTTCAATGTCTTTCTAAGACCAAACCACCCTAATTTAATATTGCCGTACCCTGGTGTGTTCAAAGTGCGCGCCAATTGACTCGTGCTAATATTGGGGTTTTCTGCAATGATTTGTTTGATTGCCCCCTCAACAGACTGGGATTGGCTTTTCTCGGGTGAGGCAGACGCATCGCCTTCCTGACCCGCCGCCCCGGACAGTTCTCGCTCTTTCCGGCTCTGACCGGTTGTCTGTTGTGTCGACATGTTGCGCTCAAAATCTTTAACTGCTTCTTCAAGTGTATCAAATGCTTTTAGAATATAGTGAAATTCCAAAAGCTCAAAGACCTCATAAACCTCGGGTATCATGCGTACAAGCTTGAGATCTCCCCCTTTTTCGCGAATGCCCTTTATTTCGCTTATAAAAATTCCCCACCCGGCACTTGAGACGTAATCGACATTTCCCAAATCAATGATGATATTATAGTTGTCTTCCTTCAGCAGTGTGTCGAGAGCGTGCTCAAGCTCAGAAGAGGTCGTGGTATCTATATACCCCCCGACTTTGATGACAGAGATGTTGTCCCCAACTCCTGTTTTTTCGACAGACAATTGTATGCCTTCCATATTTGATACTCCGTAACCTGCTTAGTTTATAAGCTTTTTGAGTTAACGTTTGACCTTCAATATAAACGATAGTCGATAAAATGTCAACAGAAAATTCATCGCAGTACGATCTCCCTGGCTCGTTCCAGGCTGGTTCGTATCCCACTTCTTTTGGGGTTTTTTTCAATAACTTTTTCCCAGCATTCGATGGCTTTGATAAATTCGCCCTGATCTGCATATATCATCCCCAGCTTTTCATAGGCAATTGTATGCATTGGATAGGTTTTAATAATGCGCTGATATACGTTCTTTGCTTGCTCATACTGACGGTTTTTCAGATAAGCACTTCCCAGCAAAAGTTGGACTTTTACATTCTTTGGATAGTCCTGATACAACTTTTCAGCCTCTGTTACCATTTCGGCAAATTTTTGAACCTTGTAAAGCGTTAGCGCTCTTGTTATTCGTCTTTTAAGCTCTATCTGATTACCGTCGAGACCGTTTTCTCCGGACTTGGGCTTGGTTTCAGAGAATCGTTTAACCGTCTTTTGTTTGTGAGGTGTGGTAGATTCATTGGTCAACACCGTTATCAACCGGTTAAAGTTCATTTTTTCTCCGCCCGACGAAAGCCTTGAATCTTCAGTCTCCGACGCGTCGCTCGCAGCGTCCCGGCGCAATAACTTTTGAGCTATGTCTTTGGCAAGTTCTCCCTCCGGGGTAATGAGACCGTGTTCTTCTTCGATTTCCATGTATTCATTAAAAGCGTCGTCCAGCTGAGGATCAAAAACAGAGTCATTATCCGGTTCTGATTCAGAGATAATTTCGGCGTCCTCGGTGTGACGTTCATCGAACGGATGATTCTCCTGTTCTTCCAGTTGAGGCTCTTCAATTCCTTCACCGACCGATATCAATCTGACAAAGTCGATCTCCTCCTCGTCAATCTTCTTTTTTTCCGGCCTGGTGGAGGGAACAATATCCAACTCTTCTATGGATTCAACAGCCTCAGATTTTGGAGCCTCGAGCTCTTCAGGTGCCCGTTTTGAATCGTTGCTCTTTTTTCCTTCAACCTCAATAGCTCTCTTGTCCAGCAAATCCTCGAGGGACATATTAAAAAGTTGAGGTGGAGTCGTGTGCAAAAGATCGTGTTTCTTTTCTTTTGGTAACTTGGTTTTTTGCGGCTTTTCTTCATCCCGAGCCACCGTTTCTTCTTTAGCCTTTTCAGGTTTTACGGATGTTTCTTCCTCTTCAAATTCTTCTTCCTGAAACCCTCCCTTTTTGATAATGACGCGTCCATCCAGAGTAAGCATCGGCGTACCGGGAGGTTTGAGCCGTTTCTTTTTCTTTCCGGCTCGATGTACGTACGCCTCGCGTAGCTCTTTGGTGTTTAATCGTGCTCTAACCAATTCTGAATAAATTTTAGCGACCGAAATGTCCGAACGTCCGTATGCCTCGCTTTTGAGCTCTTCCTGAATTCGCTTGGCTCCGTATTGGGGAAATCGACGAATGATATCATAAATCTTTGTCTTTTCTTCTATACTCAAATGCCGGGATTCAATTTGATCGGCCTCGAGATCAAAATCAATATCCTCAAAGTTTCCGGTTTCAAAGGCATCTTTATATTTGTGATAATAAGCATAGCTTGATAATCCCACCTGATCGCAGGCTTCTTTAATGGATACGCCATCCTCGATGAGTTGATAAACCTGTTTGGCATGTTTATGTTCGAGCTTGTCCGCGGTTGTCTTTTCTTTAATAGCCACCAGGGTAATATCATCATTTTGGGGCGTACCTTCCGTAAACTGCCGCAGGGATTGTTGCAGGTTTTCAACAAACTCTCCGGCAGTGAATTGACCGTTTTCCCGCACAACATCCAGAAAGCGTTCTTCCCCAAAAAGATGGCGTTTCTGATTCATTGCTTCAGTGATACCATCCGTATAAACGATCAAAATATCGTCTTCAGTCAAGGAAATCGTATCGGACTCGATGGACTTTCTGAACAAATCCTTGTCGGGCAGCGATATACCAATAGGAAAACCCCGGGGATTCAAATAATAGGTTTTTTGCGCACTTGTTCTATAAAGAATCATCGGGTTGTGACCGGCGCTGGCATAGTTAAGTTTACGCCGCCTGGAATCGATAATCACATAAAAAAGAGTGACAAACATTCCCTTTTTCATGTCGTTGACGACAAAATCGTTCACTCGGGCCAAAACTTCAGCAGCGTCTTTTACTCCCCGCGCTTCAGTGCGCAACGCTGTCCGTATCATGGTCATCACCAGGGAACCGGGAACGCCTTTTCCGGAAACATCCCCAACCACAATACCGAGTGTTTCCTTGTCCACCTCAACAAAGTCAAAATAGTCGCCCCCCACTTCTTTCGCCGGCTCGTGGATCGCCGCGACGCGACAGC
>CAZMUU010000098.1:10719-11043 GCA_964569215.1 uncultured Cytophagia bacterium
TCCTTCAATAGCGGGAAACTCGGATGGTAGAAGCGTTTGCTGAATTTCCTGAGCCACCTGCATCTCTTTCTGAAGGCGTTCCTGCTCGGCAAGATTTTCCTGCGACGCCCGCAGCCGAAGCGTGATATCACTGAACGCTTTGGCGATTTCTCCGACCTCGGTGGATTCATCGATGTCCATTTCTTCGACAACACCAGGCTGGCCGATTTGTTTGACCCAGTCCGCCAGACGCTGGAAAGGATTGATCACCAGATAGACGAGCAAAAAAATACTCGCACCGCCGGCTATCCAGATAAAAAAAGCAAGTTTGGCATAGTCCCACCT
>CAZMUU010000099.1:0-11032 GCA_964569215.1 uncultured Cytophagia bacterium
GTTGCAGCTGGTATCCTTCCGGGTCTTCACCGGATCGTTCGCGATATTGTGCCATTTGAGATTGATATTGATTATAAAATTCATCATAGGATATTTCATCGCCATTTACTTCACCAATAACGCCACGTGTCTGGGTTTGTTTAACTCCGCCCATACCCCAATTAAATATGATGGTTCCTATAAACGCTCCCACCAGTATAAGCAGAATTGTCTTGGTGTTTTGTCGCATTCGATTCATTAAAGCCATAAACAGTACCTCATTACTTGATTTTTCAAAATCGTTTGGGGGAAATTTCCACAATTAAGAAATATACTCAGCCATTCAATAAAAATCAAGGTGTTTTTGTTTTTCTAATCTCAGGTTTTTATTCAAATTACAATTTTTGTTGATTTTTTGGTCAAAAACAGTTAATATTATATTCAACTCGAGCCCGTGTACAGGGTTTCCTGATTTTTTAGAATAGAGTTTTTTTTGGAGTTTTTATGTGGCTTGAACTGCTAGCGGTTGCCTTGTGGGGTGGTGTTGTGGCGCTGGATACAACGGCAGCGTTTCAGTTTATGGTTTCGCAACCGATTGTTGCAGCTTCTGTGGTTGGGTTGTTGATGGGAAATTTTCCACTGGCTTTTGCTGTGGGGTTGTTTTTACAGCTGATTTGGCTGAATGAACTGCCCATTGGCGCCGCTTATTTTTCCGAGGGCAATATCGGATCTGTTGTTGCTGCGGCTGTGGCAATTTTTAGCGTTGAATTTACAGGACGCCCGACGTCTTCCCTGGCCCTTTCGCTTTTGTTTGGAGTATTAACAGCTTATATCGGCGGCAAGATTGTCCTTTTAATGCGTAATTTTAATGGTAAACGATATCATACTTTATTAACAATTGAATCTCTCAAGGTCTCGCACATTGAGCGGGCGCATTTATGTTCTCTCTGGTTTTTGTTTTTCAGTGGCGTTATCACGACCTTTGTTTTGATTTTTTTGGGGGGCAGAATTGTACTTCCTCTGGTTATTGATTTGCTGCCTCTTTTTGTTGATACCTGGTTGGCTCCGGTCAGTAGCGCCTTTTTGGGTATTGGCTTTGCAATTTTATTTTATATTTTTTACAGCAAAAGAGAGTGGTGGTTGCTTTTTGCATCGGTTGTGGGCGGATTTATTTTGGTTTCTTTGATATAAAACGGAGTCGTTTGTTATGGAGCGTATCAAACGCTCGGATCTATATCGCATTCTTTTTAAAAGCTTTTTGATACAGGGCTCCTGGAATTTTCAGTCAATGCTGGGATTGGGTTTTTGTTATTGTCTTATACCTGTTTTAAACCGGCTTTACTGCGACGAACGAGATCGGCAGGCTTTTTTAAGACGACATATAGAATTTTTTAATGCGCATCCCTATTTCATTACCTGGAGCCTTGGTGCCGTTTCCAAGCTGGAAGAGGAAGCTAAACACAAGAAATGGAAAAACCATCAACCTATAAACTTGTTTAAAAACCGGACAGTGGGGGTGTTGGGTGTTATTGGTGACCGGCTTTTTTGGAATGGATTCAAACCGGCGGCAGCGGCCATGGCTGTAACGATCGGCTTGTTTAGCTGGTTGGCTATACCGCTTTTTCTGATTGTTTACAATATTCCGCATCTTTATGTGAGAATGAAAGGATTGAATCTTGGATATCAAAAAGGATTTGATATTGTATCGAATCTCTCTGTGCGCCGTTTTGAGAAATATTTTAGCCTGGCCGGCAAAGCCGGAGTTATTTTTACCGGTTTATATTTTGTGGCAGCAAGCTTGAAGAGCTGGGGAGGCGGGACGGCTTCTTTTTTAACATTTATTACCGCCATTCCGGTTACTCTGTTGTTAACGCATAAGGGAAAATCTATCGCAATGTGTGTGGCAGCCTCTGTGGTCTTGGCTGTTCTGTGGGGCGCTATTTTCAGTAGCTGATAAGGATGAATTTATGTTGAGCAAGGTGTTTAAAATTAAAAATAAAATGGGTATACATGCACGTCCTGCGAGTTTATTGGTCAAGATCGCGTCGAAATTTGAATCTTCTGTTTATATATCGAAAAACAGCCAAAGAGTCAACGGAAAGAGTATTATGGGAATATTAATGCTGGAAGCCGGCTTTGGCAGTGAAATCACCGTAAGCGTTGACGGAAAGGATGAAGCAAAGGCTTTACAGGCATTGGAAAAAGTTATTGATAAGGATCAAATCAACGAAGAGTAATATGTAAATGGCAACAGGAAAGAAAAAACATCAGGAAGTACGGCTTGATGGTCTGGCCGTTTCCCCGGGTATCGCCATTGGTCCTGTTTATATAAAGGGGAGCAGCATAGAATATGTTGAGAAAAAAAAGCTGGCTCCGGAGCAGGTAGAGAGCGAGGTCGAAAAATTACGGCATGCTATAGCGAATGCTAAAGTTGATATCGAGTGTTTACAGGAAAACGCCGAACGATCTATAGGAGAGGATAATGCCAGGATATTCGATGCTCACAGGCTGATGCTTGAAGATGAAATGATTGTTGACCAGACCATTGAACGAATAAAAAATAATCTCGAAAACGCAGATTATGCCTTTTCCAGCGTCGTCAATACTCTGGAGGCACGGATAAATTCTGCCGAAAGTGATTATTTAAAATCGCGATCGCTGGATCTCTTTGATATAAAGAGACGGGTGGTCGGACATATACTCGGCAGCGCGGATGAGTGTATTGTGCGTTTTTCCAGTGCTGTAATTGTTGTAGCAAGGGAGCTCACTCCTTCTGATACGGTTAGTTTGGATCGCACCAATACCCTCGCTTTTGCGGTTGATATGGGGGGGCAAACATCCCATGCCGCGATTATGGCCAGAGCCCTGAAAGTTCCATCTGTTGTGGGGTTGGGAAAGGCGTCCAAAATCCTGTCTAGCGGAGACGAAGCCATTTTAGATGGCATCAACGGAACGCTCATCCTTTATCCGCGGGAAAAAACAAAGCGATTTTATCGTCAAAAGCTGCAGCGTTACCATCGTTTTGAAGAAAAATTGTCCCGTATTCGAAAATTACCCGCCCGGACAAAAGATGGAAAAGATATTGAGCTTGTGGCAAACATCGAATTTCCGGAGGAGGCGGAGAGCATCCATCAGGAAGGAGCCCAGGGTGTTGGTTTGTACAGAACGGAATATTTGTTTTTAACCCGCAGTCAACTCCCCACAGAAGAAGAACAGTTTCAGGAATACAAGCGCGTCATTGATACGATGAAACAACACCCCATTACCATCCGCACGCTGGATATCGGGGGAGACAAAAAACCCTCATCCATACAGATTCCTGAAGAAGAGAATCCCTTTTTGGGGTTACGGGGAATCCGTTTATATAAAGATTATGAGGAGATGATAAACACTCAACTTCGTGCTATACTGCGGGCAAGTGTATATGGTCACGTTCGAATTCTTTTTCCGATGATCAATTCGGTTTCTGAGATGCGGCAATGCAAAGCTCTTGTTGAACAGGTTGCTGAGCAGCTCGGGAATGAACAACTATCCTATCACGAAAACATCTCGATCGGAGCGATGATTGAGGTACCCTCTTCAGCAATCATCGCTGACTATATTGCTGCAGAATGCGATTTTCTGAGTATCGGGACAAATGATCTTATTCAATATACGCTGGCGGTGGATCGGGGGAATGAACATGTTGCCTATTTGTACCAGGGATATCATCCGGCTATTCTGCGATTAATCCGGGATATCGTTGAAAAAGGGCATCAGCAAGGCGTATGGGTCGGTATGTGTGGAGAGCTAGCCGGCGATCCGCTGATAACGATGGTCCTGATCGGGCTTGGACTTGATGAGTTCAGCGTCAGCCCCATTTCCGTACCATTGATTAAAGAGATTATCCGCCGGGTAGAGTACACCGAGTGTGAGAGCTTTGCAGATCGTGTTTTGGGATATGCGTCTGTGAATGAGGTATCGACTTATCTTCATGAGGTGATGAATAAAAAATTTAAAGATCTCTTTGCCGGCGATTTGGTACATCAGTAGCGATATCGGCAGGCAGTAAACTTTTATTCATTTTTCTCTTTTGAATGATTTCCTACCCATACTCCGCAAACCATCCCTTTTGCCGTATTAGTATAGAATAAATTCATTGCAACTCTACAGAAAAATGGCTACTTTTTTGGTATTTAAATAAATCAACAAGGAGAGGAAATAGATGACACGAACACTATTCACTTCAGAGTCGGTTACCGAAGGTCATCCGGACAAAATTGCGGATCAGGTTTCCGATGCGGTGCTGGATTCGGTAATGAAGGATGATCCCCGCGGACGGGTTGCATGTGAAACGTTTGTTACCACCGGCCTTTGTCTTGTCGGAGGGGAAATAACAACCGAAACGTATGTAGACATACCCCAGCTGGTACGACAAACCATACAATCGATAGGGTACACCAATCCAAGTTTTGGTTTTGATTATGAAAATTGCGCTGTCCTGACCACCATAGATCAGCAGTCACCGGATATTGCCATGGGGGTGGATCGTCTGGGAGCCGGCGACCAGGGAATGATGTTTGGATTTGCGATTGATGAGACGCCGGAGTTTATGCCTTTACCCATATCACTCGCTCACAAATTGACTCAAAGACTGGCCATGGTTAGAAAACAGGGGATTTTACCATATTTGAGGCCGGATGGCAAATCTCAGGTTACTATTGAGTATCAGGATGATAAACCCCGTTCCGTTCATACGGTGGTTATTTCTACTCAACATGATCCTGACATCAGCATAAAGCAAATCAAAGAAGATCTTACTGAAAACGTTATTGACCCTGTGTTGCCAAAAGAGCTCATACAGGGAGAGGGACCCATTATACATATCAACCCGACCGGTCGTTTTGTTATTGGGGGGCCTCAGGGAGATGCCGGTTTGACCGGCCGTAAAATTATTGTTGATACTTATGGTGGATATTCCCGTCATGGCGGCGGAGCTTTTTCCGGTAAGGATCCGACCAAAGTAGATCGTTCTGCTACATATGCTGCCCGGTATATCGCCAAAAATGTCGTTGCGGCGAAACTTGCAAAAAAAGTTGAAATTCAATTGGCCTATGCCATCGGTGTTGCTGAACCTGTTTCCATTTATGTCGATTCGTTCGGTACCGGTCAAATCGACGATGAAGAGATTGCCAAGCTTGTACGCAAAAATTTCGATTTGACGCCGGATGGAATCATCAGCGCTTTGGATTTGCGCCGGCCGATCTACCTCAAGACCGCAGCCTATGGACATTTTGGACGCACAGACGTTGATTTTCCATGGGAACGGACCAATAAAGTTGCTGAATTACAAAAAGGACAATAAGGAGGAGGCGTGAACTACGATATAAAAGATATAGCCCTTGCGGATGAAGGTAAACGACGAATCGAGTGGGCCGATCAAAATATGCCCGTATTACAGCTCGTTCGCGATCGCTTTGAAAAAGAAAAACCGTTAAAAAACAAAAAAATGTCTGCCTGTCTCCATATAACGGCGGAGACAGCGAACCTGGCCAGGACACTCAAGGCCGGTGGAGCTGACCTCGTATTGTGCGCGTCAAATCCTCTTTCTACTCAGGATGATGTGTCTGCTTCTCTGGTTCGCGACTATGAAATTCCTGTTTTCGCGATAAAAGGCGAAGACGAAAAAACCTATTATGAACATCTTCACGCCGCCATCAAACACGGTCCTGTTGTCACAATGGATGATGGTGCTGATTTGGTCTCCACCATTCACAATGAATACGCCGAAATCGGTGCAAAAATTATTGGCAGTATGGAAGAGACCACCACCGGGGTGATTCGGCTAAGAGCGATGGCAAAAGACGGTGCTCTTAAAATTCCGGTTATCGCGGTAAATGATGCCACCACCAAGAATCTGTTCGACAATCGCTATGGTACCGGTCAATCGACAGTGGATGGAATCATCCGGGCCACCGATATTTTACTGGCCGGTAAAAATGTTGTGGTGGCTGGATATGGATGGTGTGGTCGTGGGTTTGCCATGCGTTCAGAAGGCATGGGCGCCAATGTCATTGTGACGGAAGTTGACCCTGTCCGGGCACTGGAAGCGGCGATGGACGGCTATCGCGTCATGCCCATGGATGAAGCAGCAAAGGTTGGCGATTTGTTTTGTACATTGACGGGTGATATCAGTGTCATCAGGCCGGAACATATTGAGCTGATGAAAGATGGTGCTATCATCGCCAACTCTGGTCATTTTAATGTGGAGATTGATATTCCCGGTCTTAAAAAGATGGCGGCGTCGACTCGTCCGCAGGTTCGTCAATTTGTAGATGAATATACCCTCCCAAGCGGTAAAAAGGTGTTCTTGTTGGCGGATGGCCGATTGATCAATCTTGCCGCGGCAGAAGGACACCCGGCCTCGGTCATGGATATGAGTTTTGCAACTCAGGCGCTGACCACCGAATGGGCAATCCAGAACGACGGCAAGCTTGATATCAAGGTGCATAACGTTCCGGAAGAGATCGAAAATTGGGTGGCCAGGTTAAAATTGGCCAGCATGCAAATTGAAATCGATGAGCTGACGGAAGAACAAAAGCAGTATTTGGCATCGTGGGAAATGGGAACCTGATCTTTGATGCTTCGCCGAAAGTGAGAGCGTAGCGAAACGGCCTCTTCAGTTATATCGGCGACTTTTGGTTTCGCGATAAAACGGATAAATTTGTCTTTATCTTGTCTTTGATTTAAGCAAAATCGACATCCGCACCGATCCCAAGGTCCGGTGTCGGACATGCAGAGAGGGCTGTGGTATATTTTTCGGATTAATCTGACAGATTTGAATAAAATTCGTCTCTTTTGTTTGGTGCTTGTCGGACAATTTCTTGTTTTCGGCATACCCGAATTATGGGGACAGAACGGGGTGAGCATTGCTCGCGGTTTTGCGCTGGGCGGTGCCTATAGCAACATGGCCATGGGGGCGGATGCACCTTTTTATAACCCTGCAAATCTATCCTATAACACCTATTATGACTTTAGCATTAATCTGATCGGGATCGGATTCGAAACAGCGAATAATGCATTTAATTTAAATCAATATAAACGCTATAACGGCAACTATCTCGATGAAGCGTCAAAGGAAGATTTGGTAACCTCTATTTCAGATGGCCGCCTTTCCATTATATCCGCCGGCGAGGCACAACTTTTCAGCGCGCATTACAAATCATATGCTTTTTCGATTTCAATGGTTGGTGACGGCCGCGGGAATGTTGCCAGAGAGGTTTTCGAGCTGGCACTGTGGGGAAATGAACTGGATCGTCTGTATCGGTTTTCCCCGATGACCGGTCAGTCTTCGATGGCGATCAAAGTCGGATTCTCCGGCGGGCAAACTCTTTTGCGGTCAAAAAAGTGGATTAGACATTTAGGCCTCGGATTCGGTCTCTATTATCTGAGAGGAATGGCTTTTTTCGATATCAATCAATCGCAAGTCTATTCACTCACCCGTTTTTCCAATGCTGATGCCACCGGACATTTTATTTCCGACAAGGCCAAAGGCGGAAATGGCATGACCTTTAACATCGGTTCGACATTAGAATTTACCGATTGCTGGCGGGTCGGTATCGGCGTACAGGATGTTTTTTCGTTTATACATTGGAATCACGGATTGAAACAGTTACAGGCAAACTTTGAACTCTATGATGGCTTTGCAGATAACCTGTTGACCGAACAGGAGGATTTTGATTCTCTTTTGGTCACTTCTGACACAACCCTGGCACTTTCCTCGTTCACCCAAGTGTTGCCAAGGCGGTTGTTTATCGGTGTTGTTCACGCCCACAAATGGATTTCTATTGCTCTTGATTTCAAATATCATTTTCATCGGCTGGAGTATCTTCGATCTACCCGGGTGGCTATGGGATTTGAATTACATCCGAGTCAAACGATCAAGATCCGTTCCGGCATAAATTATGACGACCGCATCGGCGTTTCTTTTTCAGCCGGACTTGGAATCATATGGGGAGCGTTCCGTTGGGATTGGGGCATGCGCTTTAACAACGGCATCACAACGCCGCATATTCGCGGTATTGGGGCGGCGACGTCGTTCTCTTTGTATTATTAATCGGAATTATTTGGTAGGGAATTAATAGGCCGCCGAGGAACGCGGCGGCCTTTGTGAATGCTCAATCCTTGTTTGCCAGATATTCATACCTTCTGATAAATTGATCAGATGTAAGGTGGGCATAATCCGCCATTTTCTTCAGGAATTCCGTTTCTTTAAAATCTCTTTTTTCCAGGCGAACCATGTAACTTCTGGCGACTTTATAGTAATCGCTTTCAATATTAACATAGCGAACCGATGTCTTTTTTGTTTTCGGATCCAGAATATCCTTGAACTTGAGCGGCATGACTTTGCCGTTATCAACACAAATCATGGCATTGTCCCGAAAATCCGGATCGTTGTTTAGAAGATAATTCACTGCATGGTAGCCGAGGTCACGGGTATATTCCTGATCGAATGGAATGGGATCCGCACATCGCAGAACATATCCTATATTTATTTCGACCATGCGAAATTTTTCACTGCGTTTGGTAAAACGGCTTTCTACTTCCCGTTTGATGATTTTACCGAGTTCAATTTCTGCAAGCTGCATATGACCGTAGGCATCTTTGGTAATCCGGTTTTCCGATACCCGGAACAAGTCTTCCTTCGAAAACCGCTCGGCCACACCTTCTGCGATGACCATGACGCCATGATTGTTGCCCATTGCTCTTCGTTTCAGGATAGAGGTTTCGAGAATGTCACAAACCTGCTCTACTTTGATCTGGTTGGTTTTGCCAAACTCTTCTCCGATAACCGCCAGGGTGGCTCCCGCGGATTTGGCAATACCAAGCGCCAGGTGTCCGGCATGACGACCCATTGCAACAACGATATACCACCTTCCGGTAGTTCTCGAGTCTTCCATCATATTTTTTACCAAGACGGCACCTAAATCTCTCGCTGTTTGAAATCCGAATGTCGGGATGTCATTCGGTAGCGGCAGATCGTTATCAATTGTTTTCGGGACATGAGCGAATTTTATTCTGCCTTTGGAAGCTTCTGCCAGCTGACTTGCTCCATACGCGGTATCATCGCCTCCTATTGTAACAAGATATCGGATATCAAACTCATCCAGCATTTTCAGAGCGTTTTGAACGCCATCTTTCTCTTTTGCGGGATTGGTCCGGGATGTCCGCAGTATGGATCCTCCGGTGAAATGAATGCGGGAGACGTCGCTGATTCGTAATATACGTGTATGCTTTTTAAATAAATCCTTCTCTCCTTTGGTCAGCCATTTATATCCATCATAAATTCCAATCACATCGAGATTGTTACGGCGTGCTTCAATCGTGACAGCAGCGATAACACCATTGAGTCCAGGGGCGGGCCCTCCGCCGACGAGTATACCCAGTTTCCCTTTCTTATTTGTCATTGTCTACTCCTGTGTTAAAATTTCCTGGTAATTTTTGCATCGGATATGACCCCAATATTTTGAGTAAAATAGTGATTTCTTCAAGGTGTCGGATCGCGTTTTGGCAACGCTCTTCCTGAATATTCCCTAAAAAATCGAGATAAAATATGTATTCCCATGGTTTTCCACGCAAGGGCCGGGATTCGATTTTTAAAAGATCGATATCACGAAGAGCGAATACGCTGAGCGCTTTGAATAAGGCACCTGGAATGTTTTTCATAGAAAATACAATCGAGGTTTTTTCTTTCAGCGAAGAGCTGTTCTCGCTCGGAACAGCGATCAGTAAAAATCGGGTAAAATTATGGGGAAAATCCTCTATTTCCCGTTTTAAAATAGTCATGTGGTAATCTTTGGCAGCCCATTTGCTGGCGATAGCTGCGGCGTTTTTCAGGTTTTCTTCTTTAATATATTTGACACTTCCGGCTGTGTCATAGCTGGCAACGGTTTCGACATTCTTCAGTGTCGATAAAAATCTTCGACACTGTTCAAGCGCTTGCGGGTGTGAATATATCACTTTGATCACATCCAGGGAGGCACCCTGATTAACGATCAGGTTTTGTTCGATTTTCAAATAAGTTTCTCCGACAATCTCGAGGTCATGCTCGAGAAGAAGATCGTAATTTCTGTGTATGGAACCGGTCAGAGAATTCTCAACAGGGACGATTCCAAAAACAGCTTTACGGGATTCCACAGCAAGAAAGACATCTTCGAATTGGCGGCAGGGAATCGATTGAACCGGTTCATTGAAATACTGCCGCGCCGCGATTTCGCTAAACGCATAGGGCGCACCCTGAAAGGCGACCGATTGATTTTTCTTTTGGCTTGATTGCAAGATTTTTCCCAAACAGGCGAACTGGAATTATTAAACTAGGAATTTATTAATTTTCTTTTTAAAAAGCAAGAACAAGACGTTCATTTACTTTTATTTTTTTGATTTACTGTCATAAGGAGCTAAATTTTTTCGAAAAATTTCGGTCAAATGATTAAAGGTGACGAATATTGATCCAGTCCGCTCTTAATGCATTTATGACTTGTCCGGCGGTGGATTTGTATTATTGAGGCCGGAGAGTGTATATTCGAAATGAAAAACGGTTTCCTGAATCGAGTTTGCAACGTTGAGAAATAGATAGAGGAGAATGGTTAACAGAATTATTTCATCCCGTTCGACCACAATCCCGGCGAGCAGCAGGAAGAGCAGTGAGAGGATGTGGGTCTGTCCACAAATTATGGATCTTAGTTTCTCGTCAAAGCAGAGAAATCGGATCAGCCAGGCAAATGTCCAGATGATGATAATTCCGATAATATCGGCGATATTATTGCTATGGATGCCGGCGTGAAACAGAACGGGTAGAATTCCCAGAAACAATCCCCAAAATGGAATGAATGAGCAGAACCAGGCGAACCAGGTTAATAGCCAAAAAGAGTCCACTCCAATCAGCCAGAGACCGGAGAGAACAATTAAAAAGATAAAAAATGATTGTAAAATCTGTGTTTCATAAAACAGAGAAAAACGGCCAAGCAGCCGTCCGCATAATTCGTCTGTTATTTCAAAGTAACGATTTGTAATG
>CAZMUU010000100.1:0-256 GCA_964569215.1 uncultured Cytophagia bacterium
CGTTAAAGCGGATTCTCAAACATTTGTAGGAAAACTGGCGATTATCCGATGAAACTCAAAGCAGGCATCACCGGTCCGCTCGGATCCGGCAAATCCACGGTTACGGAACTGCTCGTATCGATGGGCGCCTATGCCGTTGATGTCGACCGGGCAGGTCATTATGTCCTTGAACGCAACAAAGGGGTTCAAAAACAACTGGCGGAAACCTTTGGCAGCGATATTCTCAAAGGAGACCATATCGATCGCAAGCTGCTGG
>CAZMUU010000100.1:266-2919 GCA_964569215.1 uncultured Cytophagia bacterium
AGCATAGTTCACGACCGCTCTATTTGGTTGTCGATGCTGCGCTTCTTTTTGAGCTCGGTTTGCACCATCATACGGATGTCACCGTAACCGTCGATGCCCCCAGGGAACAACTTGTCGATCGTATTCATAAACGCGACAACCTGAGCCGCTCGCAAATTCTGCAGCGATTGCAATCTCAATGGCCGGTGGAAAAAAAGATCGAGCTCAGCGATTATCTCATCGAAAATAACGGGTCCATAGAGGATCTCCGTCATAAAACGCAAACTCTGCATCATTGGCTCCTAAACAGAATAGCAACTTGATAGGGTGCACCATTGCACAATGTTCCGGCTTTAAAAGTACTGCTTGCCTTTATCTGTGGTATTCTTCTGACCTCGATTTACCGCATGGACGGCCAGACCGGTCTTTTTCTTTTCGCCTTTTTAACCTTGCTGCTGTTGACCGCTTTTCTGCTGAATAAACGCCGTTTGGTGGATGCTCTGATTGTTTTACAATTGACCGCTGCCGGGTATCTGCTTGCCGTTTATCGCTATCAGGACTTGTCATCGCAAACGCTGCAATATTTTTCAGATTCAGGAGAATGGCTCGGGTTGCAGGGAACGATTATCTCGCCGGTCGATTTTCAAAAAGACAAACAAACCTTCACCCTTCGGGCGGATACGGTATGGCTGGATAGTACACCGCATGCCGTCAGCGGCAACGCCAAAGCGACGCTATACGACCAGGCTGTTTTGCTGCAGTATGGCGATCATATTGTCTGCAAAGCCCGCCTGCGTTTGCCGCCACCGGCACGTAATCCGGGAGCATTTAATTACCGGCACTATCTTCGGGCCAGGGGAATCACCGCTCTTGCCACTATACCGGATCGCAACCATTTGCTTGTCTGGCAGCGCAATCAGGGGGCCGTGCTTTTGCAACATATCGTCTATCCCGTACGCCGGGGCATTCGAGCGGGCGTCAAACGCTATATGGATAGCCGGGAAGGCGCCCTGCTGCTGGGCTTGCTGCTTGGAAGCCGCAGTGAAATTGACAGCGACGTCAGAGAGGATTTTTCCGACGCCGGCGTCATTCATGTCCTGGCGGTATCAGGACTCCACGTCGGTTTTGTTGTTGCCGCTCTCTTTTTGCTCTTTACACTGGTGCGATTGCCGCAGCCATGGCGCACTCTTCTGGTGCTGCTCGGACTTTTTTTCTATATTCATCTTACCGGCTGCAAGGCGCCGGTCATGCGCGCCTCTCTCATGGCTGCCGTGCTGCTGACGGCAAGATTGCTGCAACGACCGGTGAATATCATCAATGCCCTGGCTCTTGCCGCTCTGGTTATTCTATTTATCAATCCGCTGGATCTCTTTCAGGTCGGTTTTCAGCTGAGTTTTGCAGCGGTGCTTGGAATCGTTTTGATCTATAACCGTTTCCAGTCATTGTTCCGGAATCGTTTTCAAAGATGGCAGGAACGTGGAAATCATTTCAGGTTGTATTTGTCCGGTTTGTTTTTTGTTTCTGTCTCAGCCCAGCTGGCAACTCTGCCTTTAACCGCGTTCTATTTCGGCAAAATTCCAGTGGTTTCCCTTTTTGCCAACCTGATCGTCGTTCCGGTTACCGGCATTGTGGTGGCACTGGGATATATCTCTTCCCTGGCCATGCTTCTTTCTCCTTTTGTCGCACAGGTGTATGCCTGCACAAACGAGCTTTTCCTTAAAGCCTTGATCGCATTTATTCATGCCGCAGCACAACTGCCATTTGCCTTCATTCGGGTCGCCCGGCCGTCTACAGGTATGATGTTGCTCTATGGGTTGCTGCTGTTTCTTTTTGTCTCCTACCAGCAGATAAAGACGCGTAAAATATTGATTGCCATGATCTTGCTTGTCGCCAACGCCATGTTGTTCCATGGGTTTGTATCTAGCAAGCCCGGCCTCTATCTCCATTTCCTCGATGTCGGACAGGGCGATTCGATTGTATTACAGCTTTCCCGCCGGCGCAACATACTTATCGACGCAGGTGATTGTACTGAATATAACGATTATGGCGAACGCGTCGTGGTGCCGTTTTTGCAGAGAAACGGCATCGACCATCTAAACGCTGTCATCATTACCCATCCCCATTCGGACCACATCGGTGGTATTCCTGCAGTCTTAAAGCAGTGCAGGGTGGATCGCATTATTCGGACACCCTTTGAATATCCCTCACCGTTTTGCCGCTGTGTGGATAGCCTGGCAGCGAGTAAACAAATCATTTGTCAAAATGTGAGCGCCGGTGATACGCTTTTTTTCGGTTCCGATGTGCTCTGTCTGGTTATGCATCCCACACCGCCGTTTGTTCAGCGGGCAAATCAAAATCCGCATTTGCTCAATGATGCCTCTATTGTTATTGCGTTCTATTATGGACGGCACGCCTTTTTGTTTGCCGGTGATGCTGAAATTGAATCGGAGCGTGCTTTGATGCGCTACGGCCCGCTGTTGCGCTCCGATCTCCTCAAAGTAGGACATCACGGCAGCATTACCGCCAGCTCGGAATCCTTTATCGATAGTGTTCGACCCGGTTATGCCGTGATTTCTGTTGGTGTGTTTAACCGATTTGGCTTGCCTTCAACAAAAAGAATGGCTATGTTAAACAATAAAAATATTAAACTCGTTAGAACCGATATGAACGGTGC
>CAZMUU010000100.1:2929-10988 GCA_964569215.1 uncultured Cytophagia bacterium
TTTTTTCAGATGGCAGGCATCTGACCAGACTACGCTGAACAGGAGTCTTCTCCATTCGTGCTTGATATAGAAACATCGCTGTGGAAAAGGGGCTATACTTTTGTTGCCGGCATTGATGAGGCGGGACGCGGTCCGCTGGCCGGTCCGGTGGTGGCGGCTGCGGTTGTGTTTCCAAAAGAACAACCGTTGTTGACCCATGTGATCGATTCAAAAAAATTGAGCAGCAAACGAAGAACCGAACTGGTGCCCCTGATCAGGCAAAATGCGCTTGCCGTCGGTATCGGTGTTGTTTCCGAGAAAACAATCGACGACCTGAATATACTGCAGGCAACTTTACTGGCGATGCAACAGGCGGTAGAAGAGTTGACGCTCAACCCCGATTATCTCCTTATTGATGGAAACCGCGCCCCCGATATGCCGGTTGTAGCACAGACACTTGTCGGTGGGGATGGCCTCTCCATGTCGGTTGCCGCGGCCTCCATCATCGCCAAAGTGACGCGGGATAAAATGATGATCGAATACGATAAAAAATATCCCCACTATGGCTTTGCCCGGCACAAGGGATATCCGACACGGTATCACCGTCATTGCATTATCAAATACGGTATTTGCCCGTTGCATCGCAGATCATTCAATATAACATGCAGGAATGGTAACCGTGATGAAAAAGGGTAAAACACACCTCCGTACCGGCCGGCAGGGTGAAGAACTGGCTGCGCAATACCTGCTGAAGAAGAATTATAAAATTATCGAGAGAAATTTCAGAGTCAGGCCGGGAGAAATCGATATTATCGCTCACAAAGATGATGAGCTCGTTTTTGTTGAGGTAAAAACCGCGCGATCGGAGGCGTTCGGATCGCCGGAAACCTGGATCAGCAGAACAAAACAACAAAGAATGATACGTGCCGCACAGCTCTATCTGCAACAAATCTGCAACCGTGAGGTGGCCTGCCGTTTTGATGTTATCACGGTACGCCTGCAACGGGCCGAAGCGAAAATCGATCATATTAAAGATGCATTCTGGATGGAATAAAAGTCGATGAATAAACGTTTGAAACGCCGAACCGGCTGGATTCTGGAGATTCTTGAATGGACCCTGATCATATGGCTGTTGCTGCCCCTGAGTCAGGCACTGGAAAGACCGATCTATTTTCCGAGAATTCTTCTCGGAATCCTCTTGTTTGTCATTTTTACCGGTAAAATGTTCTATGATGCGGTTATAAAGCCGCCAAAAGAGAACAAGACAAAGGATCTGTTGTCATTGCTGGGTGCGGTTGTCATCATGGCGGTTATCGTTCTCGCCGCAGTTGGCTTTATAGGTGTACTCATTTGGCAGTTGATGTCGCAAAATGTTCAAACGCCATAGGTTATCTTTTGTTTTCGAGGAACTTGTTTGTTTAGAGAGGGTTTAAGCAGTATAACATTTTCCTTGATTAAAAGGACTAAAATGTTTAATTTTGCCTCTAAATATACACCTATGGTCAAGCCACCTTAGCTCAGTTGGTAGAGCGGCTCACTCGTAATGAGCAGGTCGTCGGTTCGAATCCGACAGGTGGCTCTTTTTATTGAATACGATGGGTGCGCCTTGTGTATATTTTATTAAATTCCGCTTATACAAGGGCTGTTGCTCTATCACGATGGTGCCCCGGCAGATGCCGCATGCATCGCAATCAATATCAAGACAAATTGTTCGCATATTGTGAGTGTAAACTATGAATAAAATATCTCTGTACGCTATTCTTTTGCTTCTTGCTGCTACGGTCTATGGCTATTCTCCGGGTACTATTGGTTACCAGTTTTTACGCACCCATACCGGCGCCCGGCCGTCGGCAATGGCCGGCTCTTTTCTTGCCGTTCCGGGTGATATCCACAATATTTACTACAATCCGGCAGGTATCAACCGTATTCCCATTTCTTCGGCGACCTTTACCTACCTGGATCATTTGCTCGATGTAAAATCGGGCTTTGCCGGCTATGTTCATCCCAATATTCTGAACGGTAATATCGGCGTCGGCGCCCTTTATGTCGATTACGGCAATTTTGAAGGGGCTGATGAACAGGGCAATCCGACCGGTGATTTTGGCGCTTCCAGCGTTGCCCTGTCACTGACCTATGCCACCTATTTGATGAACAATCTGTCGCTGGGTGCAACTGCCAAATTTATTCATGCATCGATAGAATCGCATTCGTCCAATGCCGTCGCCCTCGACGCCAGTATCATGTATGCTGTACCGCTGCATGATCTGCATATCGCCGTCGGTGTTTTTAATCTCGGAGAGACGTTGACGCCTTTTGTCGACCGCAAAGAAGAGCTTCCGTTTAACTTCAAAGCGGGTGTTTCCAAAAAGCTGGCTCACCTGCCGCTTTTGGTTTCTTTAACCCTTTATAAATACAATGAAGAGCAATGGCATGGTGCTATAGGCGGCGAATTTATCCTTACCGATTACCTGTTCTTTCGTCTCGGCTATGACCATATCGGGCGTGACATGCAAACCGGCTCATCGCGTGACCGTTTTGCCGGTGCGGCAATGGGATTCGGTGTCCTGTTCAAATCTTTTCGCTTTGATTATGCGCTCACATCTTTCGGAGATCTCGGTACGCTGAACCGCTTTACACTTGCCGGTCATTTTTAAGACAGGTTGTGTTCATTAATCATTCCGGCTGAACCATGAAAAGTAAAAAAATTACCGTTACAGACATACTCGGCATGAAAAAAGAGGGCAAAAAGATTACGGCTCTCACCGCCTACGATTATCTCTTTGGATGCCTGCTCGATGAGGCCGGGCTGGATATTATTTTGGTTGGAGATTCCTGTGCAATGGTGGTACAGGGCAGAGAAACAACGCTCTCATTCACCATGGAGGATGCCATATATCACAGCAAAGCTGTACGCCGTGGCGTTGTGCGCGCTTTGTTGGTCGCTGATATGCCATTTTTGAGCTATCAGGTCTCTGCTGATAAAGCCGTTGAGCATGCGGGTGACCTTTTTAAAACCGCGGATGTCGATGCCGTCAAGCTGGAAGGCGGGAAGGCGGTTGCCGGTGCCATTAAGCGAATCGTTACCGCCGGCATGCCGGTCATGGGGCATCTCGGCCTGACGCCGCAGTCGATTAAAACCTTCGGCTCTTATGATACCCGGGCAAAAGAACCGCAGGAAGCCGAACAGCTTTTACAGGATGCTCTCAGCCTGCAGGATGCGGGTGCTTTTGCCGTGGTGCTGGAAAAGATTCCTGCAGAACTGGCCAAAAAAGTGACACGGGCATTAGCCATTCCCACTATCGGCATTGGAGCCGGTCCTTTTTGTGATGGCCAGATTCTGGTGACGCAGGACATGCTCGGCATATTTGATAAATTCCGGCCCAAATTTGTACGCCGTTATGCAGACCTGGCTCATGAGATACGCAATGCCTGTCAGAAATATGCCGAGGAGATTCGCAACGGCACGTTTCCGTCCTCCACTGAAAGTTTTGATGATTGAAACAACAGGCTGAATTCGAATTATGGAAACCATCACAACGATTAAAGATATGTCCAGTCGAACGCAGGCGTTGCGTCGGGAAAAAAGAATCGGATTCGTGCCCACCATGGGCTATTTACACGAGGGTCACCTGCAGTTGCTAAAAACGGCAAGGTCGCTCAGCGATGTAACGGTTTTGAGCATCTATGTCAATCCGTCGCAATTCGGGGCGGGTGAAGATTATAGCGTCTATCCGCGCGACCTTGAGCGGGATCATCGCCTGGCAGAAAAGGCAGGAGCAGACGTTGTTTTTCAACCGCCTGATGAGGAGATGTATCCGCCGGGCTATCAAACCTGGGTATCGGTAGATGAAATGACGCGCCATCTTTGTGGCGCTTCCAGGCCCGGCCACTTTCGCGGTGTCACCACGGTGGTGACAAAGCTTTTCAATATTGTCCGGCCGCATCTCGCTGTATTCGGTCAGAAAGACGCACAGCAGGCGCTGGTGATCAAACGCATGGTTCGCGATCTCAATATCGATGTTGAGATCGTTATTGCTCCGACGGTTCGCGAACCGGATGGGTTGGCAACAAGCTCACGCAATAAAAATCTGACGCCTGATCAGCGCCGCGCTGCTCCGCTGATCTATCAGGCGCTGCAAAAATGCAGCAAACGTATTCAACAGGGTGAGCGGGATTGTGCCGGACTAAAAAAAAGGGTTCGGGATGTGATATCGGACAATCCGTTGCTGCAAATAGATTATGTCGAATGCGTCGATCTGGATCGTTTGCAGCCGCTGCAGCGCATCTCCACATCGGCCCTGATTGCTGTTGCCGTACGCACCGGAAAGGTGAGGCTTGTCGATAATATTATTGTCGATATTTGATCAAATTTATCGCTTTGAGAGAAAAAAACGGTTGATTTTAACCCTATTTTTGTTAATTTTATGTCATACACACTGTCATTGTGGTTGATTTTCACAATGCAGGCGTATCAATACAAAGGAGTGTGACGCGTTATGAAAAGGAGATTTTTACTCATTTTGTCTTTGGCGATCTCTCTTCCCGCTGTGGTTCTGGGCCAGTTCAAGACCCAAACCAAACCGGTGGATATCGCCGAAACATTAAAAAATCCTTTGGGCATCGCCCGCAATCTTACCGGTATTTTGGGATTGAACCCGGACCAGTTGTCTATTTCGCATTCCTACCAGGTCGGTATGATGAGCAGTGGTGGTCGTTCCTTTACTCAGGGAATGTACCTCAATACCCTCAGTTATCAATTTTCAATTCCATTATTCGTATCCGTGCAATGGGGTATTGCCCATCAACCCGGTTCATTTTTAGGAGGTGAGTCGGTGTTAGACAGCGGTCCATTTTTGTCGAATGCACGTATCATCTATAAACCTTCAGAGTCTACTACCCTTCGTTTTGAAATACAGCAATATCCGGGAGGGTATTATCCCTATGGTATGAATGGCATGTCACGACACTGGTTGGAGTAAATAAACAGCAATTGAAACAGTCGTTAACCGAAACTATACGAGTTGAGGGGAAGCCTTGAATAGAAAAAAATCGCGCAATCGGCGAACCAACGTGCGCTCCGCGAAAAGCACGCGAAAGAAATCCGATAGAGAGGCGTTGGTATTCTGGAACTCGTTTAAACAGCGCCTTAGTATGGTTGCGGTCTGGTTTTTGGTAGCGGTCAATACCATATTGATTCTGTCTCTGATCATTCGCTTTGTAAAACCATACCGGCCCAATCCGCCTGCCAACAGCTATGAAAGTGTGGCAAATGAAGACCCGCTCAAAGTAGAAGTGTTGAATGGTTGCAATATTCAGGGGCTGGCCGGTGAATATGCCGAATTTTTGCGACAGGAACACTATGATGTCGTGCGCATCGACAATGCCAGAACCTTTGACTATGAAAAAACCATCCTCATCGACCGGCAGACAAGAGATCGTAAAGTCATTATGGAGCTGGCAAAGCTGATGGGGATATCCCAGGAACGGGTTTTGCCTATCGCAAACAACGATGTACAGGCGGCTGCAACCATTATTTTGGGGGTCGACTACAAGTCTTTGAAATCCTATGAACGACTACGCTAGACCGGGCTTTGGTTGAGCAAAAAAGGGTTGTTCATCTTTACTGCACTCTGCAATTGAGACTCTACAAGCGATGAATCAGATTGCTTAAAGCATGAGAACCGGCAACAATGTTCACACTCTCTTTCTGGCTATATAATATCATAATCATTCCCTTGCTTGTTTCCGCCGCTACTTTTGCCGGGTTTTTTAATAAAAAAATCGCAGCCGGCCTGGCCGGGCGTAAATCGCTTTTTGAAAAGCTGAATAAAGACCTGAAAACGCTGGATTACACAAGACCCCGTGTCTGGTTTCATGTCTCCTCAATGGGTGAATTTGAACAGGCAAAACCGGTTATGGCCTACCTGAAGGCGCACGTTCCCCGTGTCATTGTCATTCTCTCTTTTTATTCTCCTTCCGGTTTTGACCATGCCGCTGCTTATCCGCATAAGGATATCGTCTGTTATATGCCGGTGGATACCTGGCGGCAGGCCGGAAAATTTATCCGCCTGATTAGGCCGGTACTGGCAGTGGTCGTTCGACATGATATTTGGCCCAACCACATGTGGCGGCTGAAAAAAGAATCGATACCCGCTGTGCTTATCGATGCCAGCATTTCCGAAAAAAAAGTATCCACCTACAAGCGGTTTGCCTTTCTGTTGAAACCCCTTTTTGCCTGTTTTGACAGCATATTTGTGGTTTCCGAAGAGAACAGGCAGCGATTTTTAACCGTCTTTCCGTGGCCGCAGCGCATCCATAATTGCGGTGACAGCCGCTATGACCAGGTTTATCAGCGCGCACACGAAAAAGGGAAAATCCGCCTGCTTTCCGAGAGAGGGATTTTTCAACAGCGACATTGCTTTATCGCCGGCAGCATCTGGCCAAGCGATGAGAAAAATTTGCTCGCCGCTGTTGATTATTTCCTGAGACAGAATACAAAAAATCGCGTTATCCTGGCACCGCATGAAATTAATCGGAAACATATTCATGCTTTGCTGAGTTACTTTGACCAAAAGAGCGCTCTCTACTCACAACTCGGCTCTGATAGCGACTGGTCATTCCGGATTCTCATTATCGACAAAATCGGTCTGCTGGCCAATCTCTATGGATTTGCTTCTCTGGCTTTTGTCGGTGGCGGGTTCGGCCCCGGAATTCACAATGTTCTTGAACCGGCAGCACACGGCTGTGCGGTTGCGTTTGGTCCGAAATATCAAAATTCCGCCGAAGCTGTCGAGTTGATCAGGAAAAAAAGCGCTTTTTTGGTAAAGAATTCGCGTGACGCCGGCGAGCTGTTACAGGCATTGGTAGATGATATCGATAAGATAAACACATACGGGAAAAAAGCGTTCGAACTGGTTGAAAAGAATCTCGGTGCATCAGAATGCACGGTGAAGAAACTTGAACCCTATATATCCTAAGAGAGGTACAACAGAATATGGATGAACTACAAGCAGTGCAGTGGAAGGATGGAAAAGTACTCATATTGGATCAACAAAAATTGCCCAATGAACTGGTGCTTTTATCCATATCGGATTACAAAAATGTCGTAAACGCGATCAAGGCGTTGAATGTACGCGGGGCGCCGGCGATCGGAATCGCAGCTGCCTATGGCGTTGTTTTGTCGGTGTGGCACCTGGGAGACGGAGACCGCGCCGCCTTTCTCGAAACCGCCAATCAGGCGATTAATGAGTTGAAGAAGAGCAGACCGACGGCAAAGAATCTCTTCTGGGCGCTCGAAGAAATGCGCCTCGTGCTCAGCAAAAATCTCAATCGTCCTTTGAACGAGATCAGAATGGTCCTGTTGGAAAAAGCCGGACGGATTCATCAGGACGATATTCAACGCTGTAAAAAAATCGGCGAACACGGAGCCGGCCTTATTGCCATGAGAAGTACGGTTCTTACCCATTGCAACGCCGGTGCTCTCGCTACCGGCGGTTATGGTACCGCATTGGGGGTGATTCGCGCTGCTGAAGACAAAGGCAAGAAAATTCGCGTCTTTGCCACGGAAACCCGCCCGCTTCTGCAGGGCGCGCGCCTGACCGCTTTTGAACTGATGGAAGATGATATCGATGTTACGCTTGTTTGCGATAGCATGGTCGGCTATCTGATGCAGAAAAATATGATCGATGCCGTTGTGGTGGGCGCTGATCGTATCACGCGTAACGGTGACGTCGCCAATAAAATCGGCACCTACTCTGTTGCGGTGTTGGCAAAGCAACATTCGGTGCCGTTTTACGTGGCTGCACCGCTGTCGACCTTCGATTTTGACCTCAAAAGCGGTGATGAAATACCGATTGAGGAACGTCAGGCGGACGAAATCCGCCAAATCGGATCGATTCAGATTGCTCCGGAAGATGTCGCGGTATTGAACCCGGCATTCGATGTTACACCGGCCTCCCTGATAAACGCGATTGTCACCGAAAGAGGCATTCTGAAACCACCATATCCCGAAGAGATAGATAAATTAAAAATTAACTCTTGATTATCAGTGGGAAAAAGGTTATATTAATCAGATAAATTA
>CAZMUU010000101.1:0-10805 GCA_964569215.1 uncultured Cytophagia bacterium
ATTTGGGACTGCATTGAGATAATATGTGATATAGTCCAATCATCAAATCAATCCGCCCCCTGCCGGGTTGGGTGCGGCAAAAATTACTTGAGAAAAAGTGTTGCATCACCCAGGCTGAAAAACCGGTATCCTCTTTTCACCGCTACCTCATAAGCGTGTTTAACCCGGGGCCAGCCATAAAAAGCGCTAACGAGCAAAATCAGCGAAGATTTGGGAAGATGGAAATTGGTGATCAACCCCTTAACCGGCAGTTGAAAGTGAAAGCCGGGATAAATAAAAAGATCGGAAAATTCGCTTTTTGCCGTGACTTTTCCGTTTTTACGGGCAGCGGATTCCAGCGCTTTTAGCGTTGTGGTTCCCACAACGAACAAGCGTTTGGCGTTATTGATCAGTTCTGCGGCTCCGGCACTGATTTCATAGTATTCGGCTTCCATTTTATGATCGATGATATTATTGTCCCGTATCGGCAGAAAGGTCCCAAATCCGACATGTAAAGTGATACTGGTAAAGGTAACGCCTTTTTTCTTTAATGATCGAATGAGATGCGGTGTAAAATGCAATCCGGCTGTGGGGGCAGCCAGAGATCCCCCCTTTTCAGCATACACGGTTTGATATTCATCGCCGACACGGCGATGGATATAGGGCGGATTTGGGTAATAATAGTGATCGATAATATCCTTTACCGGCTGATCGAATTGCAAATAAAAAATATCCTCATCGCGGTCCACAACCGTCGCCGAAAGACCGTCAAAATAAAAACGATTTCCAATACGGATCCGCGAACATTTCAATCGTCCTTTGGCAATGAATGTATCAACCGCCTGCATGATGATAAATTCAGCCGCCGCCCCGGTTTCTTTCTTGCCGGTTAATTTGTTTTTAAGTACCTTACTTTGATTAATGACGACAACATCTCCCTTTTGCAAAAATTCACCCAGCTGATAAAAGCGCCGATGAGACAACTGGTCACCATTTACGACCAGCAAGCGCGAGTAACTTTTGGGAACAACCGCGTGCTGGGCAATTTGCTCTTTGGGTAAGGTATAGTCAAAATCGGATAGTTTCATATAAAAATGGTATTTCTTTTTATCCAGTTTACAAACTATTTTCCTATTTTCAAAAGATTATTTACCGGGATAACACCATGATTATATCCGCCAGTCGCCGAACTGATATACCTGCGTTCTACAGCGAATGGTTCAAAAACCGTATCGAAAAGGGATTTTGCATGGTAAGCAATCCATTCAATCCCACTCAGGTACGCCGCATCTCTTTGCTGGCAAAAGATGTCGATATTTTCGTCTTCTGGACCCGTAATGCCCTGCCGCTCCTTCCATTTTTAAAGCAACTGGATAAAAGCGGCTATCATTATTATTTTCTCTACACGCTTACCGCATATGGCGAAGAGTTGGAACCCCACCTCCCGTCTCAACAGAAACAGATTGATCGTATAAAAAGTTTAGCACAACAGATCGGATCAGATAAGGTCATTTGGCGCTATGATCCGATTTTGTTGAGCGCCAAATTCAACATCCACTTTCATATCGATCATTTTGCAGAGCTGGCGCAGAACCTCAACCCCCTGGTTTATCGCGTCATCATCAGTCCGATCGATATGTATGCAAAAACGCGCAGAAACCTGCAGGGGAACGCCGCCATTTTGCCTTTGGATTTCGGGGATCAAGTAAATAACGAGCTATTCCCGCAACTGGCAAAGATTGCCGACGACAATCACCTTGAGATACAGAGTTGTGCCTCCCGGATTGACCTGAGTCCATTCGGCATACCGGCCGGCAAATGTATCGATGACACTTATATTCAAAAGGTGTTTTCAATCAAGGTCAGCCGGCAAAAAGACCCCGGTCAGAGAAAAACCTGCCGCTGTGTTAAAAGTGCGGACATTGGCCGCTATAATACCTGTGTTCACGGCTGTTTATACTGCTATGCGGTGCAAACGTTGAAACAGGCAAAAACCCATTTTAAAAATCATACGGTTGTCAAACCGGAGATGTAGAAACGATCGCAGAGTCTACCCCCCCTGTTTTCTGTAATCATAAGGCCGGTCATCGGATAAATCGACAATAGTATAGACCAGTTTGTCGATATTTTCTCTTTCGAACAACTGCAATAATTGCAAATTGATCTCTTCCCGAACCCGTTCATGTTCTTTCCAGACAGTGGTTTTGGTAAAATAGTAGAGACGGATCACCCGGGCGTTGCCCTCCAGCTGGCGAAAATTGACCATATGGAACTCCTGATGTACCTCCGAATGATCGTGTAAGAGCTGTCTTATGCTATTCAGCACGTTTTGCAAATGATCAGCCGTGATGTTGTCGATTTTAAAAGCATAGCTGACGCGTCTTTTATACATGCGCGACCAATTTTTAACCACTGAATTGGTAATGGTCGCATTCGGAACGATCGATACGGTTTTGTCGAAATTCCTGAATGTTGTGCTTCTGATACCGATATTTTCAACATCGGCATCGACAAGATTGCCATCGTTCAGCTGGACCCAATCTCCTTCGCGAAACAGGTTATCGATATAGATTACAGCACAGGCAAACCAGTTTGCAATAATATCCTTAAAAACAAGACCCAGGGTCAGTCCCATTCCACCGAGAACGCCAAAGAGAGCAGCGGCGGACATGCCCAAAAAAACTTCTGCTGTTTTAATAATCACAATGAGGACGGCGAATATTTTGATTACTTTTTTCAAATAGGGCGCGAGCAGGTCATCGAGTTCCGTATCCGTGCGCTTTGCGAAAGTTGACCAAAAGCCGGTAAACACATCCGCACTGCGATAAATCAGCCAGCAAACCACAACGACGAAACAAAACTCGAGAATATTATTATACATCCGGTCAAAATGTTCATTTACCGGACCCAAAATAATCTGAATGACGAACAGACCGACAATAAGAATAATGAACCGCAATGGCGGGTCGAGAATGTCAATCAACGCATCATCGAGTGCATTCTCCGTTTCAGCAGCGAGTCGTCGTAACTTTCGAATAACCCAAAAAGAGAAGAGTTTGCGCAACACCAGGGTAAGTAAAAGGATGACAAAAACAAGAATAATTTTCGTACCAGGGATTTTGAAAAGAGTAAAATAGTTATCAAGAAACGCAACGGCGGGCTCCATCATGATTTCCTTTCAACGCAATTCCGTATTTTTCGATGAAAGGAAGATAAAAAATAATAGATTAAAAATCAACCGGGGAATGGTTCATTTTTTTTTAATCAAAGAGCTGGTGATCAGGCCGATACCGATAATGACCAAAACCAGCGGCCAGAATTTTTGAGCAAACCTTATAACCATATAGGAAAAATCAAGGGTATGAAACAGGATAATCGCGCCGAAAAAGGTCAGAATACTGCCCGGTATGAGCAGGGCCCAATCCGACGGTTTAAAGAGAAAGAGAATGATAAATGACACGCCGAGAGCAACGATAAAAACAGGCCAAAACTCATAAAATTGAAAACGATGGATAATATGGAAATTTTGCAGCAAAAAATAGCTGCCCATCAGGAGAAAGAATGTTCCCCAAAAGGCATTTTCACTCTTGCCCCGAAAGGCCTTATAGAAAAAATAGAGTCCGGCAATGACGAGAAGAACGGGATAGATTTTGCTCCATGTGACATAAAAAAGGTTAAACCTGTTCAGCAAAAGCAAAAGACCGACAACGATAAAGATCAAACCAATAACGAGCGAAGAAGAACGGTTCATGATGACCCCTCTGATTTTTTAGTGCTCTTTGGCTTTGCCGTCGATTTGCGGCGTCGTGCCGGTTTTTGAGTTCCGGTAGCTCTCTTTTCGTCCTCTTCCGGCACAAAAAGAAGAAAGAGGATGTATGCACTTGTACCAACAAATATATTTGTCAATAGAGTAAGAACGACCCAAGCGATGCGGATCAACGTTACATCGATATCCAGATATTCTGCAATACCGCCGCAAACGCCGCCGATAAGGCGATTGGATTTACTGCGATAAATACTTTTTCTCACTGTTTTGACGCTTTCTCCCTCTGCTTTCTTTTCATTTTTCAGAGCATGAATAACGATTGCGACGCCAATAAGGATAATAATGGTGGGATAGATCGTCTGCCATTTGATATGATGAAACCACCAAAAAGGCCATCGCCAATAGAAAAAACTAAACATCTCATGAAAAAAGAGACTCAGTCCCAACATCACCAGTATGGCTCCCACGATCAAAGTCGTGTTTTCCGACGTTTTCCCAGGTGATTTTCCGCTTTCCTGTTGATATGGATTTTCGGGCATAAAGATGGCTGAAACGATATAGGCGATAATTCCTATTCCATTCCAAAATGCAAGGATAATAAAAATAATGCGGATGATGATAGGATCGAGCTTGAGGTACTCTGCAATCCCTCCGCATACACCCAGAAATACTTTATGGCTTTTGGAACGATACATTTTTTGAGCTTCTTGTGCCATTTTTCACCTTTTTTTTCGCGATTCTATCTCTTTAAGACGGAAATTGCCGGAAAATGTTTCAGAGAACAGAAATCATTATTTGAAAGCGATGGCGCCCTTCCTGAACAAAAGAACGACACTACTTTTCTTCCGCCTTTCCGGTCATGGGGACAAATCTTACAGGGATCAGTTTTTCGGTTTTGAAATCCTGTTTGCCGTGTTTGGTGACCCTGACCAATTCCTGGAAAAAATCCCCTACCGGTGCGACCAGTGTACCGTTTTGCGATAGTTGATCCAAAAGCGGCAGAGGAATCTTTTTAGCCGCTGCGGTCATAATGATCGCATCGAATGGTGCTTTTTCAGGCCATCCGCCATAGCCATCACCGCACAGCACTTGAATATTGTCATAATCAAGTTCATTCAGCGTCTCTTTGGCTTCCATACAGAGGGGCTTGACGATTTCAATGGTAAAGACACTGTCCACCAGCCTGGAGAGTACGGCGGCCTGATAACCGCAGCCGGTACCGATTTCCAATACTCTGTCATTGGGTTTCACATTCAGTTGTTCGGTCATGTATGCAACGATGTAGGGCTGCGAAATGGTTTGTCTGTGGCCAATGGGTAGTGGTGAATCCTGATAAGCGGCATTTTTTTCACCCTCAGGGACAAAAAGATGACGGGGCACTGTTCGCATCGCTTCCAAAACACGGGGATCATCTATTCCCCTGGTTTTGATCTGCTGCTCTACCATTTTATGACGCAGAATTTCGTACTGGTTGCTGTCGCTTGCATCTTGTGTCTTCATACAAAATATCCCCTGATAAATAAATAAACCCAAAATGAGTAAATGTTTTATCATACACCCATCCGCTATGTTGTTCACTCTGTTTTAAATTACGGAAAATAGATGCCAATTCCAAATTTGTAACGCCGATAGCCGAATGTTAACAGGTAAAATCCTTCTGTTTTCGGGCCTGGAGGGTCAGTCTGTTTCAGAAGGGAATCATCTATTCTTTAAATCAACGCCGGGTCGTGAACCGAATGTTTTCGGTTTCAGCATTTTCCGATCCCTCTACTATGACGCGATAGGTCTGGTTTCTACAAAGTCCCCTGATCTTGCAGCGTTTTTGGAACGGAACGCTCATCTGGATGACAACCTTGTCGGGATCGTGTTGAGCCCATGGGGTAAGTTGAATTTCATCATCTTCTATATTCACCTCGACATGATCGAGTTCATAGGCCGGTGTGGGTAAATATCCGTCCACCATCAGCTCGGCTTGTTTGCGCCACCTGCTCACTTTATAAATTTTGACTGACTTGACCGGGACGATAGTCATGTTTTTTGATTTCATTTGGATATCCTCTCGAGTAAGCAAAAATTAGAGCCTTTTCATCTTACGTTCCGGTGCATGTAGACTGGAATAGAGCGATAACTGAGACCCGTAAAACAGCAAGCGTATACCAATCTTGACAACTATAAAAAGTTGTTGAAGGATAACCGCAATCAGTACGAGAAAAAACTGATCTTTTGAAAAACTCAGGATCAGACCAAAGATGAGAGTGGTGAGAGCAGCAATGGCGGCGATCAACAAATAGAGTCCCATTGCCCTGCCGAAATGAGCAAAAATAAATTTAATTCCGAGCCAGATAGACATCCATGATGAATCTTTCTTTTCAACGACAATAATGATCTTGGCGTAATCGAATATCATATTGATAAAATAGACCAGAAAAAGTACAATCGAAAAAGCAATCGAATGCAACAAAAGGCGCAGGGTTTCGGGTGACCAGTCGGTGGTGAATTGATCAAAAAGAGTAAGCAACAGGGGCTGAACAAACTTGTAAAAAAGGAAAAAAACAATCAGTGCGGTAAACATTAAAGCAAAAAAGTGATGAAAATAAAATCCGGCATTGGAAAAAAAACGGCTGACCGAAAATGAACGTTTTTCGTCGGTAAAAAGTCCCAGAACACCCCCGTTTAAAAACGAAGACAGCACCAGCCAGACCAAACCGAATAAAAGCATCCAAAAGCCGTAAAAATTAAAGTCTCCTGTGAGCACCATTTCAAAATTATCAAATAGGGGAATAATGCCGTTGAGCAACCCCGGCCGAAAAGAGGCCAGGATATGCTGAGGATCAAAATGCATCCACCAGCTGGAATCGAAGCCATTAAGCATATCATCTCGTATGACTCGATTGCCGATTTTATCATAAAGGTTTATAAAAAAGGGAATTGCCAGAAGCAAAGTAAGGGTAAAATTAACTGCATAAATCAGAGGAATCATTTTAATATGGCGTGAAACGAGATCAAATCCTTTGGAAAGGGCATTTTTTACAGTCATTATTGCAACTCCTCAGTCAAAATTTCACATTAAAAGCTCATGAGATCGATGCCACAACTTCAAAATAGTGCTGGACCCAAAACATCCACATGCTGGTCCATTTCAATGCTGACCAGATATTCTTTTTTCGGTACAAACTATTGTTGACGCGATCAAGATCGATCAAAATTTTATGATTGGGATCGATTTCAACTTTTCGGACAGCTGTTGCATGTTCAAATTCAAAAATTTTAACTTTATGATAACCATCCCAGATCCATTCCATTGTTTCTCCGTTTTCCATTGTGACAACGACATCGACCGGCAAGTGGACGGAACCCATGTGTTCAAGCGTAATTCGGTTGTATACCTGATCCGTGGTTTCATTTCTATACTCCCACTCTTTGCCGTTTTTCCAGAATCCCTGTTCCTGCAGGTCGCGGCTGAATATATGGCTCACCTTAAAATCTGAAGTTCCTCCCTGGATCAGAATCTCATCGAACAGGGAAGCAAGCCGCGGATCGAGGTCATGCTGGTTTGTCAGGAGGCTAATAAATTCCTCCAGGGCGCAGCGGTTATAGAGAGAATTCCGGACAAAATCTCTCAAAGCGATGGAAAAGGGTTGATCGCCAACGATATTCTCGAGAGTCCAGAAAAGGAGAGCAGATTTTATGATATCCCGCCTTTTGTTCTCTTCATAAAAAGTAATTTTTCCTTCATCCGAGAGCTCATCGATGTGGTCGAGTTCCGCCATCAATCTGTCGCGCGGATCGACAGGTACGGAATGCTGTTTCCAGTTTATTGCGACATTTTGAAAATCCAGATAGGTTTTTGTATAGGGAAGATAGCCATAGGCAGCGATTAATAATCGCGTTTGTGAGTATAGATTCAACCCCTCTTCTATCCAACCGGTATTGGCGAAATGCAGAGTGATCAGCTGTTGCCAATAATTCAAGCCGCCATGAAGAATAACGCGGGGTATCAGCGATTCCTGACCGAACCTCTCCTGGGAAGCGGATCCGATAATGCCGAGTCCCGGAAAGGCAGCCGGAGCCAGAGCCGTTGAATGCGGCAAATGTACCACTGAAAAGGTTGATTTTGGATAGGGAGCATACCATAATCCATAATATTTGAGCAGATTTTCAAGCGCTTTTAAAATAGCGGAATTATCTTTTTGCAATGCATCCGCATAGATCAGCCGTATGGTTACCGGGGGCATATCCTCATACTGAAATTCTCTTTCCTCTGCTCTAAGGTTGGGGCTGGTAACAACGGCCATCTCCCGAAGACAGGGATCTTTGAAGCGATAGTGCAACTGATCATCGACAATAGCCGAATCGGTTTGGATCGCAGAAGCGGCAAGGGTATAATCTTTGGGTACGACAAACTCTACATCATAGCCGGCATAATTTTGCCAAGTCGACAAGGGGCTCTGCTTTTGGTTCTGAAAATCAGCAGCGGAACAGAGTTGAGGGTACCAAAAGGCGGCGACAAAAAGCTGGTGTTCGAAATCATTGCCAAAAAGGCCGGCCGGCAATTGTGTGACAAAATCGATTTCAATTGTAATGTCCTGATCGGGTGGCAATGGGGACACCAAATCCAGAAAAGCCCAGGCTCCCGGGGTCAGGTTCTTGTTTTGATCGCTCGCCATTTGCAGGGCGTTGGTCATATCTGTTCCCTGAACGACGACTTTTTTCACCTCTATCCTGCCCCAGTCCGCCGGACCGGAAAACAGGCTGCCAAGCTGTTTGGCGGTTACGAGACCTGTAGATAACAAGGTTTCACTGTTGCGAAACTGATTGAGAAAAAGCCGAAGATAGATACGGTTTTGCGGCAGAGCATCGTCGTTTTTGTAGAGAACGCGCTCATAGCCGACAATTCGACCGTCTTGAGGTTCAAGTGTTGCTTTTAAAAAAATTTCGTTATTGGAGCTGCAGAAAGGGGGCGCCGCGTAAACTGAATTTGAGAAGATCAGTATGACGGTAACGAGCAGAAGGGCATTTTTAAACATAACCAATATACTCCCGGTTAATTGGAGATTTCCACGATATGATAATTTTCCCAAAATGAGTTGAATCGTTCGGCAAAATTTTTTGCCAGTGTACGGGTTTCAAATTTTTCCACCCATACGACAAAATATTTATCATCCCCTACATATTTTTCATAAATCTCGACATCAAATCCTTCCGCCTCCAGATCATCTGCAAGTTCTTTGGCGTTGGATAACCAGCGAAAAGCCCCGACCTGCAGGGTATATCGATATTTTGAAAGTGACACCGTTTGATCTTCTCTGCTTGTCCATAATTCATGGGATTCAAGATCAAGGACAACAAGATCGACAAAAGGAGAACGGGGATACTGACGGATAAATTTTTTCAGACAAACACGGGCCGAATCCTGCAAATGCTGAGCGATTAAATTTTGACAAAATAAATAGCTTGCGTCATCGGCAAGTTTCGAATCAGGAAACCGGCTGGTGAGCAGAGCGTGATAACGCCTGGAGCGGGAATAATTGCCCAGACTGTAGTGATATTGGCCCAGTTTCAATAAAACATCATCGAGGAACAGGGAGTTATTATTTCTGTATAGCTTTTCATAGTAATAGATTGCCCTGTCAGCATCCTGCTCAAATAGGCCGCGAAGATAAAGCACCCCCGGATCTTCAGGATTTTCATCTTTAAGCCTGTCGAGCAACTCTCTTGCTTCTTCCATGCGGTCTTCCGCCAGTAACTTTTCCACCTGCTCCAACTGCCTGCGGGATTGACCCTGAAGAGAATTGATGAGCAAAATAGCAGCAAAAAAAACGACGAGTTTTATCTTATCCGGTATTCGCATTTATTTTCTGATGATAGAATTCCAATTCTTACAATTTACACAACGATATTTATACTGATCATACTCTGTCCGACAAACATCACATTTGAAAGGATGTTGTTGCTGTAAAATTTGATCGGACAGCTGCTTGACCATGTCGATGGCTTTTTGGCGTTGGTCAAGGCGGGAATAGAGATGGATCATACGCAGCTGGGTGTCGAACCGATCGGGATTGATATCCATAGCGCGTTTACAGGCTTGTAATGCTTTGAGCAGTTCACCCTTTTTCTCGTATACGGCTGCAAGGCTCAGCTGTACCTCAACCAGCCGGGGATTTTCTTTTGCAAGGTCGAGGAAAAGTCCCTCGATGTCGCCGAAATGCCCAAGATCAAAAAGTACCTGCTTTAAGCGACTAAAAACCAGACTGGGCGCCTGTGGATTTGTTTTCATATATTTCGTCAACACATTCAGAGCATCTTTTTCTCTTTTTACCCGTATATAGCTATCGGTGTATTCGAGATAGGCCGGTAAAAAATGATTATCTTCGCGAATCGCATCGCGAAAGCGCAATCTGGCGTCATGTTCACGATTTTCACCAACAAGCTTACGGCCTAATTCCATTTTGTATGCTGCCATTCGCGTCGATTTTTCTGATTTGGGCATTTCTGAATTCTTTTTTACCGCATTGTAGGCATTTTGCCATTCACCCAGTTCCTCGAATATCAACAACTGTTTATCGCGGGCCCAACTGCTCTTGGGATTTATATCGAGAATTTGCTTGATAACAAGCAAGGCTTCCCGCCACTGATTCAGCTCGATATAATCCATGGTAAGCGATCTCAGAATAACTTTTTTTTCACCGGTTGATAGCTCCGGACGCACCAAAAGGTCCCGATGAACCTTTACAGCACTGTGCGTATCTTTTTCCCTCAGAATATCACCGATTTTGATGTATGCATCGATAAACCCTGTGTCCAGACGCACGGTACGCCGAAAGGCGACCAACGCATCTGAAATTTTGCCCTCTATCAACAGATTCAAACCTTCGATATAGTGCTTTTTTGCATCAACGGCTGTGTGCTTTTTTCGACGGAAAAATAAAAGCCCCAAAAAAATAAAGAGAACGCCGGCAGCTATGATGATATAAAGTTCGATTTGAACCATGCATTTACTCCTTGTCGCTTGAATTTGTTTCTTTACTGACACCCTTATCCGAACCTGGTATTACAG
>CAZMUU010000102.1:0-10617 GCA_964569215.1 uncultured Cytophagia bacterium
CTGTAAAAACAATTTCCGTACCGAATTCATAAAATGACGCCGTGACGCTGTGATTATTGACCCCGGCCCGTTCCCCCAGCGTTAAAACGATAGAGGCTTTACCATCACTATCGGTACTGATACTTTTTTGTTTGGCATTCGATATCATGCCTTCAGCGCTGGTAACGGAAAATTGTATTGGATAGCCGGTACAGGGCAAACCGCTTTCATCCAAAAGTTGGACAACAAAAGGATCATCCAGGCTAGAACCCACAGTACCCCTCTGACCATCGCCGCTCACTTTGAGGATTTGAGCCGGCGGACCGGACGTGGATGTTGCATAAAAGACCACCCCCGGATCAACACCGCTCACACCTGCTCCCAGACTATGGGCCCGAACCCCACTGTTTGGACCAAGCGTCCATTCTACAGCTGCAATACCAGCCGAGTTGGTAAATACAGTCTTTTGAGAAGCACCGTCTATATTTCCTGCCCCACTGAGCACCTGGAATACAACAGAAAGGTTCTCGTGCGGATTACCAAATCCATCATGAACAAATACCTTTACTGAATCTGTAAGCGGACGGTTTCCAGTACCGATTTGATCTTCCGGCGATCTTCGCTCCACTACTTTATCCGGACCCACATTAACAAATGCCGAAAATAAAATCGGTGAACCACTTAATTCATTTTGCAGATGAAACGCCTCGGCTTTAGCCGATTCTGTTCTAGCCGCTATTGTACCCATCGTCCATTCTATTTCAGCATATCCGTCCTCATTTGTGGCTACATATACCAAAGATAAATTATCCGGACCAAGAGAGCCATTTCCCTGGACGATCGAAAATTTGACAGAAAAACCGGGGAGCGGGTTGTCCTTGTCATCAAAAACACGAACCCTGAGAGGTGTATCAAGAGGCCGGCCGGCCTGACCCTGTTGACTGGATGATGAAATACGCACTATCCGTGCCGGTTCGGATTTTTTTTCAACAATCGAAAATAGTTGATCCGCATCTACCCCCGTATATTGAGATATCAGGCCGTTATCAAATTGTACCTTCATATCACAAAGGGTAAACTCGCCCAACCCAAAATGCTGCAAACAAGAGCTCTGACTATTATATCCCTGACTGGCTGAAATAGACCGGAACCCCAAAATATGATCGCTGTTGTTGAGATGACCGGGTTCGTAGATCCAAATCTTGCTGCCCAAACCGGTTCGTCGATTCTGATCGTCGACAATTTCGACCAGTAAATAGTGGTTGTTGTTTTGACTATTATTGACCAAGAGGTGATTTCTGCCATATTCGCGTCTGTTGGTACCATAATATCCCCCATTGGCGACGCCGACCAGATCAATCCACCCATCCCTGTTCAGGTCTGCAGCCGCGCCTCCCCGGCCATCAGCGAAAATGACTTCTGCGCCCGTACCCGGATCGATAGAAAAAGAACCATCACCATTGTTCAAATAGATCTGTGAATAATTATTATTATAATTTTGATCACTCTTTAAGATGTAAATATCGACAAAGGAATCATTATTAAAATCGCCCGGATAGACGGCATAAGCATCAGTGACAATACCGATTTCCTGACTTTTATCGACAAAATTTTGATTATTTCGATTTTCATAAACAAGCAAATTTGGCGCCGGTTCGGTAACATCATAAGCTTGTGGTAAAAAGAGATCCAGGTCGCCATCGTTATCATAGTCTGCAAAAACGGGGCTGTTCACTTTGGCCGTGATATCTAAATTAAATGCTTCGGCCTGGTCCGTGAATTCACCCAATCCATTATTTACAAGAAGAACACAGGGTGCATTACGTCGGGCCAAAAAGAGGTCGGTGGCACCATCCTGATTGACATCAACATCTGTAACCGAGATAAAATGCTGACTGCTGCCGGCGCGAATCGAGCTGGTGCCCCGATCCTCGAGTACGAATTGACCATCTCCCTGGTTGATATAGTACTCCGGCGCATAGACGGCATTTAAAACAAAAATATCCGTATCGCCATCCCGATCAGAATCAAAAGCCACAACACCCTGGCTCAGATTGTTCTGTTGCGAGATCCCCCGTTGGGACGATTCATCATTAAAACGATTATCGAATTGCTGCATCATCAGTTGATTGGAGGCATCTTTTCGATTTCGAAATAGATCAAGGAGGCCATCCTGATTGAAATCAGCAAAAACGGCGGCGCTGGAACAGTCTGAATTTTGCAAATTCAGCGCTTGTGATTGTTCCGTAAAGGTTCCTTCACTGTTCTGTACAAAAAAAAGATCGGAATGGTTTCGGATAGAGTTACAATAGGAAACATAGATATCATCCCATCCATCGGCGTTGACATCGGCGATAGAAACCGATTGGGCCCCAGCCAGGGTATCGACATCAAAAGATGAAGAACGTGACCGGTTCTGGAACGAAACCTGCGCGTTCGGAATATAAAGCTTTAAATCCGAAAATTTTGCCCCATACAGGGATTTATATGCATTGGTATGATCATCTCCGATCAATATGTAATAATATGGTTCTACCCAGCTGGGATTGCCCTTGTTGCTCAACTCATCCACATAATCATCCAGAACCATGTAAATTTTACCCTGCGTCCAGACGATCTTAAAGGTGTAGGTTTGTTGCGGATCATAAGCCTGTTCGGCAAAACCGGATTCAGTACGCATGTATCCCAATCCACCCGCCGGTTCAAAGGCAAACGGTGTGGATACAATTTTCCAAAAGAGCCGGCCGTTTTCGATATATTTCGGTTCTGTTTTAAAGGTGGCATAAGCTGAAGAGGTGCCATCTACATTGTAGTAAAATCCTCCCGAATCAGACCAAATCGAAACCGGAACCCAGTCATTATCCAGATTGGACATACGAAAATTGGTCACTTTAACTTCAAGCGTGCCTTCAAAGGGAAGATAATCCTTCATTTCCACAAGCAAGCGGCTATCAATGGCCCGGGACTGCCAGCCCTGACCTGAGATAAAATCACCATTCAGATTTTCTATTTTGACGATATCCGTATCGATTTCACCATCCAGTTTGTGCTGAAAAATCAATTTCTGATGGACAGGATAGTCAGCAGCAAATCCCTGTGAACAAAACAGTAAAATAGTAATGGCACCTATTAGATATTCTTTTATAGACACTCCTAAGACTCCATTCGTTCAGATTAATCACTTGTATTGGGCACACCCATTGATAGAATTTTCCGACGTCTATGTTGCAAGAACCAGGCCGGGAGCAGAAAAAGCAGGAGAGAAAAAAGCAGCAAGCCTGCTTAAATGTGAACAATAAATACAATAAAAACAGTATAGCCTTTTGTGGCCTGTTTTTAAATTTTCGAGCGAATCCCGATAGCCGCTTTACAACTGTTCCAACATTTAACATGTTGTATCAAAACGAAATTAAAACCGGATCGTTGGGATACGGATATAAAACACAAGTTACAGGAGTTGAATATAAAAAACCGGAAGGAAAAATGAAGGAAATATCAACCACAGATTTCGCTAATGACAATTCAGGTTCAAAATCTGCGGTTGACAGGTTAAATCCAGAAATACTGTACGAGGTTTTTTGTTTATTTCTCTTTTTCCAATAAACGTTCGTTCTGACGCTCGAGCTCTTTAATGCGCTTATTGAGACTAAGAATCTGCAACTGGAGATTTTCTACGGTTTCGAGGGTCTCGAATGCCATTCTGGTCATATCGATAAGATTTTTATCTTCCTCGTCTGCGGGCGTTGCCCAGGGCAGGTGATGGTTCTTCTCGATAAATTTTTCAATTTCATCCAGCTCGAGCTTATCATAACGATCAGAAAAAACAAAATCAGGCTTGGTATACGGTGTCCCGGCACCCGCACCATAGTAAACGCTACCGGTAGCACGGATATCACCATCGACATCGAGTTCAAATTGTGGAGACCAGTTCCAGCTGTTACCAATTCCGACTTTATCCAAAAAAAGGGATTTTGCTCCCCGGGCCGCAAAAGCAAATACGTTCTCGAACGGGCCATAGATTTCCGCGTTATCGTTAACGGTTGCCATCATCGCAACAGCCTTGCCATCGGATAATGAACCGATATCGATTTGTATTTCATCAGCATCCAACACTGTTTTGGCTCCGTAAAGATTTTTTTGCAACAGCAGCGGGTTTTCATCATTGGGTTCCCAATTGTAGACACCGAGTTGAGACTGCATCGCCAGATGATTCGAACCGGATCGATAAATGTGCGCAGTCATTGCAGCATTGTTCATGTAGAGATCATTCACATCAGGAGCTTCAACAGTGGCATAGACCCCTGTGTGCATATCGATAAAGTAACCGATATTTTGGCTCAAAGTTATGGTCGGTACCCTGACGGCAATACCGGCTCTGGTGATGATTTCGCTCTCGCTGCTACCATAGAATCCGCCCACATGAAGAGAATCATTTGTACCATTTATTTGTAAGGTTGCACCGGGTTCTGTTACGCCAATGCCAACATTACCTGCTTTGGTTACGCGCATGTATTCTTTTGAGGGATCTTCACCATCTCGCACAATCATTTGTGCTGATCCCAACCCGGCCCACACAAGATAAATGACCAAAAGAGTTGCTGTCGTTCTCATGAATTTTATCTCCTCTGTTTAGATCACTGGTTAAATTATGGCATATAACGGGCAATTTGGTGATTTCATTATAAACCCTTGTTGTTTTTTAATGTGTTAACAACTTTACAAATCACCTGAGAGCAAAAATGCAATATCTATACCAGCAATTAACCCAATCGGTATAAAGCAACAAGAAATAACCTTGACAAAAAAAGAAATCTATAGTATTTTAATAATCAGTAAATGATCCAACGGAGTTGTTATGCCCAAAAATTATTATGTTATACTCGGGATTCCGAGAAAGGCAACCCAGGAGCAAATAAAAGCTGCATATCGTCATCGCGCAAAAATTTTACACCCCGATCACTATGGCGAGGATCGTAATCCCTTTCTTGAGGTTCAGGAAGCATATCAGACGCTGAGATGTCCGGAAAAACGCAAGGCGCATGACCACCAGCTCGATAAAGCCAAAACGCAACCAACCGTTACCATCTCAACTCACCGCTATACCAGACCACCTATTGAACCCAACGAACCTTACCGCGGTCGACAACAATCAAAAGTTGACTCGACATTTGATCAGTTGGAAGATTTTCTTTTCAACTGGTTCACAAATATCTAACATGTTACCAATCGGTCATTTTCCTGGGGGAAAATCAAAATTATTTGTTTTGAGCAGGAGGTTATGATGAACAAGATACCGAGTGATCTGGATATTGCACAGCGGGCCGGCCTGAATCCCATCGAGTCGATCGCAGATAAAATCGGTTTGGATGAACGCTATCTTAACCTGTATGGAACCCATGTCGCCAAGGTACGGCTGGAGGTTTTGGATGATTTGAAAAAAAGTGACAATGGTAACTATATCGTTGTCACCGGTATCACACCGACACCATTGGGTGAAGGCAAGACCGTTACCACGATCGGATTAGCCCAGGGTATTGATTATATCGGGAAAAAATCATTTTGTTGCATTCGTCAACCTTCCATGGGACCAACATTCGGAATAAAAGGGGGAGCCGCCGGAGGAGGGTATTCGCAAGTTTTACCTATGGAGAAGATGAATCTGCACCTCACCGGCGATATGCATGCTGTGGGAATTGCACATAATTTACTCTCCGCAGCTATTGATAACCGAATCTACCACGAAGACAGATTAAGCGATGAAAAATTATCAGAAATCGATCTGAAACGATTGAGCATCGATCCATACTCGATTTCCTGGAAACGGGTTTTGGATGTGAATGATCGCACCCTGCGCCATCTTGTTCTCGGTCTCGGCAAAAAATCGGATGGACGTCCACGGGAGTCGAGTTTCGAAATCACCGCCGCCTCTGAAATCATGGCTATCCTGGCTCTGGTAAACGGCAATGACAGGCTCTCCGTTTTGCAGGATCTTCGTAAACGACTGGGGCGGGTAATTATTGGAATGAGCAAAGAGAAAAAGCCCATAATGGCCGAAGACCTGAAAGTAGCCGGAGCAATGGCCGTTTTGTTAAGAGAAACGATTGAACCCAATCTCCTCCAGACCCTTACCGGCAGCCCTGCCTTTGTTCACGCCGGTCCATTTGCCAACATTGCTCACGGTAACAGCTCAATTATCGCTGACCGCATAGCCCTAAAGCTGGCCGGTAATGGCTATGTCATCACCGAAGCCGGTTTCGGTGCGGATTGTGGTTTGGAAAAATTCATGAACATCAAGTGCCGGACTTTGGGTGTTAAGCCGGATTGTATTGTCATGGTTGCATCGGTAAGAGCATTAAAATTACATGGTGGCGGTCCAAAGATCCGGTCAGGGCGCCCCCTCGATACCGTCTACCGGTCGGAAGAAAAAGCTCTGTTAAAAAAAGGATTGCCCAATCTACAGGCCAATATTGAGATTGCAAAACAATTCAACCTTCCTGTTGTGGTCGCTATTAATCATTTCCATACCGACACAGCCGCTGAGATTGAAATCATCCGTAAGGCTGCTTTGGAATATGGCGCTTTTGCAGCTGTCGTTTCAAAAGCATGGACAAAAGGGGGTGCCGGTACCAGTGAACTGGCCGAAGCCGTTGTGACGGCCTGTAAAGAGCCGAATCATTTTGACTATCTCTATCCCTTGAATCTATCCATTAAAGACAAGATTGAATCTATAGGCAAGCGCATATACGGCGCCGGTGGCGTAAATTATGATTATATAGCAGATCAAAAGATCAAACAATACAGTAAAAACGGCTTTGAAAATTTGCCGGTTTGCATGGCCAAGACCCAGTTTTCCCTTTCACATGATCCATCGTTGCGGGGAGCGCCAAGGGATTTTATTCTGCCCATTAAGGATATTGATCTATCAAACGGTGCCGGCTTTTTAACGCCGATTTGCGGCGATATACAAACCATGCCCGGTCTTCCTGGCCGCCCGGCGTTTATGGATGTCGATATTGATATGAAAAGCGGTGAGATCAAGGGATTATTCTAGACGAAATCAATAATAGAACCATAATCGGGGTCCATCAGGCGCTTGTAGGTGCGGATGGCAAAGCCATCACTCATTGCCGATATATAATCGCATATGGTTCTTGCAATCTGACCTTTGTCTGATAGTTCGGAAAGGATCTTTTCGTAAACAGAGGGTAACAAAACGCGCCTTGTGGACGTTTTATTGCAATAATTATCGAAATAGATATTAAACAGCTCCCGCAGTATACGGTCTTCTTTATGTTCGAGCTGATAAATTTGCGGCGAGGTGAAAACGAGATCATAGGATAATTTTTTATACATTTTACATCGTTGCTGAATTTCCGGGTCTATGCAAAGCTTGTAGGAATAGCGGTTGCTCAGATCGCTCATAAAGTTTTGCCATTTTTCCAAATGACAGGCACGAATAAATTCACCGATTTGAAAGGCAAAAGCCCGGCTCACCCGATTTTCCCTGATAAAACGGCTGATATTGATCAGATGTTCACTCTGATCCCGGTTCAAGTCCTGATCCTGTCCCCATCGTTCGATGTTTTCCAGTGTCAAAAAACCGGCGCTGATTCCATCGACAATATCGTTTATGGAATAGGCGGTGTCATCCGCCCAATCCATGACTTGACATTCGATGCTGCGAAATGTGTCGCGATTTTTGTCTTCCGGAAAAACCCTGTCGGAAAAAATAAAATCGAGATAACCCTTTTGATCATCGTATAAAAAATGATTGGAGGGGTTGACGAGGGTTGAAAATAACGATTTATACTTGATGATACCATCTAAAAAAGCTCGCGTCGGATTCATCCCCTTTCGATTGACGGTATCACTGTAGATGATTTCACTGATGATGCGCAGTGTTTGTGCGTTGCCTTCAAAACCGCCAAACGCGGTCATAAGCCCATGGAGACTTTTCTCGCCCGCATGCCCAAAAGGCGGATGACCTAAATCATGTGAGAGACAGACCGCTTCGACGAGATCCGTGTCGATATAAAAATCGACATCGAGAAAGTCGCTCTCGTGCTGCAAATAATGGCAAATCGATCTGCCGATCTGGGCCACCTCAAGGGAATGGGTCAGCCGGGTTCGGTAAAAATCATATTCTCCTGATATGAATACCTGCGTTTTCGCCTGCAGACGTCTAAAGGCCGAGGTGTAAATAATCCTGTCCCGATCCTTCTGAAAAGGTGTACGAATTTCATCAAGCCGCTGACGTTCGAGGCAGGCGAAATCAAAATCATTGTAAAAATTATTCATCATCAAAACGCAAAAGAGACACCAATGTTCACTTGAATTAAATCCGTTGTCGATTTATAGACTTGCCAGTTAATGTTATTATTCTCATCAACCCAGCGGGAACCCTTTTTAAGATATTCCGCTTCATTCCCCCGAATATATTGGACACCGGCGTCGACAAAGACGGCTGCGAGGGTTGTATTCTTCTTTTTATCCACTTCATGCCAGACGCGAATCATAACACCGCCACCGGCACCATAACTGAACGCCATATCGGACTGATTGGTAGAACTGGCTATGCGGCTATCGTGATCGTTATCGATCCAGTTTTCACTCTCAATATCAGTGGTGGTGGAAAAATAATTAAATCCCAGTAAACCATCCAGATAAGGCCGAACAGAACCCACGGGAGATTGCACCCGCATCACCAGATGACCCAAGAGAATACTGTAATTGGTATTCACATCCACGGTCACATCCGGAATCGTACTGCTAAACGCTTCTTTACGTGCTTCATGTCCATAAATTAAAAAGCCGACCTGACCACCCAACCAAAAGGGCGTCCGGGGCAGGTTATAGGCAAAATGCCCCTTCAAGCCGTAACCATTATTATCAATGTTGTCTCTGAAATCATTCTGCGGAACACCCACTGCAAAAGAAGCGCCGAATTGAAAACGGGGTTGTGCAGATGCCAGACTTGCAAAAAAAAGCAGGATAAAAAGAGTGGCATAGTTTTTCATCTATCGGTTTCTCCTGTTGTGAAACATGCTGTTGAGGATGCAAAATAATCAAAAATCGGCAAACTTTCAAGTGCTGCTTTAGAGTTTCTCCAGCAACTGATTCAACTGGTTGACATGAGCTTCTTCTTCTTCAATGGTCAAATCGACGTATTGAACCTCGCTTTCATCAATATGCCGGCGTAATTCTCGCAGCAGTTTCAGGGTGGCATATTCGGTTTTTAACGCCAACTGAAGTGCCTCAATATCAGAGACATTTTTAGCCGTCTCTTCAGCATGCGCGGGATCATTAAAAATCCGGTTGCCTTTCAGGGCATCGATATAGGCACTAAATTCACCGGGATACTGCTCTTCCGATTCCCTGTGCTCAACACGGCCCAGGAGGTCTTGAAAACGCTTTTCATGCATTCTTTCCTGTTTGGCAATATCTTCTGCGGTTGATTTTACAAGCTTGTTCTTGCTTTTTTCCGCCAGAGCCGTATAAAAAGCAGCACCATTGCGTTCTTCTTCTACATTGATTTCCAGTATTTCGCTTGCGAGGAATAAATTAGCCATTTTTAGACTCCTTTTTTATGAACGAGTTAACATATGCGCGGTAACAATTCGCCGAGCGGCATATCAATGAGGCGGTTGCCTCCGATTCGGGTATTTAAAATCACCTGCCCGTCACCGGCTCTTACGCTACCTATTCTCGCTGCATGCGAACCCAGGGGCTGTGATCCAAGTATCTGTAAAAGCCGCTCACAATCATCCGGGGCTACAAAAAACAGCGCCTTTCCTTCATTGGCAATGGAGAAAGGATCCAATCCCAATAACCGGCAAACAGATTCAACTGGTTCTGAAATCGGGATATGATCTTCATCGATATACATATCCACGCCCCGAAGCCGCGCCATCTCATTCAAAGTCGAAGCCAATCCTCCGCGCGTTGGATCCCTCATGGCGTGTATTTTTACATCTGCATCCAGCACCTTGCGAATCAAGGACGATAACGGATTTACATCCGATTCGATATCGGTTATCAGTCCAAAATCTTCCCTGGCCAGCAATACCGCCAGCCCATGGTCGCCGATATTGCCGTTGATGACGATCTCGTCTCCGGGTTCGACGTATTTTGCTCCCAGTTTCAAATTTTCCGGCAGCGAGCCGATACCGGCAGTATTGATGAACAGTTTGTCCGCTGATCCTTTGGAAACCACCTTTGTGTCGCCGGCGACGATTTTTACGCCGCTCTGTTTCGATGTTTCAGCCATCGAGCGGACGATGTTGTCCAAAACAGATATTTCCAATCCTTCTTCCAAAATAAAACCAGCGGTAAGGTACAATGGTTTCGCTCCGCGAACCGCCAGATCATTGATGGTACCGGAGACAGCGAGTTTACCTATATCCCCGCCGGGAAACTGCAACGGGTCTACAACATAGGAATCGGTTGTAAAAGCAATATTGCCGTTCCATCCTTCTAAAACAGCGCTGTCTTCGAGATCGCTCAAATATGAATTGCGAAAGTGAGGAATAAAAACTTTATCCAGCAGATCATGACTCTGTTGCCCGCCACTGCCATGACTTTTTTTTATTTTGGTATTGTTTTGCATTTAATCACTTTAACCATTAAAATCGTTTTAAA
>CAZMUU010000103.1:0-10576 GCA_964569215.1 uncultured Cytophagia bacterium
CTTCAGCATATCGGACACGCCTTGCTTTTCTTGAAGCAATAGCAATCGCAATAGAGAGAGGTCCCACTCTGCCAAAAAACATCAAAAAAATAATACAAAGTTTTCCCATCGAAGATAGCGTCGGGGTAAGTCCCATACTCAATCCCACCGTACCCATGGCGGAAAAAGACTCGAACACGACTTGCAAAAATAAAACTCTGCCCTGATCATGCAATCCACCGGAGTGTTCGGTAAAAAGCAACACCATGATAACCACGGTAACGGCCAGCAACCAGAATGCGACAATGCCGATTGACTTGGATATAATCTGTTGCGGAACACCGCGATTATAAAATTTTATTTGACGTTGGTCACGAATTCCGGACAGTATTATCCCAAACAACACAGCTGAAGTGGTGGTTTTAATACCCCCGCCGCAGGAACCGGGCGAGGCACCGATCATCATGAGCAAAAGCATCAAAAACAGGGTGCTGCTGGTCATGCTTTCAATATCCAAAGTGTTAAAGCCGGCCGTTCGGGTGGTAATGGACTGAAAAAATGCTGTTAAAAATTTCGCAGGAAAGGGCAGATATTTCAGCATGTTGTTATATTCAAAGACGAAAATCAATAAAAATCCACCAACAATCAGAATCAACGTTGTCGTAATAACCAACCGGCTATGCAATGATAAAGCCCGAAACCCGCGATTATGTAAAAAACAATTTTTCAAATCAATCAAAACCCAGAATCCGATACCTCCCAGCACAATCAGAGCGAGGAGCACCAGATTTAACACCCAGTCGGATTGATAGTCCATGAAACTGTTGCTGAAAAGACAAAAACCGGCGTTGCAAAAAGCAGAGATCGCATGGTAAACACCCAAATAGATCGCCCTTGGCCAGTCGAAATAATGATGAAATCGAACAGACATGATTAGAGCGCCAATAAGCTCAAAGACAAAGGTGCCGACAACGATAAACAATAACATCTGCCCGAGCTTTGGCATCCCTTTAATGCCGAGTGAGTGCTCGATCAGATTTCTGCTTTTGATCGACAGCTTGCCGTAAAACAAATAGGAAAAAAATATGGAAAAGGTCATGATGCCGAGGCCGCCGATTTGAACGAGCAAGATGGTAATCCATTGCCCGGTCAGGGTGAATTTTTGACCGGTATCTACCACAATCAAACCGGTCACACAGGTTGCCGAAGTCGCGGTAAAAAAAGCATCCAGCCAGCTCAGATAACCATGATGACTGAACGGCATCCATAAAGCTACACTCCCTAAAATAATGATAAAAATAAAGCTCAACGCCAGGGCTATGGCGGGAGGGATTCTTCTGGGATAATGTATCAAAACGGATTGTAAATTTAGTTTGAACATACCAGTATTTTGGGAATATTAGCAGAATAACGTGTGCCGGCGATTCAGCTGGATGGCAGAATTCACCCTTGTGAAAACAATCAACGATGAATAGATTTCATTTGTCGGTATATATAAATTCATCTGCGATGAAACCCTGTTTTCTGTCGCAAGCGCTGCAATCCAAAAGCTGATATGCATAAAGCACCGGAAAACGCGAAAAAGGCGTTTTATGCCCTTCTGTTTAATCATAATACGGAAAAATATTAAAAGGAGAAAGCCTTTTTTGGCGAAAAATCAGCGGTGAAAAATCGGGTCCAGATGACGAACCGGACAGGGAAACCCCCCGTTTTGGAAATCACAATCTCCCCAGTAAAAACAACGAACCGAGCAAATCATATCGCTTTCTTTCAGCTGATTGGTCGGATATGAGTTGGCCTCGTCATGTATTTGCCGTGATACCTTGCGCCGTTCTCTCAAGCCTTTCCAGCCGGATTTTCTTAACAGTCCAACCGTGATCAGTTTTGCCAGACTCTTCGACGCTTTTGATTTTGGATTATTGATAATAAACGGCTTTAATTCTTTAACGGAATAACGCACATTCTCATCATATTCCAGATATCCCAGATAATCCATATTCAGCGACAACAATTCCTTTACGGCTGTTTTTAAAGCCGCACCTTCCTTAACATCTTCGTTTTCGTGCACCATATTCAGAATAAGCTTGGGATTGAAGGATTCCAGAATCTCTTCGACTTGTTTTCCGGCGTTTTTATCAATTTTTCCAATCTCCTCCAACAGCTGTGACATGGAATCCCCCATTCTTCCAATCTCGGCAAAAACATCCCTGTCAAAGAGGGCTGAAATCTTTGCGTTCTGGCGAAAATGCCGTTGTATTTTCCTGAAAACCGCCACTTTAATGAAATTAAAGGTTTCCTGGATAGCCATAGGTTCAGGCGAGGTGACAACCAGACCCTGATCTGCAGCGATAAAAAAATCAATAACGTTATAGGAAGAGCCCGCTCCCAGGTCCAATATGATATAATCAGCATTTATATTTTTGAGATTGGAGATAAAGCGAAGCTTTTGAGAAAATCGGGGATTGGCCAGACCAAGGGTTCCACAGGCACCGCTGATGAGTTTCAGATTCTTTACCGGGGTTTCGAGCATGATATCTTCCAGGGAATCGCGCTGCAATGTATAAAAATGATAGAACGTATATCTGGGTTCCAATATACCCATGCATGTATGCAAATTGGCGCCGCCCAGATCAGCATCAACAACAACCACTTTATAACCCAGAGCAGCAAGTCCAACGCCCAGTGAAGCGGTGGTTACAGTTTTGCCGACACCGCCCTTACCGCCTCCCACAGCCAGAACCTGCTGTTGAAAAGCCTGTTCTTCCTCTTCGGAAAAAAACTCCCTCAGTTCATTGCTCTCACTCGCCCGAACCCATTCCTGAGAATTCTCATTGAAGACCAGATCGTCGGACTGGAATTGACCTTTTTCGACCATTTGTTCCAGTTCTGTGGAAGAGTAAGGACCATATTGCTGATCTTTTATCTTGACGAACATTTGAGACATGGTGTTGCTATCCTATATAAATCTACGCCTGCCTGGACGGCTCTTTCAAAACGACATTCAGGCTTTTGCTACACGGATGGCTTTGTCGCCTTTCATATCAGAACGAATATCAAATTTAACCCGCATTCCCTCGCGAATCATTTGTGGTTTTAATGTAATATCCAAATCCGAAACATGCACGAAAAAGTCATCCCCTTGTTCACTGGTGATAAATCCGTATCCTTTTGATTCATCCCAATTCTTTACATAACCGAAATTCACTAATATATACCTCCATCAAGTCCGTTTTGCGAAAAAAATTTTCATCTTTAAACAGCAACCCATAACTCATCACTGATTTGTTTCAGCAGAATCCGTCTCTTCCGCCTCTGTTCGTTCTTCCTCTTCCGCCTCTTCTTCAACTTCTTCCCTGTCTTTACGTTCCAGCAAATTTTCCTCGTCCTTGATATTTTTCAATACCATAAACGCCAAAGTGTTTCCAACCGTATACGTAGAAAACAGGTAAGAAAGCACCCATAGCCCGATAAACAGCAAACTAAAGGCATAAAAATATGATGAAATTTTGACGACAAGAGAGAGATCGGGCAAGGTTAAAAACGAATTGGAAAAATAGATATAGCTGCTGTATTCACCAAAAGCGCTTTCCAAAGTACTCTGCCCCCAAATGAACCACCCCTGCAGGGTAGCCAAACCATTGTGCATCAAATTGATGAAATCGCCCCCCATAAAGGAAGCAAAAATGCTGTTCATGAGCATAAGCGCCTGTTTGACAAAAGCGGCAAACACAAAAAATCCCGTCAGCGACAAAGTAATGGTCAAGAGTTGATATAATACCAGCCGCCATGGCTGCGCCCAAACCAGAGAAAACGTTTGAAAAATCGCTTCAAAAGCATCCTCGTCGGTGGTAGCAATAATGCTCGGTGCCATTAGTAGCGACACAAGGAGAATGATGACAAAAAAGAGCAAAAATAGAGCTGCAATAAACCAAAAGACCGTGAAAAAACCGACGCCCAACGGCCCGACATAAGGAATTCGGCCGAGCAACCCGATAACCAAACCGCCCAGAACCAGCAAACCGATCAAAACCAAAAGCGAAATGGGGGTGAGGATAACAGAGAGCGTTTTACGAAAGGAAAACCTGTATGCTTCTCTCCAGGTATAAAAATGATTTCCTTTGGCCAGCATATAAGTTGCGCGGGAGACCGCCGTGTTGGCAATGAGAAAAGAAACAACAAGAAGCAATACCGCCGCGGCATAAATCACCCAGCCATACCAGGGCAAAAGTTCTCCGGACGAAAATGGACAAATCACCAAACCATACCGCTTCCAGGTCATGGCCAATTCGAATCCACTGATGACATACGATAAATAGGTGAGCACCAAATAAGCCGCATATCCAACGAATACTCCGACAACCTGGATCCACAAACGTTGCAGCGCAAAAGCGAGTCGCGGTGCCCTGAAAAGATCCCGAAAATCAAATTTTAGTGCAAGCATGGATACCTCCTTGATTAAATCCCTATTCATAAATAGCCGTTATTCGTCTTTTCCCTGATCGGATTCTTTCTCGACCGGTTTGTTAGCAATCTTTACATGAATAATCCTGTTTTGCTCAACTTTTACCATGGTCAGTTCATAATCATGGTATCGCAGAACTTCATTCTGCTCGGGTACATTGCCGGTCATATCCAGAATAAACCCTCCGAGTGTGTCGTACTCGTCGGTTTCAGGAATATTAATATGAATTAATTTATTCAGAGAATCAATATCTATTTTAGCATTCATGAGATAACTCTTGTCGTCCAGAATTTTATATAAAACCTGTTCCTGGTCATATTCATCGCGAATTTCACCAACAATCTCTTCCAGCACATCTTCGAGCGTCACCAGGCCGGCTGTACCGCCGTATTCGTCGACGACGATGGCCATATGTTGCCGTTCCTTTTGAAACACTTTGAGGAGATCATCAATTTTTTTGGCTTCCGGTACGAACAGAGCGGGCCTGGCGAAATCAAGGATGGTTTTGGTTGTATTTCCGTCGATTATTTGAGGTAATAAATCCTTGGCATGAATGATTCCCCGAACCTGATCCACGGTTTCCTCATATACGGGAATTCTGGTATGACCTTTAACAGCGATAATTTTAACAACCTCTTCGATGCGTATATCATGTGATATACACACCATATCCGTTCGCGGTATCATAATTTCACGAACAATCGTATCACCAAATTCGAAAATCGAATGAATGAGCTTTTTTTCGTCCGATTCGAGCTCACCTTCCGACTCACCGAGATCCAATAAAGCCTGAAATTCATTGGGATGTAAAAATTTCTCTTCCTCGGCCTCCTCCATCGGAAACACCTTAACCAATACGGAAATGGTTTTATCAATAATAAAGGACAAGGGGTAGAAAAAACGAAATATCGATAAAAGGGGCAATGAGACAGCCCGGGCAAATTTTTCAGCGTTTTTAACCGCATATATCTTGGGCGTAATCTCAGAAACAACCAATATGAGAAAAGTAACGACGACGACGTTAAGGATAATCCCCAGATTTTGATTAAAACCCACCGAGACAAACCAATTGGAAGTGAGAATGGTTGCAATGGCAGCAGCTGTGACGTTGACAAGTGTGTTGCCGATCAATATCGTAATCAACAGCCGTTTGGGCGTAGAGAGCAAGGCCACAATACGCTGTGAGCGTCTATCCCTGCTTTTAGCCAACCGATCCAGTACAACGCTATTTAAAGAAAAATAAGCGGTTTCTGATCCTGAAAAAAATCCGGAAAAAATCAACAAAACTAAAAAATGGGCAAGAAAATAGCCGGGATCAGTTTCCAAGTTAAGTTTAACCTCCAAAATGTTCAACGGCAAATTTTCACATATGTCTTAATAATTCATTGGCGACACGACGCCTGCATCGTTATTAAAAAAACACCGCCCTGTCGCTGTAGCTCAACATATTGTCGGTTTTTATGCGTTTATAAAAAACCGATTAAAAAATACTGTTTTAAGATATACTTTTAATGAAAAATTCCAAGTATTTGTCTTCAAGTTGAGACATTTTTTGCCGATCCGCCGGACTGTAATCCTCATAGTTGAGCAGATGTAAGGTACCGTGAATGGTCAGCCGCAATAGCTCCTCCAGGAGTTTACAACCGTATTCATCCGCCTGACGTGATGCTTGTTCATAAGAGATGTATATTTCTCCTTCGAGAAATTCTTCTTTATAATTGAACGAAATCACATCGGTCACGGATGTTTCAGCAAAGTAACGCTTGTTCAGGTTGATAATGAATGCGTTATCAACAACAATAACAGAAATTGAATAACGATTTTTATAGTTTTCCTGCTCGATTACCGTTTCAACCCCTTTGATAAAAAACTTTTTATCGGGCAAATCAAAGCACAATGGATTTTCAATCGCTATCCGATTGATCTTTATCCTCCTCCCGGCTAACCTTCTCGCTCTCCTTGGTACCGCTATAATCTATACGTGCATGAAAAACGCCATTTAGAATTTTCTGGAAAGATTCTGAAATTTTATAAAGATCTTTCAGAGTGAGGGGCGAGTCATCCAGCTCACCGCCCTGAAACCGTTCATCGACGATTTTTTCCACAACATTCTTTATCCGGCTTGGGGTCGGTTCCTTGAGCGTGCGCGACGACGCTTCTATCGCATCGGCAAGCATAACGATCGCGGTTTCTCTGCTCTGGGGTCTCGGCCCGGGATACTGATATTCATTTGATGACACGAGCTCGCCTTCGCTTTGATCCTGTGCCTTTTGATAAAAATACCCCATCACGCTTTTGCCATGGTGTTCATAAATAAAATTTTCAATCTCTTTCGGCAAGCCGTGAGCGCGGGCTTTTTCAGCCCCTTTGCGCACATGGTTAATAAGAATCAGAGAGCTCATCGACGGTGTTAGCTTTTCCTGTGGATTTCTTCCCCGCACCTGATTTTCAACAAAATACTCTGGTTTTTCCATCTTGCCGATATCGTGATAATAAGCGCCGACCCTCGCGAGCAACGCATTTGCACCGATGGATTCTGCTGCTGCCTCGGCCAGGTTACCCACCATGATGCTGTGATGATAGGTTCCGGGGGCGCGCATGGCGAGCTGGCGCAAAAGTGGCTGATTAAGATCCGACAGCTCCAACAGGGTCATATCCGTGGTCAAATCAAAGGCAAATTCAAACAGAAATACCAGGCCATAGGCAAAAATAATCGATAAAAAACCATTGCTTAATCCAAACAACCAATTAACAGCCATTTCGGAAAAGGGTATGTATACCAGTAAATCGTGGATGGTGATGGCAATCAAATAAACCCCCATTGCCACAATCATGGATTTGACGATCCAGTTTCGGGTCCGCACCTTGCTAACCGTCAGAATGATAAACACACTGGTGAAAATAGAAATAAAAACAATGCCAAACTCGTTACCGCGCATGGCCCCGACCAACAAGCTGGTGGTGATAGCAAATATCAGGCCGACATCAGCCTGAAAGAAGATAGTCACAATAATGGCGCCGATTGAAACAGGAATTAAATAGGCGGAAATATCCAACCGGTTTACCATAAACGTCAGCAAACCGATGATCAGAATCATAATTTCGATCAACAACAGTTTTTTACGACTGCTGATAACCTCGCGGTGGTCACGCCATAGATAGATCAACAGGATGCATAAAATAGCCAGGGTGAGAAAAAACTTGCTGACATGAGGAATGCCTTTCAACCAAAACCCACCGACTTCGCCCCGCTCTGCTTTTTCAACCGCCAGAGAATTGAGTTTTTCAATATGTTGCTGGGTGACGCGCTGATGACTGTCGATAATACGCTCCCCGGCGAGAACCTGGTCTTTGGCCAGTGGAACATTTGCCGTTGCTTCATCAATACGCTTTTCATGTTCTTCTTTATCATATATAACATTTGGTTCGATAAAATGTACGGCAATTTGATAACCGATTTTTATCTCTTGTTCATTAAGCTCTTCATGCGTGCGCAATTTTTCCAGGACGGTATTTCTTGCCTCTGCCATATCCTGATAGAACTCGAGATTCTCGAGCTCCTCGATGGCCCCTTCATCCGGAGTACTGATGGATAACTTTTTAGTTGTCTGCGCCAGACGGTCCTTGTCGACGTTCAAAATACCGACGGAATAAACCTTACTGATCACCGATGTGATCACCCCGGCAATTTTTTCAAATCTCTGAATGCGATCCTGGATACTTTTTTGAGAATCAGCATTGTTGCCGGCGGCACTGCCATTACCGTATAATAAAAGCGCCAGGTCTTCCTGAGACAACACAACACCATTTTCCCGGAACAGTGTTTCAAGTTCTGTTCTGACATCATCAGACATTGAAAGTTGACGGTTTAATCGAGCAATAAAACCGACAAGCTCGTCCTGGTTGTTTTCGGCAATATCCGTATTATAATAAAAAACCGGAGGAACACTTTCCCTGGCTTTTTTCATGTCAGCGGCATACTCTTCCTCGCTCTTGTTGATGGGAAAAGTAAAGGGGGCGATAATCTCCGGACCAATATAAACCCGGCCTTCTTTCAAGTCAGCAAATTGATAAGATTTTCCAGACGGATAAATTGCGGTCAGAATCAGGCATAGAAACAGGATGCCGGCCACATCCACACCATAGCGGAAAAAAAACGATTTGAAAGAAAATGATTTTGTTTTTATACTGCGGTTAACCATTTTATTATAATTTGTACTCATTTTTGTTCTTTATCGAGTTTTTCATAAGCAGCAATAATTTCCATCACCAATCGGTGTCTTACAACATCCTTTTTGGAGAAATATACAAACTCGATGCCATCGATTCCAGTTAAAATTGACTGAATTTGTACAAGTCCCGACTCAACACCAGAGGGCAGATCAATTTGGGTTATATCCCCTGTGATGATAGCTTTTGAATTGGCTCCCAGCCTGGTCAGAAACATTTTCATCTGCGAAGCGGTCGTATTCTGAGCCTCGTCCAGAATGACAAAACTGCTATTTAGCGTTCTTCCGCGCATATATGCCAGGGGAACGATTTCAATGACCCGGCGTTCCAGTTGTCGCTGTAGTTTGTCCGGAGGAACCATTTCGTAGAGAGCATCATAGAGCGGACGCAAATAGGGATCGACTTTTTCCTGCAAATCACCCGGCAGAAACCCAAGGCTTTCGCCGGCCTCCACCGCCGGGCGACATAATATGATCCGGTTTACCTCCCGCTCCTTAAGCTGGGCAACCGCAACGGCAACAGCAAGATAAGTTTTTCCGGTTCCCGCCGGTCCGATAGAGACGACAATATCATTATCCCGGGTTGCCTTGAAATAATTCTCCTGCGATTTATTTTTGGGTTTAATATAGGAGGATTTTGTATATAATATCACATCCTTGAGATGATCGGTTTTAGGTGATTTTTCATCAACCCCGGGAAAACGGGTGACGGTCTCTATATCAGCTGCGGACAAGGGGCCGTTTTTGTTAATCATAAACAGCAATTCATTAACGACGCGTTCAGCCTTTTCAAGTTTATCGGATTCGCCCCGCATAATCAGCTCGTTTCCGCGACCGGAAATTTCAATCGAAAGCGCTTCTTCCAAGATGGAAAGATTATTATCCTGAAATCCAAAAAAATCTATCGGATTTATGCCCTTTAATTTAATATGCTTTTCTTCAGCCAAAAATAAATTCACCTTGTTTTAAACCTTGTGGTAAAAAAAACTCTCGGCCCTGTTGAAAAACCAGACCGAGAGTTTTGAATCTGTAAAACGTGTTGTACAGCAGACAGGTATCCACTGCAAAAACATACTATTCTTGTGGAATAACCAAAATCGTATGAGGAAAGATCATGTTGGGATCGTCACCAACCAGGTCTTTATTCTTCTCGTAGATTTTGGTCCAGTTCGCAGGATCACCCATGACATCAGCCTTACCCGCTATTTTAACCAGATAATCGCCTTTTTCGACGAGATATTCATCTTCACCACTTTGACGATGAACCTTTAAGATTTGTTCCGGATAAATAAGATCGGGATCCTTAATCTGATCAGTGTTGTAAGAATAAATTCTCATCCACTGCATAGGATTGTCATAAATGTCTGGCTTGCCGGATATTTTCCACAGGTAATCACCCATAACCACAGTGTATTCATCGTAAACTGCCTTGGGCATTTTATTCTGAATTTGGGTGAGCTTTCCTTCAATGGTCGCAATCAAATCCTGCATTTCAGACAGCGCAGAAATGGGATTTTTCTTCATTTCTGCAAGTTTGGTTTCAGCTTGTTCCACTTCATCGCGGCGTTGAAACAGTTCTTCCGGGGATAAAGCCAACAATCCGGAAACCTGAGCATCCAATGCCTTCAATTCGTCGCGGTAAGCATCGACATCGGCTTCTTCAACACCCATTTCTGCATAGATTTCACTCCACACAGTCTGAATGTCTGCGTTTGTCGACTCGATCTGACCTTCAAGTTCAGATACTTTGGCCTGACACTCTTCCAAAGCTTGAGTCGCTTTTGCCTCTCGTTCTTGCCACTCTTGAAGCTGAGCTTGATACTCCTCCATACTCATCTTCTCCTGGGCCATTGAGGTACCCAATGTGGCAAAGAGGGCGAGAGCAATCGTCAATAAAAGTTTTGAA
>CAZMUU010000104.1:0-10493 GCA_964569215.1 uncultured Cytophagia bacterium
AAAGTACTGTTATTAAAATATATCTATTTTTTTTTTTTTTGTCAAGTTAATTTTGTTTTTTCTGCTAAACGATGAGAGCCTTTGCCCGAGAACTTGTTTTGATCTGATTTTCAGGATATTCGCTTCCAGAATATCAAAATCTGCGCAAGAATCAGAGTTACCACCTGGTCAAGGCAAATGAAAACCGACGAGAACGCTGAGGAAAACAGAATTATGTAAAGAAATGAAACGGGCCACAAAAGATCATAACATATGAATAATTCGTTGTTTAACTGTTTGTTATCGTTGTTGTTTGGATTTTACCGTGATAATTTTTTGAATCATGTAATGAAAAAATCTCGGCAATCCCTTTGCGGTCGGCGGTTTTGAATTCACACCGAATATCGGCATTGACAGACAAATTTTGGTAATTTATACTACTTTTTTTGTAACGCTTTTGGCATACTCCACACCCTTTTTACCGAAGCGCATAGGAAAGGCCCAGGGTGGCCTGCAAATAACTCAGGGCATCTCCTTCCGTCATGATCATATGATATCTCGGTGCCAGGGAAAGCGCCAGCTTGTCGGTTAATCCCATAAAAACTTCAGCACCGCCCCAGACACCGATTTTGCTGTCTGAAAAATCATAACTACCAAGCCCGGCCATAGAGCCGGCATTGTCAAAGGCAGCATCCATGATATAATATCCCGGCCCGGCACAGAGATAAAAGCGAAACCGCTCGCCCATATAGGGTTGTCCGAAACGAACGCCAAGAAGGAGTTCTATGATTTGAAAATTGGGGCCATCGATTTGTATATTCGTTGCACCTCCCGAGCCTCCCCAATTTCCGACAATTGAATTATAATATTCCTGTACCCCATCTTCATCAAAAGCCAGACTGGAGAGACCGACACCCGCCATGGCGGAAAATAACCGGGTGATGGGATAGGAAAAATCCACATTTGCAGCAAATCCCATCGTCCACCATTCCTTGAACATCTCCGGCCCGAGAGGCATTGAAATACCGCCATGAAATCCCACCATCATCGGCGGTTTATCCTCGTAGGGAATACGCGTGCTCGGCCGCGACCGTCTCGGTTTGGACGTTTCCGGTTCCTGAACCGGTTCCTGCCGAGAAGGGGATTGGGAATAGGAATATTTTTGCGGTGGCGGGCCATAGTCAGAGGTTCCCTGGTTCGGCACCTCTTCAACAACAGACTCTGACTCTGGTTCAGAGGTAGGTGAGGATGGAGAATCCTCCTGTAAAAGCGCTTCCATCTCGGCGAGAATGCTCTCTTCCTCGGACATGACGACTCGCAACAAGTCACCTTTCTTGATTTGAGCGCCCGACTGCAGCTCCATAGCCCTGAGACCGCATTTTGTCGATTTGGACAAAATGACCCGAGCCATACCGATTTTCTCTTCTCCGTAAGGACCCTGACGGATAATATCGTATTTGGTCCCCTGGGTAACGCCGTGGGTGGTGCCTTTGCTGCCGATAAGCTTGTCGCCGCGTGCCAGTAGCAGTCGCATTTCCCGGGGAGGATCTGCTGCAAACAGCACAGTAGCCATACTCACCAGAAAACAGATAAAAATCAAATTATGCTTTTTCATCAAGCCCTCCCAATGATGTAGAAATTTCAGTTTGATTAGATAACCCATCTCAAATAAATATATAATCGCAAAAGATAATTTTTGCGCAAAATATACTTTTATTTCGTATACTTGTAAATAACATACCAGCCAGACGCTATGGAAATAAAATCAATGCATATAGATAAATCAATGTTAAAAAACCGTGGCTTCTTCATTGCAGTGGTGCTTTTTCTGTTGTTCGCCTCTGTTTTATATTTTCGCCATCAGGTTCCCCTGATCAGCTATGAAGCCGATGCCATCGGTTACATGGCCCGTGCAGAGTCTTCATGGTTAACCACCCATCCCTTCCACGGACCGGCCTATTCCTGGGCCATAAAAATCATGATGCTATCGGGAATGGATGCCTTTTCCGGCGGTAAAATGATTTCCATTCTCTCGACGCTACTATTGATCACCTGTAGCTGGATGCTTCCGGACCGCAAACCTTTGGGCCTTTTTGTCCCCTTTCTCCTGGTTATCAATCCCGTTCTACTGTCACATAGCGTTCTCGTGCTCAGCGACATGATGGCGGCGGCATTGTTTATGGCGGTCATCCTCTTGCTGAGCAAATATCCGCAATCCGGGATCGCAATGCTCTTTGCCGGAGTGACCGGCGCTCTCGCTTACCTGACGCGTTCGCTGTATCTGTTTGTACTTTTATTACCTCTTTTGGAATGGTTCTTCAAAAGCAAACCATCCCTAAAGATCAAACGTCTGGGTTTTTTTTATCTTGGCTTTCTGGTTACAGCTTTGCCCTGGTCATTATATCTTTTCATCGAAAAAGGATCACCGTTGTGGAACCTCAATTATCTCAATATTCTCTTTAAAATGGAGGGATTGGATCAGGGCTGGCGTGAATTTCCATATTTTGACGACAACGCATCGCTGTCAGCGGTCTTGTCGCAGCCGTGGTTGTTTCTAAAGGGCTGGCTAAAAACCCTGCTGGCGCTTCCGAAGAACATATTTAATCTCTTCCCGCATGCCGGCATCCTGTCGGCATTGGCCGTTTGGTTCTGGATTTCAGATATTGACCGCAAAAAATTTTTCTACATCCTCGGATTGGCACTCTATTCGATTCTGGTCGCTTTGGTCTGGATGACAGACCGCTTTTTACTGGTCTATTTACCCCTCGTCGCTGTGCTCTTACGCGAAGCTGTGGTGAACATCCCAAAACACCTGCGCTTTGATGCTTCATTCAAATCCGCACCAATTCGTCTGATCGCAGCACTTCCTCTGCAAACCCTGATTATGGCGATGATAGTCTGCATCACCCTTGCCGTTTCGCTTCGCAACGTACCGGCGTTTTTTGATGATGAACCCACAGAATTCAAACGGGCGGCGGAATGGATTCAACAACAAGCGCAACCCCCCGGAATAGTCATGTCGGCAAAACCCCATATCGCCTATTTCAGCGGTGCATCTTACAAGAGCTTTCGCTCTTCGCACCTGCATATGCTGTCGATGCAGGAGCTGGTGAATCTGCTGAACTCGATAGAACCGGACTATTTTATCTATGACGAACGTTATTCCCTGCAGGCCTACCCCAATTTCAAATCTCTCCTGACGCCGGAAAAACCAGAGATACCGGATGTCTTCTCTCCGGTTCATGTGATAAAGATGCCTGAAAAACTCGTCATTTACCGGCTTGAATACAACTAGATTTTTTTCAGCAAATTGCCCGTTTTATAGCTATATTTATCATTAATGGGAAATCACTACTGTCCCAAATAATCAAAGCCATCATTAAGTTGAAAATCAAGAGTGATGGGAAATATAAATCTAAAAAACATTGTTATGTTTTCTGACGAGTGAACATAAACTTGCAGGAGATTCTTCTTTGAAACTCAGAAACGGATTGATTACAGCCCTTGTCATATTTTTATTCATCTTCATCATATTGCCGGCTCCGGCGTTTGCCTATATCGGGCCGGGAGCCGGTTTTGCCCTGCTCTCTTCGCTTTTTGCTCTGTTGATATCTTTTTTCCTGGCTTTTGTTTCACTTTTGACGCTGCCATTCAGGCTCATTATACAGCTCTTTAAAAGAAAAAAAGCGTTCGCCAAAGCCAAAACCAAACGCCTCGTCGTTCTGGGCCTGGATGGCCTTGACCCACAGCTCTGTGACCGTTTTATGGCCCGGGGATTGATGCCCAACCTGAAAAAGTTGAGAGACAAGGGGAGCTATCACCGGCTCGGCAGCACCTATCCATCCCTGTCGCCGGTGGCGTGGTCGACCTTTTCAACCGGCACCAACCCGGCAAAGCACAATATTTATGACTTTTTGGTGCGCAATACGCAGACCTATTTGCCAGAGCTCTCCTCCTCACGCGTCGGATCGGCAAAAAAAACAGTAAAGATCGGCAAATACCGCATCCCGCTGGGCAAACCCACTGTCACATTTTTAAGGCGCAGCAAATCGTTCTGGAAAATCCTCGGCGAACACGGTATCTTTAGCCACATCATTCGGGTGCCGATCACCTTTCCGCCGGAAAAATTCAAGGGAGCGATGTTATCCGCCATGTGTACGCCCGATATTCGCGGTACCCAGGGTTCCTTTTCTCATTATACCACAGCGAAATTATCATCCAAATATACCGGTGGAACCCGCCTCAGGTTCGAAAAAAACGGTGATAGTTTTCATGCAGAACTGATCGGACCGGAGAACAGCCTCAAAGAAGATGAAAAGCCATTGAACACCCCCTTTTCCCTTCAGCCCCTTGATGACGAAACCGCCAGGCTTGTAATCGGGAAAAAAGAATATACCCTGAAACGGAAACAAATGTCCGACTGGATTCCGGTCACCTTCAAGGCAGGCTGGATCAAAGTACATGGCATAGCGCAATTTTATTTAAAACAACTCGGCCCGGAGACAGAGCTTTACGTATCGCCGATCAATATCGATCCCGAACGTCCGGCATTGCCGGTGTCACATCCCTACTTTTTTGCCGTCTATCTGGCCAAACTCTTTGGAAAATACAGTACGCTGGGACTGGCGGAAGACACCTGGGCGCTGAATGAAGAGGTTCTCGACGAAAAGGCCTTTCTTGAACAGGCCTATAAACTCTTCGATGAACGGGAAGAGCAGTTCTTTCATGCCCTGAAGAAGACGAAAAAAGGCGTCTGCGCGGTCGTCTTTGACGGCACTGACCGGATACAGCACATGTTCTTCAGATATTTGGTTGAGGATCACCCCGCCAATCGCGGCAAGGATAAGAGTCTTTACGAGGATACCATCCTTCAGCTATATCAAAAAGCCGACAATATTGTGGGTAAAACGCTGGATAAAATTTCGGATGATACGTTATTGCTGGTCATGTCGGATCACGGATTTAAATCTTTTGTCCGGGGCGTCAACCTCAACGCCTGGCTCTATGAAAATGGCTATCTCGCCCTGAAAAATAAAGACTTTTCAGTCGATTATTTCCAAAATGTCGACTGGAGCAAAACCAAAGCCTATGCGATCGGACTGGCCGGTATTTATCTGAACATCAAGGGACGGGAGAAACAGGGGATCGTCAGAGATGGCGAAGAAGCCTCTGCCCTGAGAAAGGAACTGGTTGACAAACTCGGCGGATTAAAGGATAGCGAATGGAACAAAATTGCCATCACCTCTGTTTACGATTCACGCACCATCTACAATGGCGCCTATATCGATCAGGCCCCGGACCTGATTGTCGGCTATAACGAAGGATACAGAATCTCCTGGGGGGCGGCGATCGGCCAGACAACGGATACCGTTTTTGAGGATAACACCAAAAACTGGAGCGGAGATCACGGTATTGATCCCAAGCTGGTACCGGGCGTCTTGTTCAGCAATCAGGTCATCCCCGCGACAAATCCAAACATTGCAGATATGGCGCCGACGATACTGGATCAGTTCGGCATCAGGCCACCGGCCTTTATCGATGGCAAGGTATTGGAGATTTCACAAAATGGTAAACCCGAAACAAAAATAAATATCCCGGAAATTGAGAAGGAACCCGAAGGAGCAGAAATCAAATCATAAAAAAGAGTGAACATTCGAGGGGTTTAAAATGCAATATTCAAATCGAAGAGAATTTTTAAAAAAATCGCTGATCAGCGCTACAGCGATTGCCTCTTCAGGTTATATCGGCAAAGAGCTCTTTGCCATGCCCAATATCAGCAACAGCAAAATATCCAATAAAGTTATCGTCCTCGGTATAGACGGCATGGACCCCGGACTTTTGCGCAAATTTATGCAGCGGGGTGAAATGCCTGCCTTTCAACGTCTGATTCGCAGCGGTCATTTCGGTTCACTGGCCACCACTTTACCCCCCCAGAGTCCGGTGGCGTGGTCCAGTTTTATCACCGGAACCAATCCCGGCGGCCATGGTATTTTTGACTTTATTCACCGCGATCCGGCCACATTTACGCCTTACCTGTCGACGTCGAGAAGCTATGGAGTGGAAAAAACCCTTGAGATCGGTAAATGGTCTATTCCGGTCAAAGGCGGTAATGTGGAGCTGCTCAGGCGCGGTCCTGCATTCTGGACCTATCTGGAAAAGAAGGGCATACCGGCAACGCTTTTCAAGCTGCCGGCCAATTTTCCGGTTGAAGAGAGCAATAGCAGAGCCATCAGCGGCATGGGCACTCCCGATTTGCTGGGAACATATGGTACGTTTACCTTTTATACCGACATGGATATAGAGGGAGCGAAAAATTTTACCGGTGGACGCGTGGTCAAGGTAAAACCCGTTGATCACATCATCAAAACAAAGATCGACGGTCCGCCCAACAGCTTGCGAACAGATAAAGATGTTGCAGACATTGACTTTACCATCTATCGCGATCCCCGGGAACCGGTTGTCAAGGTTGATGTTCAGGGAGAGCAGATCATGCTGAAACAGGGCGAATGGTCGGAATGGATTCCGCTTAAATTCGAAATGATGCCCATGTTCGCCACGGTAAATGGTATGGTAAAAATTTATGTGCAGCAGGTGCACCCACATTTTCGCATGTACGTCTCACCGATCAATGTCGATCCCATGGAAGCCCATGTTCCGATTTCCAATCCCAGCAGTTATTCGCGCAATCTGTCGGAAGCGGTAGGACGATTTTACACACAAGGGTTTCCCGAGGATACCAAAGCGCTTTCGAATAATATCTTTTCCAATGAAGAATTTCTGACCCAATCCAAGATGGTCCTGGATGAACGGCTGGGAATTTTTCAGCACGAATTCGATGACTTTAACGAGGGTCTCTTCTTCTTCTATTTTTCCAGCATCGACCAAAATACGCATATGATGTGGCGAACCATGGATCCTTCACATCCGCTTTATGAACCCAATGCGAGCAAAGAGGTCAAGGATGCGGTCTATTATTTCTATCGCTCCATGGATGATGTTCTCAAACAGGCCATGGATAAAGCCGACAGTAAAACAACGATCATGCTTTTATCCGACCACGGCTTTGCCCCGTTCGGTCGTGAATTTCATCTCAGCAGCTGGCTGGTCAATCAGGGCTATACCGCGGTAACGGATGCGGACAGAATCCATGACAGTGATTTCTATGATCATGTGGACTGGAGCAAGACCAAAGCGTTTGCCATGGGCCTGAACGGCATCTATATCAACTTACTCGGCCGGGAAGTCAGGGGATCGGTCATGCCCCGGGATGCAGTTCAGCTTAAAAAAGAGATCATTGAAAAACTTAATATCGTACGCGATCCTCTCAATGGTAAGAAAATGGTTGCCCGGGCCTATGACGCCCGAAAAGTCTATCACGGTCCGTTTATTGATCTTGCACCCGATATCATCGTCGGATATCAGAGCGGCTACAGAATATCGGACCAGTCGGTTTTAGGCAAATTCCCCAGGGGGATCGTGAGCGACCGTAAAGACAAATGGTCTGCAGACCATTGTATGGATCCGGGGTTGGTTCCGGGAACGCTGATCGCCAACCAGTCCGTTAAGGCAAAAACACCCGGTCTGTGGGACCTGGCACCGTCGATTTTGCAAAAATTCGGCATTCAGGTACCAAAGGAAATGGATGGAAAACCGATTTTTGGCTAAAAAGAAAGGCAATCGTTATGTTTGGAAAAAAAATAAAGTTGAACGATGAATTGTACGACAAGGCTAAAAAGTACGCCGAGACCGCGGGGTATTCTTCTGTGGATGAATTTATCACGCATATTATCGAAAAAGAGATTCAAAACATCGAAGAGGACGGCGATTCTCTTGAAGAGGTCGAAAAACGCCTGAAAGGACTGGGATATATCTCCTGAACACAGTCCGGCAGCAACGATAAGGAAATACGTCGATGGACACGATCAAACAAATTTTCAATAGTGTTTCAAACCCTCTATTTGCGGCTTTAGACGCTCTGGGGCCGGTTTGGGGCTTGATTGTACTCTCCATTTTTACCGGCATTTTGATGCTGGTTATCTTTAAATGGGCTTCCAATCAATCAGGAATTAAAAGGATCAAAAACCGAATCAAAGCGCATCTGCTGGAATTGAGGCTTTATAAAGATGATGTCAATCTCTCCTTCAGCGCTCTCGGCTCGATTTTTTCCAATAATTTAAAATACCTTACATTTGCTCTCAAACCGATGATCATATTGATGATTCCCATGGTCATCATCATTATCCAGATTGCTGCGCGATATGAATATCGGCCTTTGCAGACGAATGAATCTGTTATTGTCAGCGCCCGGTTTGATAAAAATATCGACCTGGAAAAGACTAGTCTACAGACCCCGGACGCCCTCAAAATCGAAACACCCCCTTTACGCATTCCTTCACAACAGAAAATATTTTGGCGGTTGCGGGCGAAGAAAACCGGCAAATGGACCCTTGAGATACAAACACCAGGGGAAACGGCGAGCAAAAATATTATCGTCGGAGAGCGGTTGTCGAGTCTGGCCTCGCATCGCGTGCAAAAGAGCTCTCTGCTAACCCTGGTTCACACTGCAGAACCTTCCCTGCCCGCCAATGCAGCGGTAAAAGAAATTGCAATCGACTATCCGCATCGTCAGCTTGTAATTTTAGGGATGCACATCCACTGGCTGGTGCTTTTCTTTGCACTCTCTATTGTCGGAGGTTATGCTCTTAAAGGAATAATCGGGGTTGAAATATAAACGCGGATTAAGCGGTTAGCAGATGCTAAATATATATCCGGAATGAATCTGAAATCTGCGTAATCCGTTCAATCCGTGTTTTAAGCCGCCTTTACACCTCCGGTTTCCAGCCGGGTTCGTAGAGTCGTTGCCAAAGACTCATGGCCTCCTGGTCATTGAGAATGTGACCGTTGCGTTTGTTGATGTCCAGGGTACGGCCGACGCGCTGGGAAATATTTCCCAACAATCCCAACAACACGCTTTTATGTATCTCATCGGCCGGGGCATTCAGCGTTTCCAGGCCGCGTATAGACTGGACAAAGTTTTCCGCATGACGATCATTGAGACCTGGGTCGACGGTGTCGCCGGCATCTACTTTTCCTTCTTCGTCTCTGGTATTGTAAACGAGGTTATTATCCAGATCAAAAATTTTGTAATCGCTGTTGCCGTTATAATCCAGGATACCCTCGGTGCCGAAGAATAAGACATCCGTGTGTCTGTAGGTGGCGTCAAATTTGTTGGTTGAACGGCCGCCCCAGGTGACCATAACACCGTCGTCGTATTCGATCATAATTTCCTGGGTATCGGGACATTCCCAGTCATCGACATTGCGATAGTGCCAGCGTCCACCAAACGACGACACCCGAACGGGATATTGCACATCCAGAGCCCAGCGGGCGATATCCAGCATGTGCGTGCCGTTGTTCAGCGCTTCTCCGGTTCCCCAGTGCCAGAACCAGTGCCAGTTATAGGGATGCACGTTATCGCGATAAGGCACCCGTGGAGCCGGCCCCTGCCACAGATCCCAGTTGAGATAATCGGGAACGGCAATCTCCTTGCCGAATCCAATAGGCAGGCGTTTTCTGCAATAAAAACATTTTGCCATATAGACATCTCCGATAATACCATCCCTGATAGCCCCGATCATCTTGTCCACCTTGTTCATCGAACGGCGTTGTGTTCCGACCTGAACCTGTTTGCCGGACTTGCGCCAGGCCTGTACCAGCCACTCTCCTTCGCGCGGATTGTGAGCGTGCGGTTTTTCAACATAGACGTGTTTACCGGCCTGCAGAGCCTGAATGGCCATCGGAGCATGCCAGTGATCCGGAGTGGCAATGATCAGGGCATCCAAATCCGTGTCATCAAGTGCCTTTCTGAAATCGATACAGGTTTTGGGCTCTTTTCCCTGTTTTTCATAAACGGCCTTGACCGCATCTTCGAGATATCGGCTATCGACATCGATGACGTATTTCACCTCGACGTTATCCAGAACAGCAAACTTTTCGGCAAGGCTCTTCCCCCGGCTTCGAATGCCGGCGACACCGACAACAACCTTGTCATTTGCCGATTGCGCCAAACCGGCTCCAGAGAATGGCAGCACGCTCGCAGCGGTGGCGGTCACGGCTGCTGTTTTTAAAAATTGCCGACGATTGGTTGATTGCATAGCTCTCTCCCGTTTTGATTTATTCACCAAATTGAAGTTTTTCACGTCACAGTCATTAATATCTATTATGAAAAAAATATCTCAAAATTACAAGCATCTTTTGCCTTTTGATAAAACTTTTGCACAAAATTCTCAACTTTTGCGAGAGTAGCTATTTTCAAAAAGAGATGAACTTTTTACAAAAAAGTGTTGCATTATTCAAGATTAAATTGTAGCTTTAGGCGTTAATTAAAGTACACGGGTATTATCCGCTTTTTATTCTAAATGATATTGCAAAACAATAAAGTTTAAAAGAGAGATCGCGGGGTTGCTCGAGAGATCAAGCCGGCGTATTTCTATGTAAAAAGCAGAATACAGTGG
>CAZMUU010000105.1:0-3943 GCA_964569215.1 uncultured Cytophagia bacterium
ACTCTGAGTTTTCTCATCGTCTCTGTCGGCTTTGATCGTCAAAAAATACTTTCCACCTTTGCCATCGGCACCATTTTTACCGGTGTACACGTGATCGGCAATGCGGTTATTTTTGCCCTGTTGGTTCCGTTAATTCTAAAACGCCTCGATTCGCTGGCGCAACAAAATCAATTGCAAAGACCATGATAAAACAGGCTATTCTCTATCTTCTTTTTCCCCTTGCCGCTCTGCTGCCGGCGCAGCCGTTGCAACAGAGCGAACCGCCTTTACAGGTGCTGCAGGATTCATCGGCAACCGTTTCGCTGCAGGGCGGCTTTTATTCGGTATCCGACAGCGCCCTGATCACCGGCTCTGATTACTATTCCTTTGCGGATGTGTTTGATGCGCTGCCTTTTGCCACCGCTCTGCGGCGCAACGCGGTCGGACAACCGGTAACGGCCTGGATGTTCGCCGGCCCGGAGGGCGCGTTCACCCTCGATTACAACGGCCTCCTCCTCGACGACCCGATCAGCAACCGCGTTGATTTGCGCATGATCCCGACGGAGAGCATTGCCCATTGTCAACTCGTGCTTGACCCGGATAAACGGAGATTGGGCGCTTATGCAACCGGTCATACCCTGCAGCTGTTCAGCAGGGATCTGGCGTCGCTGCCGATACGCTCCCGGGTGACCTATCGCTCCGGTATGAATGGCTATGATGATATCGATGCCCGCCTGGGCATTTTGCCGCATCCGCGCGTTGCCCTCAACGCCGGCGGAGTGGCCAAGAGCTATCTTGGGGCGGAGGCGAGCGAAAAATACAGCGCCCAAAAGATCGATTTTGCTCTCGAATACATCATCAGACCGAGATGGAGCGTGCGTTATCGCCTGCTGAAATATAAATCCGATCTGGATATGCTGTTGCCGGCCCTGCCGCTCTCCTTCTCTCGGGTGGTGCCGCTGGTGCCGCAGCTGCAGCAACCGCACGAAAAGATAGAGCGATATGACCACGGTTTCTTTGTGCAGCGGGACAGCACCCTTTACGGCGTCGTACAGCTCACGGATCATCACCGGGAATATTATGGCAGAAACCGCAGCCTGCTCGATCAGAACATCGATCTCAGCCGTTTACGCGCAGCATTCGAATGGAAGCACAGCCTTTCCAACCTGGACATGCGACTGGGTGCTCAGAGTATTAGCGATGATTTGAGCTATGAAAACCGCACTCCTGAACCTTTTTATCGACTGGACAGTTGGGTGAATTTGGCTGTGCCGGTGTCCGGACGCATCAGAGCTCATCTCGATCTCAATCTACGCAAGGCAAAACAGCATGATCCGGTGTTATTGCCACGGCTTTCATTGTCCTACTATCATCGCCGGCAAACCCAACTGCTCCTCTGGATGAATCGTGAGTGGTCGCTTCCCGCTTATCAGGCCCGCTATTCCGACGGCCCCTGGGCGTTGGGCAATCCCGATCTCGGACCGGCGCGCTATACGCAACTGGGAGCCGCCTTGCGTTTCGGGCAGGGTATCCTCTCCGTTGTCACCGGCGTCGGTGCGCTGCTCGCGGATAATGATCATACCACGGCGCTCGTCGATGATCAGCCCCGTTATATCGACGGCGGCAGCGACAAGCAGGCATTTTTCGACTTGTCGGCATCGCTGGCCCTGAGCCGGCAATTTACGCTTTTTTTTCAGGGGCGACAGTGCGTACTGCCTCAGGATGAAAACGACCAGCCGCTCATCGCCGTTCCTGAACAAATCGCGGATTTTTATTTGCGTTTTTTTGATATTTTTTTCAAAACCGATCTGCACGTTGATTTGCGAATCGGCTGCAATTTCTGGGGAGAGCGCTATGCCATGTTGCCGTATGGGGTGCGCCGGGGCGGCACGCTCTATCGGCTCGATGCCGCTCTGGTACCCTATGCCCATGCCAAATGCATCATCAAGGATGCGACGCTGTTTTTGACCATCGATAATCCCCTTGCAGTGGATTATCAAGTCATTCACGGCTTTCCCCGCGTTCAACAGCTCATCCGCTGGGGATTTTCCTGGAATTTTCTGAATTGATCTTTTTCGTTTGTGTTGTTTTGTTTCAGCGTTACAGGAGGCGGTGTAAAAACGAAAAATTTTATTTCAAGATGGTCTGGTCATGAGTATAATTAACCACGAAGTGCGCGAAGAACACGAAGAACAAAAGGACAAATCATATAAAGACAAGACGTTGGAATACTTTTCATCGCAACCTTCCTGGTTTATCCTTTGTCAAATATAACACAATTGATAAAAATGGCTCTCTTTTCACACACTCTCTACAGGCGTTTCAACACAGAGGCTAAAGAGGTGCCCTGTTCTACAGATACCCCTCCGGCAAAAGTTCGGCGCTCTGAATATGGCATAGATGAGAATAGAGGGTGTTTATCGGCTATTCATTTGAACGCATTTGAAAACCGGGATATCCATTGTGTGGCTTTGAATCCGGACAATTTTAAACAGAATGAAACAGGTCGGCTGAACGGCTAAAAACGCCTTGTAATGCCCTATTTTAGACTTGAATTTAAGGCCAAATATATGTAAACTAAATTGGCGAGTTGTATGGACAAGAAGAAGGATCGCAAAGTGATAACCAGAATTGAACTGGCGGTAAAAAAAGCGTTTTACGATCCCGAGGCGCAGTCGATTGTGGCGGCAAGCCGGGATCTGGGAATAGATTCAGTCGAAGCGGTTTGTTTTTATCGCGTCTATTATTTACTCGGAGAGCTTACAGCGGCTCAGAAAGAGGAAATCGCGCAGAAACTGCTCGCCGACAGGGTTGTCGATAATGTGGCTATAGATGAGCAATTGAATCAGTGCGATAAAGCGGCGCCTCACTGGACCGTGGAGATCACCTATAACCGCGGTGTCACCGATATGGTGGCGCAGACAGCATATAAAGGAGTTAAAGACCTCGGTATTGCCGAAATAAAAGAGGTCAAAACCGCGCGGCGCTACGAGTTTGTCGGCAAGCTCGGCGATGAAGAGAAAGCAACCATAACCGAAAAACTGCTGATGAACAAGGTGATCGAGCATGTGCTGCAGCCGGATGAAACGATTTTTTTCCCCACCCATGAGGCGCCCTTTGAACCCGTTCATGTTCCGCTTGCCGGATTGAACGATGAGGAACTGCTGCGGCTGAGCAAGGAGCGCGATCTCTTTCTCAACCTGCAGGAGATGAAAACCAATCAAACCAATAACTACCAACTCTTCCCCTAACCCTGCGAAGTTGTGCTGGAAATACTCGCCCAGACCTGGTCGGAACACTGCAGCCATAAAACACTGACCGGTCTGGTCGACTATGACGGCCAGACCATCGATAATCTGCTCAAGCAAACCATCTTCAGGGTGACGCGCGAGCTGAATAAACCCTGGTGTGTTTCGGTTTTCAAGGATAATGCCGGCATTATTCGCTTTGATGACGACGATAACGTTTGTTTTAAAGTCGAAACCCATAATCATCCCTCGGCCATGGAGCCCTACGGCGGCGCCAACACCGGTATCGGCGGCGTGATTCGCGATCCTTTGGGGACCGGACTCGGCGCCAAACCGGTGATGAACACGGATGTGTTCTGTTTCGGACCGGTGGATATCGCCCATAAAGATGTTCCCAAAGGCGTTTTGCATCCCAAGCGGGTGATGCAGGGCGTGGTCGCCGGGGTACGGGATTACGGCAACCGCATGGGTATACCAACGTTAAACGGTTCGATTTTCTTCGATAACCGCTATATCGGCAATCCCCTGGTTTTCTGCGGCAACGTCGGGATTATGCCAAAGGATAAATGCGAAAAAAACGTCGTTCCCAATGATGCTATTCTGGTCGTCGGCGGCCGCACCGGCAGGGACGGCATTCACGGTGCCACCGCGTCGTCGGGCGAGCTTCACAGCGAGAGCGAAGGCACCTGGAGCGGTGCCGTACAAATAGGCAACCC
>CAZMUU010000105.1:3953-10431 GCA_964569215.1 uncultured Cytophagia bacterium
CCATTGTCGAAAAAAAGCTGGTCGATACCCTATTAAAAGCCAGGGATCAGGGCCTTTACCGCGCCATTACCGATTGCGGTGCCGGCGGTCTCTCCTCTGCAATCGGAGAGCTGGCGGAAACGACAGGTGCCAGAGTCGACCTGGATAAAGTACCGCTCAAATATCACGGCCTCACCTATATGGAAATCTGGATTTCCGAAGCGCAGGAACGCATGGTGATCTTTGTGCCGCCCGAGAATGTGGAAAAGGCGCTGAAGCTCTTTTCCAGCGAGGATGTTGAAGCCACGGTAATCGGCCATACCACCGATGACCGCATGTTGCGTTTGTACTATAACGATACCCTGGTCGGTGAAATGGAGATGGCGTTTTTGCACGACGGTATGCCGAGACTGGTGCGTAAAGCGACATGGGAACCCGCTGTAACCGGTTCAGATGAACTGCCTGCAATACCCGATTTAAACGAGGCATTGAATTATATTCTGGCGGCTCCCAATGTCTGCAGTAAAGAGTGGGTCATCCGCCAGTATGACCATGAAGTTCAGGGCGGCAGCGTCCTCAAGCCCTTGGTCGGTGTTCAGAACGACGGTCCGGGCGATGCAAGTATCACCCGGCCGCGGCTGGATTCACACAGGGCGATCGCCGTGTCAAACGGCCTCAATCCAAAGTACGGCTTTGTTGACCCCTACTGGATGGCAGCCTCTGCGATCGACGAAGCCATTCGCAATATTGTTGCTGTCGGGGGGAACCTCGAGAGAACCGCGCTGCTGGATAATTTTTGCTGGGGAAACACCGATAAACCGGACCGGTTGGGTGGCCTGGTGAGGGCGGCACAGGCCTGTTATGATCTGGCCAAAGTGTATGAAACGCCGTTTATTTCCGGCAAGGACAGTCTCAACAACGAGTTTCAAAACGATGCCGGAGAGACCATTGCCATTCCGCCGACGCTGTTGATTTCGGCCATCAGCGTTATGCCGGACGCGCGCAAGGCGGTATCGATGGACCTGAAAAAGCCGGGCAATTCGATCTATCTTGTCGGCCGCACGCTGGACGAGCTGGGGGGGTCGCACTATGGGGAGTATCTGAAGATCGTCAGCGACAGGGTGCCGCAGGTAAATGCTGAAGAGGCGTTGCAGACCTACCGGGCGCTTTTACAGGCGATGCAGGAAGGTTTGGTGCGCGCCTGTCACGATTGTTCGGAGGGCGGTATCGGCGTTGCTGCGGCTGAAATGGCCTTTGCCGGCGGCATGGGTCTGGACATCTCGTTGCAGGATATACCCGGTGCCGGGGATCTGGCCCGGGATGATACCGCCATCTTTTCCGAAAGCAACTCGCGGTTTTTGGTCGAAGTGGAAGAAAAGAACGGGCAGCGTTTTGATGATTTGCTGTCGGATTGCGCCTGCAAAAAGATCGGCCGGGTTATGGATAACAATACGGTAAAAATTCGCGGTTTGAGCGGAATCGTGCGCATTGAACAGGACATAGAAACGCTAAAGCAATCCTGGCAAAAAACTCTTGGATGGTCGTTATGAAACCTCGTGTAATCGTATTAAGAGCTGCCGGCTCGAATTGTGATGTAGAAACCAAATACGCTTTTGATTGCGCCGGGGCCGACGCCGAGTTGGTGCATATCAACCGGCTGAAGGAAAAGAGCGTTCGTCTGTCCGATTATCAGATACTGGCCATTCCGGGTGGATTCACCTATGGAGATGATATATCGGCCGGAAAAGTACTCGCCAATGAGCTGCGTTATGGTCTGGCTGATCAACTGACCGAATTTTACCAAAAAGACAAATTGATTCTCGGCATCTGCAACGGCTTTCAGGTTCTGGTCAAGGCTGGATTGCTTCCGGACGTCGATTTCGACAAGGCTCAGAGCGTAACCCTGACCTTTAACGATTCCGGCAAATTCGAAGATCGCTGGGTTCATCTTCGGGTTGCAGATACCAAGTGCGTCTTTACCAGGCATATGCCGGAGCGCGTCTATTTTCCAGTCGCCCATGCAGAGGGGAAATTCGTCGTTCATGATTCCAGTGTCCTGGAGATGCTCAAACGCAATCAACAGATCGTGTTTCAGTATGATAATCCTTTTGGCCGGGTTGAGTATCCGATGAACCCAAACGGATCGGTGGATCATATTGCGGGTATTTGTGATCCGCAGGGACGTATATTGGGATTGATGCCTCATCCCGAACGTCATGTTGATCCGACGCAGCATCCGCACTGGACGCGCCTGGGAGCCGCAGAAACGGGCGAAGGCTTGCCTCTGTTTCGCAATGCGGTGCGCTATTTTACGGAATAATCAAATGATTCATTTGAAAATAGTGAGAGAAAGACAAATAGACGGGAACACGGGCGGCTAATGTAATGTTACTCTATTATAATGACCGCGGATTATGGTGGTCGACCGTTTATAATAGAATTTAATTTCAGGAGATTTTTTTTATGACAGATGATATCGGTCCCATCCTTGAACGATGGAAATACAAACCGAACGATATCAATGTCAGACTGGTAAAAGGTGTAGACGGCCGCGAAAAGTTACAAATGCGGATCGATCTCGGGCTTTTACAAATGGATTTGGATGGCCGTCCCGATGGTAAACGACCCTATCGATATGATTCTTATCTAACCTATTATGAAAACCGGCTCAAGAAATCAGAGGAAAAGCACAAATCCTTTGAGCTTAATCCGGTTGATTGTCTGCACCTGCAACAGGAATCCATCCAATATTATCACCGTTATCTGGCATTGATCAAGCTGGGGGATTATGTCCGGGTGGCACGGGACACGCGCAAGAATTTGCGCATATTCGATTTTGTGTCGAAATACTGCAGCGATGATCAGATACACTGGTCCTTCGAACAATACCGCCCCTATGTGATTATGATGCATACCAGAGCGCTGGCTTCGATCAGCCTGGACAATGAAAATTATGATGAGGCCATTTCCGTTATTGAAAATGGTCTGGAGCAGATTCAGGAATTTTACGCCACCCACCAGGATCGCGCCGGCAACCAGAAATTCGAGCTCGATTTTCTCACCAAATGGAAGCGCGAAATTCGCGATAAACGGCCGCTTTCTGAACGGGAAAAGCTGGAAAAGGAGCTGACCCAGGCGATTAAAAGCGAGGAATACGAACGAGCCGCTGAAATTCGCGATTTGTTGCGTTATTTGGAAATCAGCAAGAGAAAGACAGAATAGCTTCATCCCTGCAGGGATGAAGATCAACGGGAGGTTGATATGCCATCAGACACTAAAAACGTCAATTTGCAGCAAATGGATCCGCTGACCGCTTTAAGAATCGCCATCAGCCGCGAAAAAGGGGCGCGGGAATTTTATCTGGGCGTTTCCGAAAAGGTTGTGGAGACGTCGGTAAAAAACCGTTTTACCTATCTGGCTGATGTCGAAAAGGATCACTTTGATCAGCTATCCGACTTTTATAAAGAATTGACCGGCGAGTCCCCGGAGATCGACATGAAATACGCCGAGATCAAAGGCGCAACCGTTTCCGGGGATATCACCGCGGAAAAAGCTCTCGATCTGGCCATGGAGGCCGAACAAAACGCATATGACTTTTATCATCAGGCAGCCGCAAAAGCCAAAAGCAACAATGCCAAAAAGATGTTTGACTATTTGGCAGGAGAAGAATTGGAGCACAAACGCCTGTTGTCGATAGACAGGGCAAGTTTGCCGGGCGGACACGGGCATTTTCAATGGGCAACACATTGGGATACACCTCCGGGTATGGAAGATTTGTGGTAACCTCAAAAAAACAGGGAGGTAAAATGTTTAAACGTCTCTTTTTCGCCTTTGTTTTCCTTGCGCTGCTATCCACCACCTTGTCTGCTCAGTATGCAGGAATGGAATACTATCCCCGTGGCGACCGCGGAGGATTGATCATGGGGGGGGTGGGCTATAGCAAAATCAATGACGAGAGTTATTTTGCCATCCAGTTCAGACCCGAACTGGCGATCGGCAAGCTGGGAATCGGATTAGACGTTAATCTGCTCTACGACACTGAAAGCGGTCATATCCGCTCCAAAGACTGGGATTCCGGCTATGATTATTTCCGCATCCTGCGCTATATCCGCTGGGGGCGAAAGTGGGATCCGCTCTATGCCCGCGTCGGAACCCTGGATGCGGCCAGGCTCGGCCACGGGTTTATCATGAACTATTATACCAATGAAGCCAACTATGACGAACGCAAGATCGGTCTGGCGTTCGATGTCGACATGGGAAAATTCGGCTTTGAATCGGTTGCCAGCAATCTCGGTCGCGCTGAGCTGATCGGTTTACGCGGCTATTACCGGCCGCTGCGCGGCATTGTCAACATTCCTTTGATTAAAAATTTTGCCGTCGGCGCAACCTTTGCACGAGATTTTGATCCCGATGCCTGGAGCGGAACCGACGACGGCGTTTCCGCCTATGGTTTTGATGTCGAAATGCCGATTCTCGATCTTGAACCGTTGAACATGTACAGTAAAATTTATTTTGACTGGGCCCAGATTCAGGGCTTCTCCGCCCTGGAAGGCAAATCCAGAACCTTTGGTGCCGGTCAGGCCGCCGGTATCAGTTTCGACTGGGTCAATTTTCTCGGCGTCATCGATCTCTCGGCACGGGTTGAACGGCGCTGGCTCGGCGAAGAGTTTCGCCCGTCCTTTTTCGATCCCTTTTATGAGATTCAGCGCTATATGGTCGATGCCGGTGTTGAACTCTACAAAACCGACATGCTGATCAACCTCGATGACACCAAGGGCGTCTTTGGCGAACTCTACGGCAGCTTGTTGGGAAACAAAGTGCGCCTGCTGGGTATGCTGACCAAACTCGATCACGCCGACGATCAGGGCAATATGCACCTGGCTGCGGAAGCCCTTGACCTGATTCCGACGCTGGCGCTGCACGCCACTTATGACAAAATGCGGATCGAAACCATTGATGATGTCTTTACCCTCGATAACCAGAGCATCGCCCGCGTTGGTGTCGGGTATAAAGTGACGCCTTATTTGATCATGTTTATGGATTACATTTGGACATACGTGGAGACCGAACCCGGCAGCCGCATCTACAAGCCTCAGGAGCGGGTTGAGCCGAGATTGGTTTTTGCCTATGAAATCAAATAGCGCCCGGCGGCCGGGTATACAAAATTTTTGATTTTCATTCTGTTGATGTATGGCTATTGGAAAACCGCCGAGGACACAGAGGGGCGCAGAGAAAAGACTGGAAAAGGGCCAGGTTTGATTTTTAGGGTATAGATTTTTTCAGGTTTATTCTCAGCGTTTCTCGGCGTTCCCGGCGGTTATTCTGTTGGTGATATAGCGTGCGGATTGCAGAGAACAAATAACATCGGCAGGACGGGAAAAATTATATCTGTGAAATCTGTGCAATCTGCGCTTTTTATCCAAGTCTGCGTTTTCTCATCTGTGCAATCTGCGTCACCTGTGGTTTTAATCTGTGCAATCTGTGCAATCTGTGGTTAATGTATCGATGTCATTTACAGCAAAGATCATACAACAAGCCGTCAAGCATCTGCTCGATTTCATCTATCCGCCGCAGTGTCTGGCGTGCCATTGCAGGATAGAGGTCGCACGGGATTATTTGTGTCCGCAGTGCTGGCAGAGTCTGACGCCTGCCGAGCCCGCCTCTCTTTATCTGGGGAAGCAGAGTCCGCTGTTGTATTCCATCGCGCTCTATGATCTCGATTCCATTTCCCAGGCGCTGATACATGCGTTCAAGTACCGGGAAATCAAGTCGTTGGCCCGGCCGTTGGCCGAAGCACTGGCCATGTCAAGTCCGGTTATGCAATCGCTGGATGCGTTGGTACCGGTTCCGTTGCATAAAATTCGGTTCCGCGAACGGGGATACAACCAGGCTGAATTGCTGGGACGGGAGCTTGCGAGGATTTTGAATATTCCGGTTCTGAAGCGAGCGCTGATCCGGACCAAATATACCTCACCCCAGGCCAGGATGAATCGGGAGCAGCGGCAGCAGAATGTTGCGGGGGTGTTCAGGGTGGTCGATGCTGAAGCGATTACCGACAAGCGCATCGGTTTGGTCGATGATGTTTATACGACCGGGCAGACGATGAATGCATGCGGCCGGGAACTGCGCTATGCCGGTGCCGGCTCTGTTGTCGGGCTTTCCATTTTACGCGTTTCAGATGCCACAGATATCTCTTGACATTTTTCAACATTTTGATTATAATAATAGATTATGTAATATGTGAATATTATCAAGAAATGAGGATGTAGATGCCAAAAGTAGATACAAGGGGACTGTTTGAGGACGCATTAAAGGGCGGCTATTCGGTCGGTGCGTTTAATGTCAATAATATGGAGATTATTCAGGGAATCGTTGAGGCGGCGGAGGAAGAAAAGGCACCGCTGATCCTGCAGATTTCCAAAGGCGCGCGCAAATATGCCAGACACGAGTATTTGATGAAACTGATCGAGGCAGCGTTGCAGATCAGCGATCTGCCCAT
>CAZMUU010000106.1:0-10407 GCA_964569215.1 uncultured Cytophagia bacterium
GGAAGGGGGCATGCCCCAGATCTTTGGCGCCGGGTGTAGAGCCGACACGAAAGTCACAGATAAAATATTCCATGGTTTCCGGTGTTCTCAGAATAAATCCAAGGCGAAAAGGCGGTTCATAACGATCGTCGCCTGTTGAGGTCTCCGGCATCAGTGCTGCCTCAAGCTCTGGTTTTGGCGGAGCGATCGCATATAATTCATTCGACTGGATAAACAATCCGTCCTTAGTGATCGCTTTAAGGGATATGCGTAACCACAGGGCGCGCAAATCGTTCATGTCTCTACCCAGAGGTAAAGCCAGAATTTTACCGGCGCTGACCGAATCGGCCGGAAAATCAATATGCTGTAAATTGTCCGGATAGCCCCGTATGGTATTCTGATGATCCCAAAAATCGCTGATTTCATACTGGTATCCGGTGATTTCCGATTCATTATCATATGCCGGCACACGGATTTCCACCAGGATTTCGTTTAGCTCATTATGGCCATTGACCTGAAATTCAGCCGGTGTCGGAAAGGTGAGATCCTGATGTTTGGGCACGGAAATGACCGATACCGGCCCCCAACCTAAATTGTTGTCGGGATTCCGGGCCCGAATCGCCAGTTTGCAGCTGTCCCGCATGGGATAAGAACCGGCATTTAAAACCAGCATATCGATATCGTCGAGAACACCACCTCCCCAATGATGCGGTAATTCGCTGTTAACGATCGTTTTCCAGGCAATTTGCTCCGGATCTTCGTCGTCATAGTAAACCTTGTATTGATAGGCTGCCAAATCGTAAATGATGTCGCAATAGGCCGTGCGGGCGGCTGTAGAAAACCACTCTCTGGCTTTTTGGCATTTGACATAGACGCGTTTATCGTTATAAGACAATTCAAATGTAGCGGATATCGGCTCTTTAAATCCGGGAGGTGTCTGATCGACGAAAAAGACGGGGGAGGGTATAAAATTGTCTGCACTGCCGTCGCCGTTAATACCGCGCATTTTGATGATATAGCCATTCCTGGAATTGGCTTGAAGATTGAGATCGCGAAGCGTTACCGGCGACACGGCAGGTACGGAGGTATAGTCGACCACCGGATTTTCCGAATCATCTGCCGAAAAAATGGCGGCTTCCATACGGATGTAATGATTTTCAGCGTTTTCATCCAGCAAATCATTTACCTCAAATTCAAAGGTAACGCTGTTCGAATTGAATTGATAATAGTATTCGTCAAACGTGTTGTTATGGAATACGGTGGCTGACGGTTTGTCCTTTGGAAAGGTTACCGCACCCCACATGTAGGAAGAGGTGGTTGGTTTCGTTTGCAGTGAGGAGAGATCAACCCCTGTGCGCGGATTATGATAACTGAGACGAAAGTCGAGATTATGGGTGGTGGCGGTATAGCCGGCGTAATTGCGAACCCGGGTTTTGATCTCATAATCGCGGTACAGGGCATCACTTGAACCACTTGTGCGTATCGGCATAAAATAATTGAGAGCAAACTGATTTTGTTTGCCGACCGCCTGATAACCTTTATTCTCTCCTGCCGGGGAGTGGCTAAAGCTGTATTCAACGATTTCAGAATGGTCGTCCCATCCCAGCTCAAGGGTGGCAGGCATGAAGACGCCGGCATGGGTTACCAAATCACCCTGAAAGGTGGTCGCACCCGTCATGGAAAACTCACCGCTCAGTTGATTATATTTTGTTCTGATATTTTCTATTCCCACGGGCAGGGGTTCATTTCGCCCTTCCATCATGTCGGCATAGTTTAAAATCTGCTCATACAAACCATAAAGACTTTGTGACAGTTCAGCGTATTTGTTCCAGACCAAATCCGTATGGGCGGTAAAGGTGCGGTGGATATCATTGCGCGCTTTAAAGGCTGCCGTGTGAGCATATGCCATTTCATTATAGAGCGAATCCAGCCGGTCAAGAGTGAACTCGAGAAAAGCGAGCGGAATGGTGCGGTAAAAGTGTTCCGCCAGCTCATCCGAGGCAATCGACCGGTCGGATAACGTCGCCGGGTCGAAGGGGATATCGATGCCGGAGAGCGATTCCAGCGCCTCTTTGCGGCGATTAAAGGCCTCCTTGATAAACGTTTCGTTGAAATTCCGCGAAGCGATAAAGGCATTGCGCAGATAGCCGATACCGCCGGGTGTATCATAGGTCCATTTGTCGATCAGGGTTTCCTGCTTTTGCAGGTAGAACTGATAGAGGTCGCTCGTTTTTTGTAACAGCTGTTGTCCGAGCACCTCATTGCGGATCAGGGGATCGACAAAATCGGCCTGCAGTTGACTGATTTCACTGTTGGGACCAAAGGCGGTGTAGATATAGGTTCGTAACGAATCCAGTTGCCTGCTACGGCTTGTAACTTTCTCAAGGTATTGCTCAAAGTCCTGTTGTGACTGCTTGATTTCATTAGAATTCTTTTCCGCAATCTCTCCGTCAATGGAAAAGAGCTGAACGGAACCGTTTGCACCACTTATCATGTCTCGCGTGATCGGATCCTGCGGTATTTGTCGACGTTCCCTGGTTATGATGACGGTATCGGTTTCAAAACCTGAGGCATTCAAGACGGTGATAAGGCGGCCAAATGCCTGTTCATATTGTGCAATTTTGCTGTCAAAATCGGTTTTGATCTCATCGATGGCGTCTTGCCATTCTTCCAGTCCTGATTTCAGTTCATTAAACTTATCAGACGCAAAGGCAACCTGCAACTCATCCCTGTAAATCGACAGCGCCTCTTTCTGGCGTTGATATTGAGATTGGTATTCAGAGCTGGCGGTGGTTGAACGCAAGCGTTCGAGCTCTTCGAGAACGATACGGGCATCTTCTTCGATCACATCGAGATAAAATTGATCCTGTCCCTGTTGCAGATTTTGAATGATGTTGGCGATCTGAGCCGGTGTCAGTTCTGCAAAGGCATCTCTTGCCGCCTTATCGATCTGTCGCTGAACATTGTCAGCAGATCCCAGGATTTCATCAGCGATTCCCTCAGCGTGCTTGATAATTTGCGCCATACGTTCATCCTCACCGGTACCACCGTCGATTTCGCCGTCATTCCACTCCACCCAGACATATAACGTTGAGCGTATATCGAGAAAATAGGCTTCCAGTTTGGCGTATCCGTACAGATAAAAAGACCCTGTATTGCCCATCAATGCCGCCCCCAGTTCACCGCGTACGCCGGCAAACCAGTCGGCGAGTACATTGGCCTCGACCCAGGCGCTGCCATAGGCGCCCCATTCCATCGGATCGGCCCATTTGAACCAGACGCAGGCTTGCATACCGACCTCAATGTTGACGACAATAGCATTAAAAGACTTGGCAACGGAACCGCGGATGAGAAAAGCCGGTGGACCAATAAAGAACTCGAAATTGGCATCTAAAAGTCTGAACAGGTTAATATCCAGGCTGCCATGCACGGCCCAGGCGTCTATATCTACCGCATAAAATTCCAGCATGGCTGTTGCACTGGCGATTTCGGTCATATCGATAAACTTTAGCGATTCAGGATTTCCCGGGGCTACCGTAATGGTAATATTACCGGCGGCATATGGATAACTGGAAAAATCTTGCGGTACACCGATTTCAATAAACCAGCTGCTGCTGATATCGACATAGGATTTAAAATCTTCCGAACCGCTGATCATGGCCGCGGCATCGAGACGGAATTTGTCGGTGGCAATCATCAGCAATGTCTTGCCCGTAAATATAGCGTCATCCGGCACTGATAGCTTGCCGTAGAGATAGAATTCCAAAAAGGTCATGACATTTTCAAATTCTTTCTTATACTCATTAACAGCATCGAAGAACTGGCTGTTTTCCGTGTCATTGGTAAATCCGAGGTTGCCGCGTACGATGCTTTCCACTTCGGGCGACGGATTGAAAAAGAGTCCGGCGCCAAAGTCTTCGATAGTGATGGGAATAGGCGTCAATTTGATGTCCATACCCATGGCGGCGAGGAAGAGACCAAATCCCGGCATGCTCGTGGTTGAGCCGGAAAATTCAACTTCACGGTAACTTACTTCTCCGACAGCCGCAAATCCTGTTCCCATTGCCGTCAGGCTGCCGCCGATTAGAAATCTAAAGTTGGGACTGGAATTGGCGAGCGGAATGTCGGCAATGAGATCCAGTCGTCCTGAAGCAAAAACGGTGGAAAAAGATGCGAATTTAAAATATGCGTTATCGATCAAAAGATTAAACTCGGTATCGGATTTGTAAACCCAGAGCTGATCTATGCCGCCCTGAAAACCGACCAATCCGCCGTCGAGGCGGCCGGCAAAGGCAAGGTAAAAACCATCATGCGACCGTGTGGTCGCAGTGCCGGAGGCGTTGTCCTCTTCAAATGAAACATCATAGGTTTCGATGTTACGCAGATCAAAGCCGTAATAAAACGAATCGACTTGCACGCTCATGCCATACAGGTTAAAACTGCCTTCATAGATGCGGCCGAACTCAAAGCTGTCCGGGCTAAGAATAAAGTCGGTAAAATTGCAGCCGCCGCCCTGGTCGGCTCCGGCGCCGGGCAATTGCAGAGAGACGTTGCCGCTCAATGAAAAGCGAAAGGGCCCGTCGGCCGGAATGGTCGGCGTTTCGATCGTCATGTTGAGCAGTCCCGCCATGTCGATGCCCGGAAGCTCTGCAGTCGCAAAGGTCCAGCTGGTCTCTGCAGTGCTGTCCTGATCGATTCGAACCGTGCCGTTGATCGGCATTAAAACATTCTGACCTTCCAACGGACTGGGCCAGTAGCTGTTGATGGTCATGATCAGTGAGGCATCAACACTTTCCTGGTCACCGTACATCATTAAACTCAGACCTGCCAGCTTGCAGTTGACCGTTAACGGATCTTGTCCAAAGGTGAGGGCCGGATCGGATTGTTCCTGCTCGACGGCGTGAATCTCTTTAATGGCCATCACCTGACCCTGTTCGTCGAGCCAGTCGCCGGCGGCATTGACCTGAAGGGTGAAGGGTTGGTTTTGAAACGTTTTAAACGGATCGGGTGCGTAGAGCCCGCCGGTGATATGTAAACAATTATTGACCGTTTTAATATTGCCGATACGAATGAGGGAATCCGCGATGAAAAAGTCGCTGCTGGAGAGTTGTTGGTCCTCAATATTGCATGCGGACGAAATGCGCAATTCGGCAAAATCGATTGTTTCACCCCACAACTCCAGTTTTCCCGACATATAGGTGTTGATTTTCCGGTTCGCCGTTGCCTCAAAGCGAAGGGTGCTGATCGTCGCCGGACATCCAAAGAGAGTGGTGACCTGCTGGCTGTCCGGGTCGGTACTCTGTTGTGCAACCGAAAGCCCGTTGGCCAGGATTTGTACGTCTTTAACCGTTAGAGCGAAATCAGGCGAAAGACCGCTGAATTTGAGCAGCGCCTGGTGGATTTGAACGGAAAAATGCATACTTTTCATCGGCGCGAAGACGCTCAAAACGGCTTTGCCGTAAGGCTGCAGCAATTCCAGCTCACCACAGCCGAGCGGTATGGCCTGGTTCACCAGTTTGGAAGAGCTGACAAAAAAACGCATGCTGTCTGCAGTCAGAATAGAGGTAAAATGCAGCGGTTCCGGATCCGGTGAATCGGAAGAGGTGAAAAAATCTATCCACAGATCTCCGGAAATAGAAACCAACTCTTTTTGTCCGGGCAGATCCATCTTCCACCCGTCAAAGCTGATGGAAATATTCTTGTTGATTGAAAAAACAGAATCAGGTGCTGTTCCGCTTTGTTGAGTCGCAGAGTACCCCGTATCCCAGTGGCGCAACCCGTTTGCATCAATGGCCACATTGCGCACTGCAAGAGCTGTGTTTTTCAAAGCGAGCGGCATAACCGGTCCGATGTCAGCGGTCCAGCTGTATCCATCCTGGCGGTCGGAATAGTCGAGCTTTGTAATTTTGATCGGCATTTGACGATCATTTAGATTCCAGATGGCATCTCCCTCTGCCGCCTGTACCGTTATGGAGCCCTGAACCAGTCGCAGGGTAGAGGCATTGACGCTAATATCCAGCACCACATCAGTCGCAGGTGCCGGTATGGTTCCATACCCCAGGGCCGGAAAGACCAGAGCAGCAGTTTTATTGGTGCGCGTGGTGATGCGCAGAAGATCGTTTTCCGGCACAATGGAAACCGCGGAAGAATCGCTGATATCCAGATAAGCGATGGTGGAATCGGGCAGCGGGATATGCTTTAGAGCGATTTGCTCCCGGGAGAAAAAATCTCCCGGCCAAAATCCGCTTTGATCCAGATAGGCAACTTGCTGCTGCGAATGATAAAAGTCGATGCGGCCGTTCTTAACCCTGACCGGATCAAAGGCGAGCAAGAAATCGTTGGAATAGGTGACCTTGAGATTCTTATACAATACACCATTGAGCTGGATGTGTGATTGTGCTTCTCCGTTTACGGACAATTCCCCGTTTTGAATCAGCGGTGCCCGGGGGAGCTGGATAATCAGGTTGTCGTACAGGGAATCCGGCGTGCTGTTTTGCGCCATCGCTTTCCAGCGCAATTCAGAGCCGCTGTTGCTCAGTTCCGATATGGAAAAGGCAAAGGGTTCTTCAACGGAAATAGAACCGGCAATCAGCCGGCCTCCCGGTAACTCAAAGCGCACGTTGTTTTGATAGGCAAGGGGAATGGTGCTGTTGTCGAGATGGAGAACGTCCTGGCCATTGGGTAGAATCAAACCGTCTGCGGTTATTGCGGCTCCCTGGGAACACCCCAATAAAAGTGTGGGATGGTCTGAAAAGAGCGGCAGCGGCAACCTGAACGGATCGGAAATCGAAAAATCGGCCTGTTTAAACGATTCCGCAATCAAATCATAAAGACCGCTGCCCCGGGCTCTTACCGCGGTCTCGGTAAAGAGCGGTAAATCGATATGACCCTCCAGTTCGACATCGGCAACCTGAGAGGCGGTATGACTGAATGTAAACACACTGGAGGTGGACTGAACCTGCAGTGTTTGCCAGAGAAACGGAATAGGATCGGTAAGGATTTCAGAGCGGCCGCTTACAAGACCGGTCGGTGTCATTTGCAACAGCGAGTCTCCCAGGTCTATGGCTTTTGCGGTATATGTATTTACAGAATCCACCTGGAGATCATGAACAGGCTGCGACACATCCAGGCTGGAGGACGAGCCATCTTGCTGAAGGTTTAGTTGGGATGGTGGCTGATCCAACTGCAAATTGGTCGTATCGGTCTGCAGGTCTCCGAAATTCGGGGACTGCTGAATGTCCGATTCAGCGCCGCCGGTGGGCGTTAGAATATCGGCATCGAGCCAGAACCGGATCGCCTGCTGTTCATCCTCGGCTGAAAATTCGCCCCCGATCTCCGAGGCGATCAATGTCCATCTTCCTTCTTTGGAAAGGGGCATTTTGACGCCGGATTGAAACTGACGGTTCGATACCGATCCATTAAATAGGCCCTGCGTGTATTGCGCATTTGTGACGATCAACGGTTTTTTATCGATATTTTGTTTCAACCCCTGCAGGCGCGGCGGAAGCGAGGATAATTTAACGCCGAAATCAAAATAGAATCCCCAGTCCTGATTGAACTGACCATCCCAGCTGAACCAGTCAAAGGTTTTTGCTTGCATGCGAAAGGCCCAGGGTTGAATTTGGACGGTTTGATATGCATAAAATTCATCAAAGCCGAGATCAGCGATTGATATCTGCGGCAGATCAAAACCTTCCGGCGTGAGATGAACCTGCTGCTGCGCCGGTAATTCGATAACCGGCATAAAGTCGGAAAAGGTAAACCTGAGATCAAAAACCAGGTCAAAATCCCAGCTGTTGCTCACGTCGGAATAGAGCAGGGACTTGCACATGAGGTCATCGAGTCCCAGCTTGAACGCCCCCATGGGCAATTCGATTGTGTGTGAATCATCGGTAAATCCCTGTGAGCTGATCATGATCTGATTGTTTTCCCAGTTCAGGTTACAGGGGTAGCTTCTCTCCGCCGGATTCGGCCAGTTGGGCAAAAAGACGAGCGCACCGGAGAACATAAGCTGACTCGATCCCGACTGTGCGCTCATATCGGCGTTGAGCGAACCTTCCAGCGATTCGATCTGGTAGACGAGCCGGTCGCTGTCGGTGACCAGTGGTATCTGCGCTCTCGCGGATTGGGAGGGAACGAATGCCTTGATTTGGCCTGTTTCAGTGAGGTCGAGGTTCAGCTTGTATTCCGGAAAGGTCTTGCCGAAAACCGCCAGTTCCGAACCCAGGGCAAATTGCCGCATCTCCGGCAAATAAGTGATATCGCGAACGACGGCCGGAATTCCGCTACCTGTCAAATCAATCGGAATGCGGGGTGTTGCGGTGAGCTGTCCGCTGAGGATATCGAGGGTAAAACGGTCAAAGGTCAGGTTGATCTGTGCATCGATAACCGGAAGCGTTCCGGTTGCAGCCTGAAACACGGGCATGGATAGCGGGACTGCCTGAGAAAAAACAGTCAACTGCGAAGAATCGGCGGAAAACGAGTAATCGACCAGAGCATTGCCCTCTTTTTTCAGGGTCAGCCAGGCGATTTGTTCATCGGGCAGCGGCAGTCGTTCGGGCAGAAACGGGTGGTCTACCACCGGTCCGGTCTCCGTTCCGGTATAAACAAAAGACCACACCTCGCTTTTGCCGTCATCAACCGTAACCGGTTGCCCGAACTGATCCAGCGCTTCGACCTGCCAGGCGTACTGTGTATTGACGGTAAACGGATCCGCATAGGCGGGATAGGTAAAAGCGGATTCTGTAATGGTGGCGGAATTAATAAAGAACACAGGATTTTGCAGCATGGCGGTTTCCGGCGTCTGGCCGGGTTGCATTTCGACGATGCGCAGCGTATAGTAAATGGGGCCTTGCAGGGCGATGATCGGTTCCATCCATTCAAATGTCGGGGCAGCTGTTTCAACCAGGGCATTGGGCTGCGGCGCCAGCAGGGTCAGTTCAGGCAGATTTTCGTCCAAAATCTCATCGGTGCTGAAAACGCCGATAGTGCTTTTGCCGTCGTTTTTGGTGGCCGGTTTGCCCTCAAAGTCAAGGGCCTCTACCTGCCAGACGTAGGTTTTGTTCGATTCCAGCGGCTGCGCATCAAGAGGATATTCGAAATCGGAATTAAACAGATTAAAATTTTCATAATGGGGATAATTGGCCGCCAGCGCCAAGTCCGGAGTCTGGTTGGGCAACAGTTCCACCAGCCGAAATACATAGATGAGCTGTTTACCGGTGGTGATTTGCGGCGGAATCCATTGAAAAACGGGATAAGGGGTTTGAATGGTTTCATAGTCGATGGGATAGATCAATTCCGGTGGCTCCGGATGGCGAATGCTGAAGAAAGCGCAAGTCTGCTGCACCAGAGTGGTTCCCCAAAGATCGCGCACCTCTATGCAGACCTCATACATATCGTCTTCGGGCAGCATACCGGTACGGATTGCTTTTTGCTGCAGGTCATCGTTGATCTCTTCTGTGTACCAGCTCTGGAAACCGGTCGGATCGAGAATCTCGGGTGATCCGGGGTGCACCAGCAGGCGTTGACTCTTGCCGCGAAACCCGATCTGCCCCTGACTGTTGCTGATCTCGAGAAAAACTTCCACCACCTCCGGGTTGTTGGTATAATTATGGATTTCCACAGAGGCGAGGGTGGGATCGGTTTGCCAATCCGAGAGGTAGGGCGATGGATTGGGGTCTATGGTGAGCCTGGCGTCCCAGGTTTGAGCCGATGCACAGAGCGCAAGTCCGAGGACAAACAAAACCATTGTGTTTTTCATTCTTCAAACCCTTGGTTTGGATCGATCATTTCATTTACCAGCGTTTACATGCGATCGGAATTCCAATCGCATGTAAACATTTTTATTCATTTACGCTTGTATCACGGATTTACGGTCAGCGTATATTGTTTGGTTTGGGTGATGTCCGGATAAAAATCATCGGTTATACGGATGGTAAAGGTAAAGGTACCGGTTTCGGTCGGTGTGCCGCTCAGATATCCCTGGCCGTTGAGTTCACCCAGCGTCAGGCCGTTGGGCAATGCACCGTTGATGATTTCCCACGGCCGGTAAACATTGCCGCCGCCGCTCGCGGTTATGTCCTTGGAATAAAAGCTGTCCTTTGTCGCATCCGGAAGCGGTGAAGGGGTTTCGAAGACCAATACCGGTGCAAAAATGGTGATGGAATAGGTTTTATAGGCTTCTTTCGGTATGGTGGATGAATCCAGCGCGCGGATGGTAAAAGTGTAATCGCCGCGCCCGTCGATGCGGCCGGATGTGAGAGTGCAGTATTCGACCCCGCCGCCGGGGTTGCCTATGCTCATACCATCCGGAAGGGTGCCGTCGAAGAGACTAAAGGTATAGTTGGTTGTGCCTCCGGTTGCCCATATCTGTTCGGTATAGATATCGCCCTGTTCGGCATTCGGCAGGCTGGAGGTGGTAATGCGAAA
>CAZMUU010000107.1:0-10374 GCA_964569215.1 uncultured Cytophagia bacterium
ACAATACACTTTAAAGCCCGATACGCTGCACTGGTTTCAAGGTGGGCCGCAAGGGGCTATTGTTTCTGAATTTTCAACCACAAGCCGTGACGAGTCGGATGTTTTTACCGATAAAGAAATTCAAAGGACTACAGAGATCTCCTGAACCGGATTTATCAAAAGCCGACTGTATCATTTCGAACAGTCGGCTTGAATAATGTTACGAGTCAGAACAGTTAAAGAACACCCTCTCCTCAACATCCATTTCCCTTTATAATTTTCAATGTGTTAACAAAGCTCTTTCCGGGTAAAATCTGGCATAAAGGTTGCGATAGTATATTGCGACTGACATAGGAGAGCCGGGATGAAACTTTTTTCAATTATAATTCTCATTTTTTTTTGGGGAACTTTTTCTGTGACCATTAGTGCAATAAATAGAAATGAGAACGAACAGAGCAGCAAAAACAAGAAAGAGATTGTTTTACCCTCAATCAGGATCGAGGGGTTGGAAGAGCGCAATTATAGACCAAGCTATAAAAACCAGAGTGACACGATAGAACAACAGTACCCTATGGTTGTCGATAGCTCGGCAGCCGCAACTGAAACATGGGCCTCCATAAAAAATGCCCAGAACAACCGTGAATAGATAACGGCTCTATTCATGAATCTACCTCCTCCATTTCAAAAAAAGGGCGATGCAATTGCATCGCTCTTTTTTTGTTTAGTACAAATTTTACAACAGGATGTTAAGTGTGCCCGCTTCCGAAATATTTTCCCTATTTTATTAACAACATCTTCCGGGTCTCGAGCCTGTCCCCGCTCTGCAGGCGAATGAAATAAACGCCTGAAGGCTGGTGTACACCGGCCGGGTTGGTGGCATCCCATGTGACCTGATAATTCCCCGCAGATTGAAAATCATTGACCAGGGTTCTGATCTTTTCGCCTAAAAGTGAATAGATGTCCAGCCGGATGTGCATGGATTTGTCCAGGTTATAGCGAATGGTAGTGCGGGGATTGAACGGGTTTGGATAATTTTGCAATAGCTGGAAGGTCGTGGGATGTTCCGGCTTTGGCGGCGCGTTGACCAGCGTCGGCTGCATGGAAAACGCCCGCAAGGCACTTCTCGAGTGGACCCAAAGATTGTGGCCGGCGATGACAGGCTGCATAAAATATTGTTTTGAGGTATCGAAAAAGACCGGTTCGCCATTGCTCAGGCGAAAAGCCCACAGCTTTGAGCGAAACCCCGTATCTGCTCTTCTTCCCCGTTGGACGACATAGATGATATTGTTTGCCGCCGAGGGCGTGTAAACGCCCAGTGTATCAAATTTGTGCTCCCACAAGAACGTTCCATTCAGAGCATTCAGAGAGACCAGGCCGGCACGGCCGCTGCCGTCGTCTTCCAGAGGAACCGTCAGAATATTATCCATCAATACCATACAATTTTTCCAGGTGCCGGCCAGTCTTGAACCGGGAAGCGGGTAGCTCCACTTTATAGAGCCATCGCTTTTGTCTCTGGCCACCACCGCTTGGTCATGAAACGTGTAGAGGTTGGTCCGGTCTAACAGGCTTTGTGACGATCCGTCCTTATTGGCCTTTTGCCATTCAAGAGCGCCGGTCGTTTTATCTAGGCAAAAAATCTGTTCGTCTGTTGCCAAATAAATAAAGTTATCATCCAGGGTCGGCGTGGTTATTTTATCCCAACCCGGGTTATCGAACCGCCACAGAACCTCTCCATTGTGTTGCCGTATGGAATAAAGGGTGTCGCCGGCCAGATAGAGACGATCTTCCTCGATTACCGGATCGCCGGTCAGGCGGCCGACGTGTTTCCGCCAAACCACTGTACCATCAAATCGATCCAGCGCAAATAATGAATCATTTCCCTGGCCGCGGCAAAAGACGAGTGAATCGCTGATTGCCGGTGTATGCAATACACTATAGCTTGTATTGGAAATTGTAAACGTCCACAGTTCGGCGTTTTCTTCCAAATCATAGCAGATGATTGCGTTTTCCGAATCTGCATCGCCTGCCTGGGCGACAATCATTGTATTATCCAGAATGGCGAGATGTTCCGATTTTGCAATGTCATAATCTCTGTGGTATTCAAACGGTGGCATGAGTTCGGTTTCATGTGCAGCGATATTTTGTCCCCATATATTGCCGCTCACCATCGGCCAGTTGTAATGGGGTGTGGAGGACTCGGTTGCCAGCTGTAGTTGTCCCAGCGTTCTCGGCGTTTCCCACAAAGAGCCCGCCGGCCATTCCGATGCATGATGATAATGCTCTTTATAATAGTTTTCCGGGTCGTTATTAAAAAAACGTGCGCCGATAATATTCCCCGGCTGCGCCATCAGCGGAGCGGTGAGCAGGGAAATCGCCACCTCGTATTGCAGATTGCCGCTTTGCAATGACATGGCCTTTTCGATGCCCTGCATGGCGGTCATGCTGTGAATGCCGATTGTCTCGGGCCATGTGCCCATATAGGTGGTCAGGTTTTCACCTTGCTGGTCGATGTACAGGGCTCCCTCCAGGATGCCGTTTTTGCTGTCCCATTTTTGGTTGTTGTTTTCATCAAACATAAGGCCAAAATAATCGAGGTCATCCAGAAATCTGTTGTTTCTGTCGTCGAGAGCGAGATACAAGAGTTTATCATCGTTTTTAACATAGAGGGTGATCGGCAAACCGGCATCTTCGCTTTGAATGTTGATGCTGGTGGCGTCCTGCCACTCTTCCGGGTCGATATGGCCGTCGAGATCGGGAACGGTTTGCATCCAGGAAGAAGTGAGTATATGTCCCATTGCAGAGGGTGTTGCCGGTCCCCATAAAAAAGAGTGGCGTGGCGGATCATCTATCGCAGGAACGACCTCGTAATAGTAGTCCCGGCCGTTGACGACGCTGGTATCGATATAGTTAAACATCAGATTGGGAAATGCCCTTTCCGACGGATCAACAACCGTCAGGAGTTCCGGCTCTGCAAAAGCATCCGTAGATTTATAAATCCGGTAGGCGATATCCCTGTCATAGCCATAAGGCGGCTCCCAGCTGATGACAACCTGGCCGTTATAACCGCCGGCAAAGGTCATCTGGTTACAATAGTTTTTTCCTTCACGGGCGGCATAAATATTAAAATCGCCGTCGCGGTTATCATGCCAGCCATAGAGATAATTGAGGCGATAATCGTTCGTTACGGCCGGATAGATTTGCATGCCGGGCCGGTCGTTGATGACGGCGGTGTGATAGGGTTCCGGGTCCCAGGTTTCGAACTTGGTGCCGAGAATATCCAGTTCTCCGGATTTATTGGCTTGCCAGGCGAGTGAGTACATAAAGTAGCTGACCGTGCAGATAGCGGGTTTTGTGTGCATGGTATAGCCGAGAGTGTCCTCGAACCTGACCAGCTCGCCCTCTTTTTCCAACTCTTTGTTGAACAGCTGTCCGTGGACGTATATATTGCCGACCGCATCGATAAACTCCCAAAAAACGGCGAAATCGTAATTGTCGGCATACGCGATGGTGGGATGCTGGGAGGTGCCGTTCAGGTCGTCACAATTGCTGATCTGTATGGCGGCTTCCCGTGGCTCTCCGCTATCATTATAGCGGCGACAAAATACATCGTTGTGGTTACCGCCGCTGTGTTCGGTCCAGGTGATGATACAGGAACCTTCCCGGTTCATGTCGACAGCCGGATAGAGCTGGCCATGGGTGGTGTCCGAATCAACGATAAAATTATCACCCTTGCGATTGCGGTCGGGATCGAAGAACTGTGCATAGACGAGGCGTTTATCCGAGCCCAGACGCGAGTCCTCCCAGCAAACGACCACACGGCCTTGATTGTCTGCAGCAACGGCGGGACGGATTTGTGCTTCAGGCGTGTTGTCGTCGTTGACGCGGATGTTTTCGCCGATGGCCTCGCCATTTGCTTTATAGACTTGCATGTAAATATCATTGTCGTCGTTGCGATTGTCGGTCCAGACGATGTAAAAATGCCCCCTGCCATCCACAGCCACATCGGGCGCATAGGGCAGAGCGGTTCCGGCCGGCTGGTTGACTCTGAAATTTGTGCCCGAGGGAAACCCGCGACTTGAATATCGCTGGGCAAAAATATTGTTCCTGTCATTGCGCTGATCGAACCATGCACCGGTCAACGGACCGTAAGGGTGCATATCCAGCGCCAAATAGCTTTGTGGTGCATCACCGCTGTCGTCATTGACTTTAATGTCGTTGATCAGGGTTTTGTTCAGCTGTTGTGCCTGTAATGGCAAAAGTGCGGTGAGAAAAAACAAGAGAGCAAATACGCTAAGACGGACGGGTCTTTTCACAATAAACCTCCCCTATGGATGAGTTTGCTTGATTTGAATAGAACGGGAAAACAGAGTTGACCTAGTTTACAAATATATAACAAAAAAACAAGAAATAATGTGAAAAAAAATACAACAGTTGCGTTGGATCACATTTTCTCCGTGCGAGCGATGGCATTTTTCCGCATCCGTCCCGTATTTTACATTTTATCGACTCACCGGCGTCAGAAATTTTTTGATGCCTCAAGGGCCTGGACCGGCACGGCTTTACCTGTCTGTATACTGCGATGTACCGCTTCGGTAAAGGCCATGTAGCGCCGGCCCTGTTCAAAGGTGGTCAGGGTTACCTTTTCCTTTCCCCGTATGGCGTTGACAAACGAGGCTTCCACCCGCCAGTGTCCTTCTTCTTCCGCTGTGATGGGTATCTCTTTGAGTTCCTCTTCACCGCGCTGGCCGCCATAGAGTCTATTGTCCGCAATGCGCAGGGTACCCCTGCTTCCCATTAACAGAATTTCATCCGCCGGCGCCAATCCGCAGACAGAGGAGAACTGGAATTGTGCCTGAGCGCCGCATACCATCTCTGCGGTGATATTGAGGTGCTCCGGAATATGCACCGCCTCCATACAGCCGCATTCGGGATTTTTGCGCATCTTGACAAAGGTTTTCCCCATGGCAAAGACGCGCCCGGCTTCTCCGATCCAGCGCATCAGCGCTTCGTAATAAATGCCCATCATCATGATATTGAGACCGCTATAGCGTATGTTCTGACGCCAGGTCAGCGGCTGCGCCGGGTTGAGAAACGTTCCGCTGCAGACATAAATATTGACCGCCAGCATATCGCCGATAAAGCCGTTATCGATCAACCGTTTTACTTTTTCATCGACTCGTAAAGTAAAGGGCGCCGGCACCAATTGCGCCACCAGATGCGGCTTTTTCAGGGAGGCCTTGTACATCTCTTCTGCTTCGCCGGCGTTCATGGCCATTCTGGCTTCACAGAGAACGTGTTTATCCGCTTCAAGCGCGGCCATGACGGCCGGGTGGTGTAAATAGGGCCAGGTCCCGATCAAAATCGCATTGCTGTCGTCGGCTTTGATCAGTTCTTTCCAGTTTTCATAGATGTTGGTGATGTTGAATTTGTCAGCCACTTTTTCAGAGGATGTCCGGCTGCGGTTGCAAACGCTGACGATTTCGACATTTTTCAGTTTTTGCAGCTCCGGAATGTGTTTGTCCCGGGTGTTTTGTCCGGCACCGATGATGCCGATGCGAATGGTTTGATCTTTCATGTTTTTGCCTTTTTTAAAACGTTAACGTCAAAATTCGGCCGGATATTTCGATTATAGAGCAAAATCATCAGTATTTTTTCAAAATCGATTTGATCAGCTCGTGTGAATGGTTTTTACCGCTGATATCCAGCGCTGTTTTTAAACCGCCCGGATTGGTCACATTGATTTCAATCACATAGGGATAGACCAGATCGATTCCCATAAACACGGCGCCTGTTTTTTTATAGTATTCACCGATCTTTTGGCACAGGTTTACTTCATGTTCCGACAATCGGCAGGGTACAGCGGTAGCGCCGGCGTGCAAGTTGTGACGGTGTTGTTTATATTGCGACATGCGCTGATAATAGGTGATGATCTGGTTGCCGCAGAGCAAAACGCGTTTCTCGCCGTTGCCGATTGTGTCGATATATTCCTGCAGGATACAATACTGCGATGAATCGTTGCCGGTCATTATCTCCAGAATCACCCCGGCATTGCTGTCATCGGGGTCGAGGAGGAAGACATTGCGCCCCCAGCTTTCCGCCGGTGGTTTGACGATCCATTTTTTCTTGCTTTTGCGAAATTGTTGCCACAATTCGTCGGTGTTTTTTCCGGCATAGGTCAGGGGCGTTTTAAAGAGCGGGTTTGCGGGCAGCGCATATTTATTGCCGAGCAGGTGCAGGGCTTCTACGGAATTGATCAGGTGCGTTTGCTTTTGCAGTAAATTCAACAGCTGAATCTTGTCGAGATAGGAGTTTCGCATGCCGAAACTCATTACCCAGACCAGGTCAAAGCCGGCAAGATCGGTTGAGACGGGTTTACCGGGTAAATATTCATCGATAACCAGGTGATTTTCAACAGATATTGTATCGGCGATGATTTTATCGTGTGCCAGTTTTATGGTATCGACATCGCACAAACAGACTCTATGGTTGAGGTCGATCGCGGCATTGCAGAGCATATAGTAATTATGCGCTTCAATTCGCTCGATTTTATTGAGTAGAAGGCAAATTTTTTTCATAATTACCCGAACGCATCATTCTTTAATTTGAATTTAGAAAAAAAATCGTATTTTAAAAAGAGATTTCCATTTAATTTTAATTCAAGGATGCGAGAAGAGATGAAAAAGAAAATTCATTTGATCTGCAACGCCCATCTGGACCCGGTATGGTTGTGGCAATGGGAAGAGGGTCTGGCCGAAACGCTTTCGACCTTTCGCATTGCGGCTGATTTTTGTGAGACGCATAAGCGGTTTGTCTTTAATCATAACGAAGCGATTTTATACCAGTGGATCGAGGAGCACGACCCTGTGCTTTTCAAGCGCATTAAAAAACTGGTAAAAGAAAAGAAATGGCATATTGCCGGCGGCAGTTATTTGCAGCCCGATTTAAATGCGCCTTGCGGCGAGAGCCATGTTCGGCAATTTTTGTACGGCAAGGCTTATTTCCGCAAAACCTTCGGCGTCGAGCCGACAACGGCTTATAATTTCGATCCCTTTGGACAGCCGGAGGGCTATCAGGATATTCTGGCGGCTTGCGGTTTTGATTCCTACATATTCTGCCGTCCGGATTTTGGCAACTGGGAGTTGCCTGTTGGGGCGTTCTGGTGGCAGGGTCGCAGCGGTAAAAAGATTTTGGCCCGGCGCAGCGACGATATGTACCTGAGCAACGGCAAAATAGACGAGAAACTGGAAAAATGGCTCGATCATTATAAAAACGAGCCGGAGACCATGGTTTTGTGGGGGATCGGCAATCATGGCGGCGGCATCTCCGAAGCGGAATACAAGCGCCTGAAAGCTTTTCAAAAGGCGCATAAAAGCGACTATACATTCATCCATTCGACGCCGGAAACTTTTTTTAAAACGGTCAGGGGCTATGCTGAAAAACTGGAGGTTATAAAAGGCGAATTTCAGAATATCCTGCCCGGATGCTATACATCGATGAGCCGGGTCAAGCGCAGCTATCGTCAGGCTGAAAATCTGATGCAGGCGACCGAGGCGCTGGCGACCTGCGCCTGGTGGCTTGGCAGGCATAAATACCCCAAAAAAGTGCTCGACCGCGCCTGGAAGGATATTCTCTTTGCCCAGTTTCACGATATACTGCCGGGATCGGGGATACCACCGGTGGAGAAAGACGCTTTGACCGGTTTGTCGCATTGCCGGGAAGCGCTGCGGCGCTTGCGGGCGAAATTGTTCGTTACGGTTCTGAGGGATATGCCGCCGGCAGAAGAAGAGACCTCGATATTCTTCTGGAATCCGCACGGATTCCCGGTTACCACGAACGTGGAATGCGAATATCACATGTCGACGCAAAACCAGGGAACGCTGGGCACGTCGGAGTTGATTCTTCGCTCCGGCGGCAAGCTGATAAAGGCGCAGCGCGAAAAGGAGCACGCCAATCTGGCTATGGATTGGCGCGTAAGGGTTTCTCTGCCGCTGGCCCTTGAGCCTTATGGATTTCATCGGGTTGATGCCACTTATAAACTTCGTCAAAAACCGCTGGTGTGGAAGAACCCGCCGCTGAGCAAGGAAAGATTGCATTTTAAATCCGCATCGCTCGCCGTTCAAATCAATCCCGATACCGGTCTTGTGGATTGGGTCGGCCCATCGAAATCAAAAGCCTCCTATTGCGCTCCCGGCGCCGGTTTGCCAATGGTTTTTGCCGATCGCGATCACAGCTGGACGAGCGGCGATCCCGATCACCTGCCGCAGGGCGCCTCGGCAGATGGCGGTTGGGGGGAGCCGGCCGGAACCTTTCGACTGGCTGATAAACATCAGATGCAGGATATTTTTGCCTCTGCAAGGGATCGTACAACACAGAAAAACATCGCACAGCCCTCACTGGCGATTATCGAAGACGGTGCCGTGCGAACCATTGTCGAAGCGGTTTTCGTTTATCACCGTTCCTGTATCGTGCGCCGCTATATTTTCAGCAAACATCAGGATCTTTTTGAATTTCGCGACCGCGTCTTCTGGCAGGAAAAGGATTCGATGCTCAAAATCGCTGTTCCGCTCAACTTTGATGCGGATTATACCCTGAGCGAAACGCCCTACAGCGCCATAAAACGACGGAAAGATGATTCCCTTCATCGCGAGCGCAGCAATCAGCGCTGGATTGCGGCTGCGGAAAAACGCGCCAACGGAAAATATATCGGCGTCGTCAACCGCGCCAGTTATGCACACAGCCTGTACAACAATACGCTTTACCTCAGTGTTCTGAGATCGCCCGCCTACACCTCTTTCGACATGAATAAAGCGTATGATATTTACAGCAAGCGGTTCATTCCCAGACAGGACCAGGGTGAGCACGAGGGTATCGATTTCGGTTTTGTGATCGGCCATGCATTGGATGAGAGCAGACTGTCGCGACTGGCGGCACTCTTTAATGTTCCGCCACAGGCGTTTGTCTATTATCCGGGACAAACCAGGACAAAAAAGCGGTGCTCGCTGCCGGAATCGTTTTTACAGGTGATGCCCGCCGGCGTCAGAATAACCGCGATAAAAAAAGCGGAGAAGGGTAATTATCTACTGGTTCGCTTGCAGGAGCTCGGCGGTAAAAAGACGACGGCGACGCTACATCTTAAAGCGTTAAAAAAGAAAATTGAGATTGATGTCGACGCCTGGAGTGTAACAACCGTGAAAATTCACCGCAAAACGGGTGAGTTTTTCAAGGTCAATCTGATTGAACAGGCGGAGAAATAGAAAATTTTCGGGATGTGGATTGTTTACCGGTATAGATAGCGTCCGCATTATCCCGGATCGAGTTTTTTTGAACGGAATGATTTACAACGAAAAGGATGGTATGTATGCTACAAGCCAAGGATTTCAATACCGATCAACTGGAAGGAACGCTGCACAAGCTGTATGATTCCATCTACAGGGTCGTGGAGAGCCTCGACATCACTGTGTGGTCTACAAGTGAGCCGCTTTCTTTTGAAAAGCGGCAGCAGGGGAATAAGAAAGAGATCAAGCCGGGAGATAAGTGGGGAGAGTTGTTCGATTGTGCCTGGTTTCATTTTCGCGGCAGGGTACCCCAATCCGCTGCCGGTGAAAAGGTGGTTTTATTGCTTGATGTCAATGGCGAGTTGTGCGTTTATGACCAAAAGGGAACGCCGTTAAGAGGATTGACCACAACCAGTTCATTTTTTGATTTCAGGTTGGGCAGACCGGGAAAGCGGGTGTTCTCCTTTTTGAAAAAAGCAAAGGGAGGAGAACGGGTTGACCTCTGGGCCGATGCAGGCAATAATGATCTGTTCGGCAATTTTATGAAAAACGGCACTGTTCAACAGGCGGATATTGCCATTTGTCATGAACCGGTACGGCAGTTGTCTTATGATTTTGAAGTTCTCTTTGATCTCTGGAAGGTATTGCCCGCTGAAACCGTCCGTTCAGCGCAGATTTTTCGTGCTCTTTTTCAAGTGACCCAGATTCTCGAGGGCGACCTGACCGCAGGTGTGAAAAAGGCGCAGAAGATTTTGGCGCCGTTGCTGGCGCAAAAGGGGGGGGATACCGGTTTGCAGATCAGCGCCATCGGCCACGCGCATCTGGATCTTGCCTGGATGTGGCCGATTCGCGAGACGATCCGCAAGGGGGCGCGTACCTTTTCCACTGCCATCGAGCTGATGCAGCGATATCCCGACTATAAATTCGGCGCCACCCAACCGCAGATTTACCAATGGATGAAAGAACACTATCCGGGATTGTACCGAAAAATCAAACAAAACGTAAAGGCCGGTAAAATCGAGCCTCAGGGGGCGATGTGGGTCGAATCGGATACCAACCTGACCTCCGGCGAATCGCTGATACGCCAAATTCTCTACGGCAAGCGTTTCTTTAAAGAGGA
>CAZMUU010000108.1:0-2091 GCA_964569215.1 uncultured Cytophagia bacterium
TGGGATCAATTCTACTTTCCCGCCTCAAAATACGGTCCGGGCGATGATTATGAGTTTAATGAATATAATTTCGTAGAAAATGACACACGCTACCGTTACCGTTATGTTTACGATCCCGTCCCCTATGAACAGGGTGTCGTCGATAATACCGGGGGTGAATGGGACAATCAGCCCTATTCTCGTATGGAAACATATTATGTGGCTGGTATGCAAAACTATCTCTGGGACTATGAAAAAGAGAGCGATATGGCTTATATGATCTGGACGCACACGCTCAGTCCCAAGACATATTATGAGGTTCGCCTGCAGAACTTTTATACCAACTATCATTATGCCACACCTGATGTGGAAGACCGGGATGGCGACGGAAATACCGATGAAGATCTGTTATGGAATATCAACGAGCCCGGCCCCCACCCCATTTATCGGGAACGGGAGGATAATTATTGGTGGGTACGTGGAGACGATCCGGGCTATCGCGACCAATCATCCTGGACCCAAAGCGTTAAAGCGGATCTGATCAGCCAGGTCACAAACAATCATATGTTAAAGGGTGGCATTGAATTTTATAAACATCGCACCAAGGTGGAAAACATATCCTGGACACTCAATCTGCAAACCCTGCGTAAGGATATCTGGGACGAGGATTCCTATGATTTTGGCGCCTATATTCAAGACAAGCTGGAATTTCAGGGTATTATCGCCCTCGTCGGCTTGCGATATGATCGATTCGACCCCAACGGTCTTCAGGATGCGGTTTTTTATCCCTCGGATTTTAACCGTCCCTTTTCACAGCTCGATGAAAACGGTCTGCCGATCCTGATCGATCCGCAAGAACCAACGATTAAGCATCAAATCAGTCCACGTATCGGTATTTCGCACCCGATTACCGACCGGGACTTGATTCATTATACCTATGGTCATTATTTCCAGCGGCCAGACGGATATTTTCTCTATCGCAACAACCGCTATCAGGCCCTGACCAAAACGGGTAATAATATCGGCAACCCCAACCTGGAGCCAGAAAAAACCGTTGCCTATGAAGTTGGACTGGAACACCAGTTTAGCGATAATTTTAAAGCGACCATTACCGGCTATTATAAAGATGTCTCCAATCTCATGGACTATAAGAAATTCGTTGGACGTACCATTCAAAACATCGAGCTCAACGTCTTTCAAAATGCGGATTATGGAAATGTTAAAGGCATGGAACTGACATTTAAAAAACGCCTTGGCCGTTTTTGGGGTGGATCCATCAATTACACCTATTCCGTTGCCAAAGGCCGCAGTTCCTCGCCGTGGGGCGGTTTTGGCTCCTTTACAGATGCCAAGCGGATGAATATTCTCAATCACGATCAAACCCACACGGTGAACGCCAATTTGACCTTGCAAACGCCTGAAGATTTTGGCATTTCGCTGGCGAATTTCAAGCCGCTCGGCAAGTGGATTATCAATTTACAGTTCGATTATGGTAGTGGCCTTCCCTATTCCTCATACGGAACAGGTAAAGTCAACGATCAACGTATGCCCTGGACAAGCACAACCGATGTTAAATTTTTGAGAAAAATTGATTTTTCCGGCACGAATATTCATTTTTTCATCGACGTTTTTAATCTTTTTGATCGGGAAAATGTTCAGTGGCTGGGAAACAGTCAATACTATGAGATCGAGGGCGACCCGTCAATTGTCCGGCTGGATAATGTTACCGGAGATTATATCCGCAATCCCAGTGTATATAGTTCCGGCAGACAGGTCCGGATTGGAATGGGACTAGAACTTTAACTGGAGGCATTGAATGAGATACTTTTATTATACAACCCTTCTCTTGATAACCATCTTTTTGGTATCGATGAGCTTCGCCGCCGATGCACAAAAAGCGCCGGTTTTGTCAAAAGCCCGCCTGATTCCGGCAGAAGGACCGGTTGTGGAAGATAATTGGAAATTCCATAAAATCGGTACACTGTGGACCCGGGTGACCAACTTTGGTTTTATGGGTGACGATGCATACGAGGGGCGCACCCCCTCCTGCGACTGGCCTGGCGGATCCGGCAACTCTTATCTCTACCGCGGTACCATCTGGCTGACAGCCAA
>CAZMUU010000108.1:2191-10347 GCA_964569215.1 uncultured Cytophagia bacterium
TCGGAATCGATACAGATGAAGACGGCGTCGCCGATACACCGCGTGACCTGACCGACTTTTTCCTGACCTTTCGTTTTGATGCTGATGTCTCAAAATTGCCCAACTGGGGTGCAGAATACCGATTCACCAACGAGGACGATCACGTTCTCAGCAATGCCACCCCCTGGGAAGAATGGCTGCCTCTTTTTCCGCAGATGGCTAACCGGGAACACAGTCTGACCCCGGATCAGTGCGACAGCACCCTGATGTTTATGTGGGACGGAGACAATCCGCATTATCCGGCAGACAATGGGCAGGATGATGACTTTGGCAATCCGGGTCCGGATGGTACTTTGAATTCCCCCGGATTTATCGGCATCAAATTTTTAAAATCTGAACCATACCTGCCACCGAGTTCTTTTCATCAATGCAATATTTATAATGATCCCGTCACAGATAAAGAAACCTATGACCGTATGATCAGCAAAATCGGTGAATTTGTCGAGCTCCCGCTCAGCTCCGGTGTGCCCTTTCCCTATGATTACCGCGGCATTCTAACTTTTGGACCCCTTGAAGACTTTGCTGCCGGAGATTCGGTCATCTTTACAGCCGCCCTGGGTGTTGGTTGCGATCCTGATAGCGGAGGCATCCGGAGCCTGGAAGAACTGCTTAAAATTATGGATGTGGCACAGTTTCTCGTCGATAATGATTACGAGGTTTCTGGCGAAGCGCTGTCACCTCCCACCCCTGATGTCACTCTCGAACCGGTTTTCGAAAACGGTATCACCACAGGGATCAAGGTGATCTGGGATGATGCCGCCACCTACCATGACAAATTTGCCGGTTATAAAGTCTGGAAGAGCGTCGGCACCACCGCGGCCGGGAATTTTGCATGGGAACCCCTCGGTCTCGGAACCTATGCCGATACCACCGGCAGCACCAGTTGGCCCCCGCCGGAAGGCGATGAAATCGGTAGCTTTCAAATTATCGATACCGATTTTACCAATGGTTTGGATTATTATTATTCGGTACAGGCCTTTACCGAGACCATCACCTATCCAATACCTCTGGGCTCGGTCGAAACCAATGTCCTGAACAGCCTGGAATACATATCTCCGGCGAACGCGGTGGCATCCGCACTGGATAATGTCAAAGCCGTTCCCAATCCCTATATTGGCAGCCATCGTTGGAACAATCCGCTGCCCAGTGATACAAATCCATGGGAACATCGTTTGCAGTTTATCAATCTGCCTGCAGATGCAACGATCAAAATTTTTACTGTAGACGGAGACTATGTCGATGAAATCCATGCCGGACAAACCGTCCGAAAAGGCGCCAATTTCATGGGTGAAGGCAATAACAGCGTTGCAGAATGGGATTTGATCACCCGAAATGACCAGGAGGCTGCACCCGGTCTCTATTTATATGTCGTCGAATCACCCTCGCTTGGTCAAACAACCGGTAAATTCGTCATTGTTCGCTAAAAAGTGAAGGATAGAGAGATGAAGAAAATCTATATATGTTTTTTGTTTATCCCTGCATTGATTTATGGACAGGGTTTTGCCCCGGTCGGCACATCGGTGGCGCAATTTCTCGAAGTCGGTATGGGAGCCAGACCGGCAGGCATGGGAGCAGCATATACGACATTGCCCCGGGATGCCGGCGCTGTCTTTTGGAATCCGGCCGGTCTTGTAGATATCAAAAACCGCAGCTTTTTCACCAGCTATAATCAATGGCCGGCTGAAATTTCCTTTGTCGGTGCATCCTTTGCCATGAACATCGATCGCATCGGAACCATTGCGATCAGCACACAGCAATTGATGACCGATGATATGGAAATCACTACCATCGACCAACCCAATGGCACCGGTCAAATGTTTAATATATCAAATTATGTTGTGGGCCTTTCTTATGCCCGTTTTCTTACAAACCGTTTTTCCATCGGTCTGACCGGTAAAGTGGTCCATGAAAAATACTGGCAACATGGATATACGACCTGGGGTCTGGACCTCGGCACCATCTATCGAACCGATTTTCATGGACTCCGTATCGGAATGTCGATTCTGCATTTTGGACCGGAAGTCACCTTTGACGGCGAATACATCGATTATAGCGATTCGCGTTCCTTTGATGCCGATAAACCTAAAAGTTTTGAATCGCATTCCATGCCCATCAATTTTCGCTTTGGTATATCCTTTGATGTGGTCAATAACGAACAAAACCGGATTACCACCGCAATGGATATGATTCACCCGAATAATAATCTTGAGCGATATAATGTTGGCCTGGAATACGGCTTTAAAAATATGTTCTTCTTGCGTGGTGGCTACCAGCTCGAAGCCGACGAAGGCGGCCTCTGCTTCGGCACCGGTGTCCAGCTTTTTGTCATGCAAGAGACGGGATTTGTTTTGGATTACGCATATTCGGACATGGGCGTATTGGAACAAATCCATCGCTTTTCTTTTGCCTTTTCATTTTAATACGTGCACAATAAATGGTCAATAATCCGTTTGCTCCTAACATGGAGGGAGGTGAAAAGATCCACTTTTTGTTAATTCACAGATAAACTTAACCAAGCCATGGAGGTTAACGCATGAATCGAATTTTTACTATTGTATCCTGTATCGTTTTGCTTTTCGGTACATCGGTCTTTGCACAGGCGGAATTTATCCGCAGTGGAGAAATTCCCGTGCCTGAAACCGATTTGAATGTCGGGGGGGTCGGCAACATGATTTCCGGTATGGACCTGGATAATGACGGAAAACCGGAAATTTATCTGGTCAATGACAACATAAATGATACACCAAACGAAGTCATCCCGAGAATCTACAAACTTGAACAAGAGAATGGAGCTTGGAAGGTCGTCTGGAAGGCGGTCGCTCCGGTCGAAAAACAAAACACCTGGCCCATTCTGTTAACCGGTGACCTGGACAAGGATGGTAAACCGGAAATTATCTGGGGCCCGCCCAACAATACCTCAGGCGTTACAGACCTGAATCCTGCCCGCATCCTGGTTTATGAGGTAAAGGGTGACGGCAGCGATGTACTCGGTATCCCGGACGGAGATAATTATCTGCCCAACGCTCAATGGACCATTACCGACCAGGATGATGCCAATATCCGTCCGATGGATGCGATTATTGCCGACCCGGATGATGACGGCACTCCGGAACTCATTTTTGCAGACCGAAAAGGTGATAATAGTGGTTATTACTGTGGTGTCGCTTCTGTAGACAACATCCCGGATAACGGAGACGGCTCAGAAACCTGGACCATGGAGGTCAGCGGTCTTGACTTTGATCTTCTTTCCAAACCTGCCCTGAACAAATGGGACGTTGTCGCAATCGGTCCGAATGTCTATTCCTTTTGCGAAGTGGAGATTACAAAATTCAGCTGGAGCGGTTCTGCCTGGACCTATGAAGCACTTCCGCCTCTCGACGGGGGGTCTCCGAATCAATCTGCACAAGCTGTGGACCTCAACGATGATGGAAAAATGGAAATTATAGCCGCTGTCTATGATTGGGGCGATGATGAACATAAGAGTATTTATCTCCTTCAGGAAGAAAATGACGGCCTGAAACGTACCGAATTGTTCAATGTTGGTGAATATTGGCCCGGTGGTTCCCGCGGTCCCTGGGGCAGCGCCTCCGGAGATATCGATAATGACGGATATCTTGATTTTGTTTTTGGCTCACGCGCCTCTACACCCAATGCCGGCATTTTCCATCTCGGCTACAAGGGCGGAGACATTGATGATCCGGCCAATTACACCTTTGCCATGATCGATTCAAATTATGCTGAAGCCGGTATCTGGAGCGTACTCAATCTGACCAATGTCGACGATGATCCTTACCTGGAAGTTCTCTATACCTCCAGTACAGATGCCGGTGAATTTCCGAATACCGGAACTCAACCGGTTGTCGTTCTGGATCTCGTAGCAGAAACACCCACCATCGGCAACATGGTCGTTGCCACTGAAGTTCAGCTCAATGGTGAAGCGCCGGACAATCTCTCCTTCAAACCCGGCCGTATCATGGATAATAACCAGACGGTTTGGTTCTGTGGTGTAGATGGCGGTACCAAGGAAACCTGGGTATTCAGATCCATTGATGGAGGAAAAACATTTACCCATAACGCTGCCGCTATCCAGGGCCGTGCGGCTCAAATGGATGCCTTTAATGCCAATGAAGCTCTCGTGGCAACCGCAGCCGGCGAAATCTATCAAACAAAAGACGGTGGCGCAACCTGGACAATGGTCTACTCCTATACCATCAGCCCGATCGCTCCCGGATGGTTTGATGCCTGCCGCGTGCTTACAGATGAGGTTGCCGTAGCCATCGGTGATTTTGAACCCAACGGTAACATGCACTTTGTTCGTACCGAAGATCGTGGTGACACCTGGACGGAAATCACCGGAATCGATTTTATGAACGCAGCATATGGCTACTATACATGGGGTCTGGCCGGCTGCAATGTCGGACGAAACATGTGGTTTGGAGGTTTGACCTCTCAGTATGATTCAACCTTTGTCTTCCGTTCAACCGATGCCGGCGAAACCTGGGATACCTACAAAGTGTCCACCGAGATCGTTCCCAACTACCCGCGTTCGATCGGTTTTTCCAGTGAAACGGATGGTTTGATGACCGACCGCTCCGGTATCGTGGCAAAATCTACCGATGGCGGTGCGACCTGGACCCAAACCAATAACCCCCCCACTGAGGGAAGCTGGGTCAATGGTGTGCTCGCCGTACCTGGTACCAATATTATTATGGGTATGGATGATACCGGTGTCTTTTACACCACCGACCTGGGGGAAACCTGGACGGCTGTTGATATTCCCGCTGAGGCCGAAGGAGAATACATGGTCTCAGGTGTTTTCGGAAGTCCGGATTTTGGCTATGCATTCAACGACGGAGGGCTGGTCTTGCGCTTTGAAAACCAGGTTACCGGCGTTTCTGCCCGTCCGAATGACACCGTGCCGGTTACGTTTCAATTGGATCAAAACTATCCAAATCCATTCAATCCCAGCACGACCATCTCCTACAGCTTGATGTCCGCTGAAAAGGTCTCTCTCAAAATCTATAACCTGAAGGGTCAGGAGATCAAGACACTGGTAAACCGAGTCGTTTCAACCGGTCATCACAGTGTAAAATGGGATGGTACCGATGAGTCAGGTGTCAAAGCGACAAGCGGCCTCTACCTCTATGTGCTGCGTGTCGGCGACCAAATGGTTTCCAAACGGATGATGCTGGTAAAATAATCACTCGACATCATTATTTAATCAAAAAGCGGAGGATTCTTCCTCCGCTTTTTTTATGTCTGCATTATAAATTTAATTTGGGTTCAGTAACTTACAGATCAAATGATCAGTCACAACTCAACGAGTGGTCGGGGTGGGCAGAAATAAAGGTCTTGTCCTGTCCAGCAACAATGGTTTTACAGCGGCCTGACGCATGACAAAAAAAAACCTCCTGACCAGTGCCCGGGAATGTCTGACGAAAACATAAAGATCACGGCAAAAACAACAAATGATATGAAAAATATTTTTGGCATGAATATTGAAACTATATTATTTTAAAAAAGAAGATAAAGACCGGTTGCTATTATTTATGCTAAATGATTATTTATAAAGCAAATAATATTCGGCATGTATTAATAATCATATTCTATTCCGTCACTATTTTATTACAGCATAGAGCTTAATTATGACAACAGCCATAAACATTCATTTTCAAACTTTAAGGGAGGAATGATAATGAAATATTTTGCTATAATTTTCATCATTTTGTTTGCAGCAATTTCTACATCGTCTGCACAACTAATCGTCAAAAAAGGTACGGAAGAAATCATGCGTTGCACCTCTGAAAAAACCGTTGGAATCGGAGCAAGCGATCCAAAAGCGACTCTACAGATAAATCAGTTGAACCTGGTAAAAAGTGGTGTATGGCCAACCCAAGTCGGTACGACCAGAGATGGTGTCGCCAGTATTTTTCTTCCGCTCGACAACTATGATTCAAACGAATTAACGTTTGGTTTATCGGGTTCAATCCCAATGGTTACGGGTGATACCCAATCCGGTCGAAGTGTTTCAGCGATTATTTACCAGGAAAGCGGCGGCCAACAAACCGGAATGGCCAGCGGTGTGCTGGGTAAATCAGATGGGCAAAGCAGTATTTACGGGCTGGGCGGTTCTTTAGGAATTCATTCCGCCATAGGCGTTTCCGGCCAGGTTTACAATACCTTTTCAGATAATATCTTTACGGCTGCCGGGTATTTCTCCAATAAAAAAGATATCGTTCAGGGCAGCGATCAGCACTATGGAATTTATGTGGATGCAGAAAAGAACAATATCTCCGGCAACCTGACGGTAACAGAAACGGCAACACTGGGAACCGGCACAGAGGAACGCAATCTTTATTCCTGTGGCACGCCCATTCAGGGAGTTGTTGTTATAGGTGGCGATGCAGCCGCCGGGCTGGCCAATTGTCAACGCGTCAATAGCTCGGTCACAAATGTTCATCTGCTTCCGATAACCGTAAATATCAACTAGGTCTGCAGGGATTACGCTTTTTTACAGAGCAACATCTTACCATCATACTGCTATTTTCACACAGGCTTTTTGCTTGCACGTATTCAAAAAAACGCCCCCGGACTGCAATGTCCGGGGGCGTCCACGTTAACGAGCAACCGATCAGATTCTTTCAGGGTTGACCGGAATCACGGTTCTATTTCACCAGCATCATGCGCTTGACAGCGGTAAACGCTTTGGCATCGATGCGGTAATAGTAGACGCCGCTGGCAAAGTTGTGGCCGGCGAATTCAAAGCGATGCGTACCGGCGCTCAGTTGACCATCATGTATCATAGCCACCTGTTGACCCAGGGTGTTGTAAACCGATATTTTAACATCACCGTTGACGGGCATCTTGACGTTGAACGAGGTGACCGGATTAAACGGATTGGGAAAGTTCTGCGACAGCTCGTATACCTCGGGCAGCTGTGAAAGCGGCCGCGTTTCAACGGCGCTCGGCATGGTCACTTTCACGTAAGCTTTGATCCACAAATCAGCATCGAGATGCCAGGACCAGGTGCCGGGATCATTGAGCGCCTGATAGGCGTCGGGCCCGGTCTGTTCCCAGGCGCGGTCGGATTCGTCGCCTTCTCCGTCGGCATCTGCATAGATGGCGAGCGTATCATCGGCGCCCTCCATGAATTCAAAACCGACAAACACCGGACCATCCAGCATCAACGGATTGTCGAGAAAGAACATATTGCCCATCATGGTGGTGTCCAATGCCGATGTGGGCGTGTGTATAGCGGCTAGCACATCGCCCGGAGTGCCCTCCTGGGTCATCGTTTTAACCACGAGTTTGAGCGTATCGGTATCGCCGACGATCTCCTTGTAGGCGAAATAGTATTTCATGCCGAACAGCTTGTCACCAACGTTCGTATCAAAACGCTGGTATTTTCCGATATCACCATAGCTGTTGGTCCCTGTGATATAACCGGCACCGAACGGATTTTCATGCAATGTCGGTGTGTCGCCTTGGAAAAGCGTGTCCAGCTTGGCCAGTACATAATCATCGTTATTGCTAAAGGCAGCAATGCCGTTATTGGTACCAAGAATGAAGAAAAGCAGGGTCTCTTCGTTCAGCATCGTCCAGTCGACCGAACCGACACCATTACCGTTCGGGATTGCCCCGATAGAGGGCGATTCGTAGGCGATGCGTGCATTGGCGGCGCCATCGCCGACCATGATCACCTCGAGGTTCTCGGCAGTACCGGAACCACCCAGGTCCGGATAGTAAACAATAACAAATTCCGCTTCTTCGGAGCTGCCGTAAGCGATTTTGGAGGCACCGGTGCCGGCGATAGTGGTCGAAACGGTGTCGATGACCGTACCGTCGGCATTGATATGTACCAGCGGCCGTCCGTAGGATTTGATCCACAGGGTACCATCTTTGGCTTCCGCTACATTGGGCACGGTGCCAAAGCCACCCTCGGCAAGGGTTATCACTTCCGGCGTAAACGTCATGCCGTTATCGCTGGTGGTGTATTTGACGATTTTATTGCCGCCGCTGACCGCAGAAAAGATGGTCAGCGAGTTGTCGTCGGCGCGGCCATAGACGCTGAACATATCGCCCATGCGACCGAGACCGGCATCGTTGTTGATAACGGT
>CAZMUU010000109.1:0-10344 GCA_964569215.1 uncultured Cytophagia bacterium
ACGAGTATTTGATGAAACTGATCGAGGCAGCGTTGCAGATCAGCGATCTGCCCATCGCCGTCCATCTCGATCACGGCGACAGTTATGAATTGTGCCGCGATGTCATCGACGGCGGGTTTACCTCGGTGATGATAGACGGCTCGCATCTGCCGTTTGAGGAAAATATCGCTCTGGTCAAAAAAGTGGTCGATTACGCCCATCCGCGCGGCGTGCCGGTCGAGGCCGAGCTGGGCAGACTGGCCGGTATCGAAGAGCACGTCGATGTGTCGGAAAAGGATGCGATTTACACCGATCCGGATGAGGCAAAGGAATTCGTCGAGCGCAGCGGTTGTGACTCGCTGGCGGTTGCGATCGGCACCAGTCACGGTGCCTACAAGTTTAAAACCGAGCCGCAGCTCGATTTCGAGCGACTGGAGAAGATTCAGGAAAAACTGGAGGGATATCCTCTGGTGCTGCACGGCGCATCAAGTGTTTTGCAGGAATTCGTCGACGAATGCAACAAATACGGCGGTGAATTGCCGGGCGCCAAGGGTGTACCGGAACACATGATCGAGCGCGCCAGAAAGATGAATGTTTGCAAGGTCAATATCGATACCGATCTGCGCCTGGCGATGACCGCGACCATTCGCCGCGAATTCGCTCAAAATCCGGAAAATTTTGATCCGCGCAAATATCTGGGACCGGCAAGAGATGCGATCAAGGGTATGGTCGTTCACAAACTGCGTTTGCTCGGCGCATCAGGAAAAGCATAAACAATAAAATAACAATAGATTAGGAGGTTGTAATGAAGGTAGCAATCAATGGATTCGGTCGCATCGGCCGGCTGGTATTTCGCATACTCAAGGAGCGCGACGATGTCGATGTGGTACAGGTAAACGATCTGACCGATGCCAAAACGCTCGGACACCTGCTGAAATACGACTCTGTACACGGTGTATATAACAAAGAGGTCAAGGTCGAGGGTGACACCATTATCGTTGACGGCGATTCGTTCAAGGTCTCTGCAGAAAAAGATCCCTCTGTACTGCCCTGGAAAGAGCTGGATGTTGACGTTGTGGTAGAGTCCACGGGTGTTTTTCGAAAACGCGCCCAGATCGCGCAGCATCTCGATGCCGGCGCCAAAAAGGTGATTTTGACCGTACCGGCCAAGGACGAAATCGACGCCACCATCGTACTGGGCGTCAATGACGATGATCTCAAAGCCGAACACAAGATCGTCTCAAATGCCTCCTGTACCACCAACTGTCTGGCCCCGGTGGCCAAGGTATTGAACGATGAATTCGGCATCAAACGCGGTCTTATGACCACGATACATGCTTTTACCAATGATCAAATGGTTCTCGATCTGCCCCACAAGGATCTGCGCAGAGCGCGCAGCGCTTCCATGTCTATTATTCCGACCACCACGGGTGCCGCCAAGGCTGTGGGCAAGGTGATTCCGGAGCTGAACGGCAAGCTCGATGGTTTTGCCATGCGCGTTCCCACGCCTGATGGTTCTGTCGTCGATCTTACCGCTGAATTAAACAAATCGGTTACCGTTGATGAGATCAACAAGGAAATGAAAAAAGCGGCTGAAGGCGCCATGAAGGGCATTTTGGCTTATACCGAAGATCCGATCGTTTCGGTTGATATTGTCGGAAACGATGCCTCTTCGATTTTCGATGCGCTTTCGACCATGGTTATCGGCGAGGGTGATTCAGGCAATTTGGTCAAGGTGGTCTCCTGGTATGATAATGAGTGGGGTTATTCCTGTCGCGTGGTTGACCTGCTGGTCAAAATGGCCTCCATGTAAGGAACATTATCAGCAAAATTGCGTTTCTTTGATTAGACAGCAACACTCAGATTAGCCCCGCGGAGATTTATCTTCGCGGGCACAAATACAGGTAAACGAATAAAACGGATATCGTTGTGATGAGAAAAAAAATTATCGCCGGAAACTGGAAGATGAACAAAACGGCACCGGAAGCCTCCGAGTTGGCACAGGGAATCAAGCAAAAAGTCGATACGAACACAGAGGTGGATGTGGTTCTTTGTCCTCCCTTTACCGATCTTGCCGCTGTTTATAGTGTTATTCACGACAGCCATATCGATCTGGGCGGGCAAAATTTGCACTGGGAGCAAAAGGGCGCCTATACCGGAGAGATTTCCGCTGATATGTTAAAATCCGTTGGTTGTCACTATGTCATCATCGGTCATTCCGAACGGCGCCAGTATTTCGGCGAGACGGATGAAACGGTGAATAAAAAAATCAAGAGCGCGCTGCATGAAGGTATTGTACCGATCGTCTGTGTCGGAGAATTGCTGCAAGAGCGCGAAGCCGATAAAACTAAAACCGTTATCGAGACCCAGGTTAAGGCAGCGTTTGAGGATATTGACAAGATTCAGGCGCAAAAAATGGTCCTCGCCTATGAGCCTGTCTGGGCCATCGGAACCGGTAAAGTTGCCACGCCGGAACAGGCTCAGGAGGTGCATGCATTTATTCGAAAATTGCTAACCGATATTTTTGATGAAGAGACCGCCGAGATTATTCGCATCCAGTATGGCGGCAGTATGAAACCCGATAATGCCGCCGAGTTGTTGTCTCAACCCGATGTCGATGGTGGTTTGATCGGTGGTGCCAGTCTTGATGTCGATTCATTTATCGCTATTATAAATCATGCAAAATCGTAATTGGAGTGAAAATGTATACTTTTTTAATTGCAATTTTCATATTAGTTTCTATATTATTAACGTTTGTAATTCTGATTCAATCCAGTAAAGGAGGCGGTCTTGCCGGTACCTTTGGGGGCTCGGATCCCATGGGTACTGTTTTTGGCGGGCGCGGGTCAGGAGATTTTTTAACCAGGATCACAGCAATATTGGCAACCGTTTTTATGGTTATCGCCCTGATTCTGGGATTGATGACGCGTGGCGGGCTGGATGACGCAAGTCTGGTGGAACAGGAGCGCGATCGTCGCATGTCGTCGAGCTCGAGGATTTTACCGCAGGTCCCGGAAGCGGAGCAGGAATTGCCGGTTCAGGAACAACCGCCGGTTCAGGAAAACGAATCAGAACAGTAGGACAGTACAATTGCCGAAGTGGTGGAATTTGGTAGACACGCTATCTTGAGGGGGTAGTGCCTAACCGGGCGTGCGGGTTCAAATCCCGCCTTCGGCACCCACATTGACTGGCATGTAAATTAATCAGGAGATAATATTATGAGGAGAAAAGGAACCTCCCTGCTTTTGGCAGTGATTTTTATTGCGTTCGCGAGTTTTTCTCTCCAGGCCCAGGAAGATCTGCAGGCAAAATATGATGCAAAGATTCAAAAAGCAAATGAAATTCGTGCCCAGATGGGTGAGGCCGGAATTGTTGCAGATGAATATGAAAAGCTTAAAGAACAATATGAACAGCTCAATCAGGAAATTAAGGAGATTAAAGCCAAATTGCTTGAGGATGCGGAATACCAAAAACGCATGAACCAATCCAAGCAGGCTTTCAATGAGGGAAATACCGCCTACAAAAAAGGACAATATGAGGAGGCTTTGAATCAATACAACAAAGCCGTTGAATTGAACGAAAATTACGATGATGCCTATTATGGCAAGGGATTGACGATGTTGAAGTTGCGTCGTTATGAAGATGCGATTACCGCTTTTCAGCAAGTTGTCGAAATCAATCCCAGCCACAGTCGCGCCTATTCCGCCATGGGCTCTGCCTACAATCGTCTCGGCAGAAAACAGCAGGCGATCGAGGCGTATCAAAATGCTATCGAAATCGACCAGAGCCTTTACACCACCATGTACAACCTCGGGCTGGTCTACACCAATATCAAAGACTGGGAGAATGCGATCAAGTATTTCCGCATGGCGACCACGGTCAATCCCGACTATTACAAGTCTTATAACAGTCTCGGCGTCGCCCTTTCCGGCGCAGGCCGTTTGGAAGATGCCATTATGGCCTTTCAGAATGCGTTGGCTATTGATGAAGATTATACCAGCGCCCGCTATCACCTGGCTGAAGCATTCAATAAGGCTGGTCAGCATCAACAGGCGTTGACTGAAGCGCAGAAAGCGGCTGCAGATCGGAGCCGATACAAAGCGGCTGCTCACTTTGAAGCCGGCAAAGCATTGCAGTCGATGGGGCGTTTGAACGAAGCCCTGAGCGAGTTCGAAAAAGCGGCTAATGACCGGCGCTGGCGAAAATCGGCTCAATATGAGATTGACGATATAAAGCGTAAATTATAGTATTGTTATAATCTGAATAGAGAGCCCGCCTTAGTTGTCAATTGGGGTGGGCTTTTTCATTTACAGAACGGAGTTGCACAATGAACATAAACAGAAGAGATTTTATCAGGACAACAGTAGCCGGTGCGGCAGGTATCAGCACCGCTTCACTGTTTGCTCAAAATGAGATACCGGATATGGTCATCGTTAAGAACGGCTCGCCGGCGGAAATGGTTCGCCGGGCGGTGGAAAACATCGGTGGTATCGAACGCTTTGTTAAAAAGGGACAAAAAGTTTTGATCAAGCCCAACATCGGCTGGGACCGTGTTCCGGAGCAGGCCGCCAACACCAATCCGGAAGCTGTTGCGGAAATGGTTAAATTGTGCAAAAGTGCCGGTGCAGACTGGGTTCGCGTCATAGACCGCACCTGCAATCAGGCCCGACGCTGTTACCGCCGTAGTGGTATCGAAGAGGCTGCCAAGGGCGCCGGAGCCGAGGTTCGCCATATCGTCGACAGCCGCTTTAAAGAGGTCGATATCCCCGGTGGCGAGATGATTCAATCTTGGCCTTTTTATAAAGACGCCCTGGATGCCGATGTGCTGATCAATATGCCCATCGTTAAACACCACTCTATTTCCAGGGTGACCCTCGGATTTAAAAATATGATGGGTGTCCTGGGCGGTGACCGTGGCGCGATTCACCGAAATTTTATGACAAAGATCGTTGATATCAATATGGTCATTAAACCGACACTGACGCTGATCGATGCCTATCGCGTCTTGTTGCGAAATGGACCATCCGGCGGAAATCTCGCCGATGTCGTGATGAAAAAGGAGATCATTGCTGCGACCGACCGGGTTGCCGCTGATGCCTATTCCATTACCCTGCTTGATGTCGATCCCAATCAAATGGAATATCTGAAAATCGCTCAGGATCGCGGACTGGGAACAATGGATCTTTCCAAAATCAAGGTTAAAACCATCAATATGACATAAAGGGTTCCTATGAGAACGGCGCGACGACTTTTTCAGATTTTTTTTCTACTCTTTTTCTTCTTTCTGTTTCTTCAGGCGCGTTATCCCTATGAAACCGGCCTGCCCTCTGATCTGTTTTTGCGTGCCAGTCCTTTGGTCGCCATTGCCACCATGATTTCCGCACGGGCCTTTATCGCCACCATGATAATCGGACTCGTCGTGTTGCTTTTGACGATTCCACTGGGACGCTTTTTTTGCGGCTGGATTTGTCCACTGGGAACCACCCTGGATGCTTCGGATCGTTTTTTGATCAAGGCGCGCCGCCAAAAACCGCGACAACGCGATACGCTGCGCTTTCGCTCCTATAAATTTGTTCTGCTCGTCTTTCTGCTGGTCAGCGCTGTTTTTTCCACCCAATTGGTGGGTTATTTCGATCCGATTGCACTTTTTACGCGGGTCGCCACTCTGGTCTTTTTTCCGGTTCTCATATTTATTATTCACGGCGTTTTTGATATCGCCTTTTCCCTGGGCGTGCTCGAGGATCAGGTATACAGCTTGTACAGTACCGCCCAGGAGAGCTTTTTACCGTTGAGCCAACCCGCGTTTTATCAGGTTTTAATCACGCTGTTGCTCTTTTCGGGTATCCTGGCACTTGGCTTTTTCCAAAAGCGCTTTTGGTGCCGTAACTTGTGTCCCCTGGGTGCCTTGCTCGGTATTTTTTCCAAATACCGTATCGTCAAACGTTCTGTCTCATCCGATTGTACCAGCTGCAGTATTTGTCAGCGCGAATGCAAGATGAACGCCATCGAAGACGACTATAGCATCAACAACACGGTGGAATGCATAGAGTGTGATACCTGTCAACACGTTTGCAAACCCGATGCGATTTCATACACCTTTGGCTCGAACCCGGGGAAAAATGAAATCGACTTGTCAAGGAGGAAATTTGTCCTTGCTTCGGTCGCCGGTCTTGGCGGAATCGGGGTTTTAAGCGCTATGGCCCGCGACCGCAACCGTGCCGGCAATGCCATCAGACCCCCGGGTGCCCTGAAAGAAGATGAATTTCTGGATCGCTGCATTCGCTGTCAGGAGTGCGTTAAAATCTGTAACAGTACGGGTGGATGTCTACAACCGGCTTTGACACAGAAGGGTCTTGAATCGCTGTGGACGCCGATTTCCATTCCGAGATTGGGGTATTGCGAATACAATTGCAATCTCTGCGGTCAGGTTTGTCCCACCGGTGCGATTGAAAATCTTGATATAGAAGAGAAGAAAAAGGCAAAGATGGGAACGGCCTATTTTGACAAGAGCCGTTGTATACCCTGGTATAGCCATAACGATTGTCTGGTGTGCGAGGAGCACTGTCCGGTTCCCGATAAAGCGATAAAATTTGATGTTCAGAACGTCGAAACATTTGACGGCTCGGTTAAAGAGGTGAAATTTCCCTATGTGGTCGAGGATAGCTGTATTGGCTGTGGCATATGTGAGAACAAGTGCCCGGTGGTGGGAAAACCCGGGATTTTTGTTACGGCGGCAACGGAAACAGCCGCCAGTGAGAGTATATACTAAAATACTCGCATAAGATGAGTCAAATAAAAAAAAGAATACGTACCGCTTTGCAGAGCGGTCTCGATTCTCTCAAGCGCCGGCATTCTGCCAGGGGCAGAAAACCGGTCTGGGTGAACGCCTATGACGAAGGGGTACCGGAACGCATTGATATTCCCGATGACTCTCTGGTTGATCTCTGGTGCAAGTCGGTAAACGAGGCACCGGCAAATTGTGCGATTTCCTATTTTGGCAAGCCCTTTACCTACAAGTATATTCACCAGCTTGTACTGAGATTTGCTCAGGGAATGAAGGAATCCGGTGTGCAACAGGGAGACCGCGTCGCCCTGATTTTGCCCAATATTCCGCAATATATAATTTCCTACTGGGCTGCTCTTTATATCGGGGCCATGGTTGTACCGATTAATCCCCTTTTATCCGAACGCGAGTTTAAATATCAGCTGTTGAGTATCGACCCCACTATGATTGTGGTGTTGGATCGGCTTTTCCCCCGTCTCGAGCGCTATGTCGATACCTTGCGAAATACGACTGTGGTCATCGCCTGCCTGGAGACCTATTTACCGCCCTTTTTGAAAATTGCCGTTCACTTTAAAAACCGGCTCGATAAAACCCGGAACAGAATTCAAAACCATCGCAACATTGTTTTTTACCGCCAGATATTGAGAGGTCATCCCTGTGATGACATGTTGGAGAGCGAGCCGGATGATACCGCCATTTTGCTGTTTACCGGAGGTGTGACCGGAACCTCCAAGTGTGCTGAGCTCAGCCATCGTAATCTTTTGGCCAATGTCATTCAGGCGCATGCCTGGATTACGGATATGCGCGATGGGGAGGAGGTGATACTGGCCTGTTTACCCCTTGTTCACAGTTATGGTCAAATGGCGTGTCACCTTCTCTCTGTTTATACCAGAGCAAAGATGGTGCTCGATCCCCGTTTTAACGCTAAACGTGTCATCAAACTCATCCAAAAACACCGCGTTACTCTTTTTCCGGGTGTGCCGACCATGTTCGCAGCTATGGTAAGGGAAAATTCTCAAAAGCAGGACGATTTTACATCTTTGCGCGCCTGCATCAGCGGCGGGGCTCCGCTTGACGAACAATTAAAAAAAGAGTTCGAAGAAAGCTTTGGTACCAAGCTGGTAGAGGGATACGGATTGAGCGAAGCTTCGCCGATTACCCACTGCAACCCGATTCGCGGATACAACAAACCGTCCAGCATAGGGTTACCCTGGCCGGATACGCTGGCCAGGATCGTCGATATGGAAAGCGAAGAGGAAAAGGCGCCCGGCGAGATTGGCGAATTGTGGGTAAAAGGTCCTCAGGTCATGAAACGGTATTGGCAAAACGCGCAAGAGAGCAAGGCTGCTTTTTGCGATGGATGGCTCCGCACGGGTGATCTGGCCAAAGTTGATTCAGAAGGTTATTTTTATATCGTCTCGAGATACAAGGATCTCATTATTTCGGGGGGATATAACATTTATCCGTCAGAGATCGAACAGGTTTTGTTTCGGCATCCGGAGATTCAAGATGCCTGTGCAGTGGGGGTGGATGATGCCTTTTGGGGGCAGGTGGTTAAAGTGGTGGTTGTACTGGAAAGAGAGTCAAGCCTTTCCGACCAGGAGATTATTGCATTTTGCAAACATGAACTTGCCGACTATAAAGTTCCCAAAATCATCGAATTTGTTCAGGTCATTCCGAAAAACCTGCTCGGGAAGCCTTTACGCCGGGAACTGTAATTTTTCCTACTTTTTACACAAAAAGTTATGTATATTGCGGTAGCGCAACATAATTATCAGGGTCTGGTCATAAAAAACAGCTATTATTATAATGGACAACCTTGTTCGCATCGTTCAAACCGGTAAAGCCAAAAAAGTTGTCAAAGTGACTCCGCTCATTCCGGAATCCGATATTGCTCTGGTTCCGGTGTTGCAGCGGGTATTTGAAAAATTGCTGGAAAGAAAGAAATTTTTTGTCATACTCGATTTGGAGCGTCTATCCGGCCTGCCGTCGAGTTTGGTGGTATTGCTGCTTGAAATGACCGCCAAATTTCGCAGAAAGGGTGGAAACCTGGTGATGCTCAATCTACAGCCTTCTGCGAAGGCCGATCTGGACCGGTTTCATCCGCTCAATTTTTTAAAAAAATCCGAACATATCAGCAAAGCGCTCGATCTGTTCAATGATCATTCTCCGGTAAAAACGACAAAACCGGAACGTTCGGATATCAAGATGGTCAACCGATCGGTTCGAATCGCGAGTCGGGTGAACCATCTCTATCGAGCCTGTGATTTTGTTACCGATATTGCCGGGCGTCTGCGGTTGACGCAATCCGAAATCAACAAGATCAAGATTGCCGTCTATGAGGCCTGTCTGAACGTGATCGAACATGCTTATCATTCGGATACCAATCGTTCCATCGATGTCAATGTTGAGGTGAAACCGGACAGGCTCATTATTCGTATAACCGACTTTGGAGAGGGATTTCAGGTTGATGATACAAAGTCATTTGATATTGAAAATGCCGTTTCCGGCAGAGAACGGGGGGGCATGGGATTGCATATTATCAAGCGGGCGGTAGATGACCTTTCCTATACACAGGATACGCTGGAGGGAAACCAGCTGATTATGACCAAGTATTTGAAGGAAGAGACATGACGATAGATCTTTTAAGCTTTATATTCGGTATGATACTGGCTATTGCCGGTGTTATTGTTTTTGAAACGATTTGGGGCAAGCTCTTTGCCAATAAACAAACACGGGAACTCCGTAAAGAGATACACCGTTTAAGAACTGCTTTACGAAAAAAAGACGAATATGTGCGAAAAGCTTTATCTAAATTACAAGAGGAAACAAATGAAGAGTGAACGTTTATCAAAATCATTTCGGCAGGGTGCCATCGGTGGCATTGCCGGTTATATCATCGAACATGGTCTGGAATCGGCTATGGGTGTGGAATTCATCAACGGTGTTTTCGAAATCGCCGGAGCCTCGCTCGGGATATTACACGCCAATCGCGATCTTATAGAGCTCGTTTATGACGGTGCTGTGAGCGTAACCGGTAAAGAACCGGTAGCGTTGAGCAACGCCGAGTGGGACCAGGTTCGCAACCGCTACCCAAAGGCGGTTGAATACCTTGAACGCGCCCTGGCCATGAAATAGGGGCGAAATCGATATGGCTTTATGGTCTTTGCCGGCAATGGTGCTGTTAAGATTGGGATATTCGCTTGCCGATAAAAAACAATGGCTCCCCAGGAGCGCCTATCACCGCCAGTCGATAAGGTCTCTAAAGGAAGGCGATCTTGACGGCGCTGCGCGTTATAATGCGATTGCCCTGAAAAAATCGCAGGAATACCAGGCTGCCCTGATCGTCAGGGATGTTATCGCCATGCATCGTGATGCGCTCAGGGATAAATTATCCAAAGAAATCGCCAAAGAAAAAGATCGCATACAAGCGCTGATAGATCGTGTCGGGCGTTTACAGCTTGAGAACAGAAAACTCGGGCGGCTGATGAAGGGGTTTAAATGGCTTGAGAACGGAATTTTGTTTGTGCTTTTACTGCTGCCGCTTGCTGCGCTGTTGAATCGACAACTTTTTCAGACGC
>CAZMUU010000110.1:0-5316 GCA_964569215.1 uncultured Cytophagia bacterium
GCCCTAGACGCCGCCATTATGGTCCCGAAACATATATCCGGCACTGCGGATGCTGATAAAATATACCGGTTGAGACGGATCGGGTTCGAAATATCTGCGCAGCCTCATAATAAAATTATCCACAGTCCTGGTATCAATTTCCGCATCAAGGTGCCAGACGTGTTTCAGCAATTCCCGGCGGGAAACCACTTTGTTCTTGTGCTCGATCAGATAGCGCAAGAGCATGGCTTCGCGTTGAGTAAGACGAAATTTTTGTTTGCCGGAACTTGCACTCAGATCAGCAAAATGGACACAATTGTTGCCGAATTTAACAACGGGTTCAGAATTGCTCGACGACTGGTACCAGGCTTTGCGTTTAAGCATGCCGCGTACCCGAAGCAATAACTCTTTAAGATGAAACGGCTTTGTCAGATAATCGTCGGCGCCGATCTCCAGCCCTTTTATCCTGTCTTCTGCGCTGGTGCGGGCGGTCAACATCAAAATTGGCATTTGCGGGTCGTCGTTTAGTATCTGTTCAGCCACCTGGAATCCGTCGATATAGGGAAGCATAATATCGAGTATAATAAGATCGAACCGATTGGTACGGTAAAGCTTCAGCGCTTTGCGGCCGTCTTCCGCCCTCATGACGTCATACCCCTCCTCACTCAAATTGAACAAAAGCCCGGTAGCCAGGCTCTCTTCGTCTTCGACGACGAGAATTTTATGTTGCAGTGTCATACTGTTCCTCGCTTCCCTGACCAGACGACTGGCGCAGATTATGGGTCAGCTTTAGCAGTCTTTTGATATAACGCCGTTTGGTTGCCGGATAGACAGGTAGTTCGATAGTGAATTTCGTTCCCAGATCTTTTCCCTCGCTATGCACTGAAATACTACCGCCATGGTATTTAATAATTTCCCGAACCCAATAAAGGCCAAGGCCTGTGCCTTTGACACTGGGGCTGCGGGCATCGTGTAGCCGGTAAAATTTGTTGAATATTTTTTTTTGCTTTTTCGAAGAAATTCCGATTCCATGATCGACAAAACAAACCGTAAAATTTTTAACACTGGAAGAGAGAACGATGTCGATAGCCGGATGCCCGACGCTATATTTAATCGCATTATCCATAAGATTGTTAAAAACGATCAACATGGCCTGTTTATCAACCACTACTCGACATTCCCCCTTACCTCGTAAAGATATCGCGTCAGCAGGCAATTTGGATTGCTGCCGCGCCTCCTCAACAATATCGCTGACGAGTTTATCTGCATTATAAATATGAAAATCATGAGCGACCTTTTTTTGTTCGACTTTGGCAATCTCAAGAATGGAATTGATGAGATTGTTAAGACGTATTGCATCTTTGCGCATCAACAGTAAAAATTCTTTTTGTTTTGTCTTTGATATATTTCGCTCACTCATGGTTTCGAGATAGAGCTGCATAGAGGCTAGTGGAGATTTGAGTTCATGAGTCACATTGGCGATAAAATTATCATAAAACCGGTTTAAATTAAGCTGAACATTAAGATTCCGAAAGATGAGCGACATTGCGAACGATATCGCTACCAGAAGCACCAGTCCCCCGACAAAAACAGCAATGTTCGAAGTCCTCGACAGGGTGCGCGGCGAGATCCATTCACTGACCTGACTAAAAACGATGTGATTGGAGACATACCAGTAAATCCACAATCCCACCAAAGAGAGCCAGGCAACCTGAGCCAGCACAAAAACCAGAATGTGGCGAAAAAGAGACGTTTTTTTCTTCATCCGATCCATCGGGTTTTACAATAGTTTTACAAATCTCCATACAAAAATTTCTTATATTAACATAGTAGATATTTTTTAAAATTCAAAACCAAAAACCCGGCAATGAGGCAAAAATGAAGAAGATACTTTTGGTCAATCCCGAAACCCCTGCCACTTTTTGGAGTTTTAAGAACGCGATCCGTTTTATCTCTAAAAAAGCATCTGATATACCCCTCGGGCTCCTGACGGTGGCCTCGATGTTACCGCAGGACTGGGAAAAGAAATTTGTTGATTTAAATATTGAAAAATTACATGATAAAGATATTGAGCGGGCTGATTATGTTTTTCTCGGCGGCATGAGCATTCAACTGGACTCGTTTAAAAAAACAGCAAGGCGGTGTAACGGACTGGAGACGCCCATCATCGCCGGCGGTCCCCTGGTGACCACAGAACATGAAAGGCTGGTCGGCATCGATCACCTGGTATTGGGTGAGGCGGAAAGCATCCTGCCGAATCTCGTTGAGGATATCGAACATGGCAACGTCAAAGCCGTCTACCAATGCACTGATTTTCCGCTTCTCCATACCACTCCGGCACCCATGTGGAGCTTGCTGAAGCAAAACAACTATGCCCAGATGAGCATTCAATATTCACGGGGATGCCCGTTCGACTGTGAATTTTGCAGCATCGTATTGCTCAACGGCCGTAACCCCCGCACCAAGAGCAAAGCACAGTTGTTGGCGGAACTGCAGTCACTTTACGAGTCCGGCTGGCGGGGAAATGTCTTTATCGTGGATGACAATTTTATCGGTAAAAAGCAAAAACTGAAAAAAGAGGTTCTGCCCGCTCTCATCGACTGGTCGCAACAGCATCAATATCCCTTTCAGTTTACCACCGAAGCATCGATCAATCTGGCCGACGATATCGACTTGCTCAAACTCATGGTCAAAGCCGGATTTACACATATCTTTATCGGCATCGAAACACCGAATCATGAGAGTCTGGCCGAATGCGGCAAAGCACAAAACCAGAAACTCAATATGATCGATGCTGTAAAGCTGCTGCAGAAAGAGGGCTTGAGGGTATCCGGAGGCTTTATCGTCGGTTTTGACCACGATCCCCCCTCTATTTTTGAACAACAGATCAGCTTTATTCAGAAAAGCGGTATCGTTACCGCCATGGTCGGTTTGCTGAATGCGCCCACCGGCACAAAACTGTTTAACCGCCTAAAATCGGAGGACCGACTGCTCAATCTGATGAGCGGAGATAATATGGATGGATCGATCAATTTCATACCCAAAATGAAATATCAGGAGCTCATCAGAGGCTACAAACAAATCGTCACCACCATCTATTCGCCCAAAGCCTATTACGAGCGGGTAAAACTCTTCCTCAAAGAGTATAAAATGCCGGTAAAAATCCCGCTACGCATCAAACCGGAAGAGCTCCATGCCTTTTTTCGCTCAATCTGGAAACTGGGTATTTTGGAAAATGGCCGACGCTATTACTGGAAGCTCGTTTTTTATACGCTGTTTAACCATCCCAGAAAATTTCCCACCGCCATCACCATGGCGATCTATGGATTCCATTTTCGCAAAGTCATTCAGGGTATTTGAATCGACATCAAAGCGATTATCACCTGCCATACAGTTGTCCGGTCTGCCGGAGCGCGCTTGGTTCCGGCAGAGATCATTCTCCTTCTCCACATCGTAAAGGAGAAAACACAATGAATCCCGTCGATCTCTATAATGATTTAAAATCTTTTTGTGAGCAACATGCAGATGCCGCAGTGGTAAAAAAATACTCCCGTTTTTTCAAAGAGGGATATGACGCCCATGGCGTCCGCGACGATCTGCTGCATGAAAAAACCGGCTCGATTCTGGACCGGAAAAATATCGATTTGCCACTGATATATCAAACCGCCCGGCTCCTGGTCAAAAGCGGAAAATACGAAGAGACCTTTCTGGCGGTGATGCTGCTGCGACCCCAAGCCAAAAAATTTACCGCCGATCTGTTTGATGAGCTCACCGTTTGGTTTGAAACCGGCATTCACAACTGGGCACATACGGATGTTATTTGCCGTGATCTCTCCTCTCCGCTTATGCAGAAAAAAGTTATTGACCTGGACCGCCTGGCTCTCTGGCGAAAGGCCGAAAACAAATACCAGCGCCGCGCCGTGCCGGTATCACTGATTCCGCTGCTGAAACAGACCAGTGTCTATAAACCACTCTTCGATTGTATCGAACCGCTCATGCAGGACCCGGAACGCACCGTGCAGCAGGGGCTGGGCTGGTTTTTACGTGAAGCCTGGAAGCGGAAACGGGAGGAAACCGAAACGTTTCTGCTGAAATGGAAGGAAACCGCTCCCCGCGTGATTTATCAGTACGCCACCGAGAAAATGACTCGGGAAGAAAAACAGCGGTTCAAAAGGGAAAGAAAAAATCATGACAAGGCGTAAACAAAAATAGTTTGATGAAAAACGATGAACTGCTTAAAATCGGCACCTGCAGCTGGAAATACGATTCCTGGATCGGGTTGATCTACACGGAAACTGCAAAGCCGAATTACCTCAGAGAATATTCCAACCATTATAAAACGGTAGAGATCGACGAGTTTATTAAAAAGTGCCCCTCAGAATTCAACTATGCCCTGGAAAGCAGAAACCCCAATTATCTCAAAGAGGAATTTTTTAGTTTTTTGCAGACAAAAAAAATTTACCCGGTTCTGCTGCAGGGCTACAACAGACCCTGGGTCTTGGGTAACTCGGAACCAGGTACTTCCGGCGCTCCCCTCTACGAAAATCTTTCAAGACTGGCGGTAGGGGTGGCCAACAAGACCGTTTTCGATAATCCTATGCACCCCTGCGCTCTGGAGTCCCATTTCGCTCCGTTTGAAATCATTTTGCGGGATGCAACTGCACGAAGTTATCTGGATGACCCGACCAATCCGACGCTGTTGGGTGGCACCATACCGGGATACTCTGCAAGCCAAAAAGTCATCCGCGGACAGAGTTATGTCGGCAGAGACATGACACACATCTCAATGAGCGCAATCCTCATCGAACCGGCCATGTCCCTCATCTCTTCGCGGGCGACCTTCAATGCGCCGGTCGTCGAGACCTCGCGCCCCATCACAGAAAATTTTCAGGAAAACAGATTATTGATCCGTGAAAACAGCTATATGAATGTGGAAACAAGTTACTTTAACATGCCGGTTATCTATACCGGTCAGCATATCGGCATGGAATCCATGGACTATTCCGGTGCCGATATCAAGGCATGCAAACAGAGAAATTTTGAAGAACTGAGGGTCTATGGCCGTGAGCCGTTTAGGGTGCGCTGTGCCGAGCCGATCAAGCTTGGCGTTCAGGTCGGTGCGATTGCACCCCAGGCCTTGTCATATGCACCATGGGCGAGGATTGTCTTTCAATCCCCCGGCACTCTCATCTATCAGCCCATCGGCACCCGCTTTTTCTTTGAACAGCAACAAGTCGACCGCAGCGGTTACGTTCGTTTTCTCAATCCGGACGGGATGCTATTCAAGAAAAACGGTGAAATCGTATTGAAAGCCATGCAGGCGGACCAGGTGAATCC
>CAZMUU010000110.1:5326-10303 GCA_964569215.1 uncultured Cytophagia bacterium
ATTGCAGGCAACATAGAACGTCACCTCCTGCCGGAGGTGTTTGCATCAGACTCGGTCTATCAGACGTTCACCGAAGAAAAATCTGAAAACACACTGGGCGATCTGCTTCTTTTACAAGGCAAAAACAGAGAAGAACCTGAAACGGAATCCAGTCAAAAAAATGCAGCATCGATATCTGTCTATCCCAATCCATTCAACCCGGAGACAAAACTGCATTTTGACCTCACCGCCGAGCACAGGATAAGAATAACAATCTACAACACGCCGGGACAGCGGATTACTCAACTCTGCAACCGGATTTTTGCTCCCGGCAACCACGAGGTCATCTGGAATGCGGCCGAAAAACCCTCCGGAACTTATCTGGCTGTATTCGAAATTATATCAATGCAGGACGGTAAACGCACGATGAAAAACGTCAAACTGGCTTTGGTCAAATAACCGATATAACCCCCTTTTTTTTTGACAACTGTCAAGCGGCCCGCCCGGCAACCAGAGCACGGGCCGTTTTTGGCGGGAGTGCAACGCCTTTATGCATTGCACTGTTGACAATCTGCAAAAAACAAACTATACTGCCATTTACAAAATTGTGTGTTACCAAAACAGATCAATGCCGGCCGCTAACAAAGTCGGCAAAATTTTTCTTTTTTATTGATACCTCCATCCCACTGCGCGCGTCTAATAAAATGAGATCTGGAGAGGATAACAAACTGATTCAATAAGGAGAAACAAAATGGAGATAAAAAACTTTATCATCGCTCTGGTCGCGATCCTGGTTTCGAATTTTACCGTCATTTTTATTATTTACCACGCTACCAAGGCTGAGAAGGCAAAAAAACTGGCCATGATCGAAAAGGGCATGGATCCGGACAAGATCAAGCCGAAAAATCCGGCATCGACCTTTAAAACAGCAATTCTCTTTATCGGATTGGCGATCGGCATTCTGGCCGGACATACCCTGAACGAATTCACCTCGATCAATCCGTTTGCCGCTTATCTCTCCATGATATTGCTCTTCGGTGGATGGGCGTTGATGATGTTTTATATGCGGGAATCGCGGCAAAAAGATAATGAAATTTCGGCCTAGCCGCAGTATGGACGAAGAGATTATCAACAGCGTCAGAGACGGTGACGTAAATGCTTTTGCCTGTCTCGTCGAAAAGTACAAAGCGGTTGCCTATTCGATTGCCCTGAAAATTGTAAAAAATCAGGAGGACGCCGAAGAGGTCGTTCAGGATGCGTTTGTAAATGTCTACAAACGTATTCACCATTTTCAGGGCAAGGCCAAATTTTCCACCTGGTTTTACCGGATCGTGGTCAACGGTGCCATTTCAAGAGCGCGCCTGAAATCTCTGCCCACCTCGCCGTTATCGAATCCTGAGGTTGAGACGGCTAATTTTCAGACCTGTAACGACGCCCATGACTGTTTGCAGCAACAGGAGAGAAAACGCTACATAAAAGCGGCAATGCAGAACCTCGATGAATTGGATTATACGCTTCTGATACTCTTTTATTTTCAGGAGGAATCGCTCAAGAGCATTAGTACCATTCTCGGCCGCGATAAAAATTTTATCAAAATGAGATTGCACCGGGCCAGAGGCAAGCTCTGTTTTGAACTGAAAAAACAACTCGAAAAGGAGATAGATCATTTATTATGAACGACAAAAATATTATAAAAGAGCTCCTCTCTGAAACCATCCAGTCACCGCATTCAGCAGATTTTGATCGTAAAGTCATGAGCAGGATCAAAGCGGAGGAAAATCCGCTCCCGGCACCATCCCTGCCCTCCTTTCGCGTTACACCGGTTTTGCTGTGGGGGCTGGCCCTGCTGGTTTTGTTGCTGAACGCTTTTTTTATGCTCAAACCCTATATCATCAGCTTGAATGAAAAACAGCTCTTTGCCTGGTTTACCACCTTTCTGAGCAGCACCCAGTCGCTGATTTTCTTTGCCGTTGTTCTTGCCGCCAGCGCTCTGTTTCTCCTGGATGCTCTTTTTCAGGGCAAAAGAAATTTTTCGACCTGACAATCAGTGTTATAGCTTAACCCGAGATGAAATAAATGAATCGACAATTCACTTTTCCATTTTGTGACCGACCAGGATATTCAAAGCCTGAAAATTTCGCGACACTTATTGTCCACCCCAGTCCAAAAAAATGTTCCTCTTGCCCGACTGATTCAAATTTTCCTTGCACATAGCAAAAAAATATCGTATACATACAAACAGGGGATGTAATCGAGTTTTTGATTACCTGCCTCACTCAATATGCACAGCGGATCATCGGAAATCATGATGATCAATCCACGAATTATAGACAAAAGCGATGAAATGTTTGAGATATGTATGGGACAGCTGTTTCAGCGCTGACCTGGCCTTTTTCGGCAAAACGAGTCGTCATAAAAAAATTATTGTGGAATATGAAAACGAAAAAGGGGAAAAAAACATCGCAGAATTTCAGGATGATCTTTCGGAACTCTTTCAACACGAGATCGATCACCTGAAGGGGATTCTTTTTTACCAGCCGCATCGTCGATAACCAAATCATCATGCATAGCAAGTGGGAAAAACGCCAACAACCGTCCCACTCACAGAGCCGATTTAATCTGGCACCATAGAATTTCCCAATACGCTTATATTCCGCGACTATTATTTCCGGCCAGGGGGGATGATCCTGTTATCAGCATACAGTGACCGGAAATCAAAAAAATAATCAATAACCAGGGTTGTTGGTATTAAAAATGTTCAGGTGAACCGCTGCAATAGATATTTCTTTCCAAAACCACAAAAATCCATTCGAAAACCCGCATCAAACCAGGGGAGGAATAAAACATGATGACGGAAAAAGAAAAAGCCGGCATGACGGAACCTCACAATGCTGCTTTCAAAGCCGACATCGATGATATGGTACGTTATATGCGATTTATTGGAGTTTACAGCATTGTCATCGGGGCGATTTACTGCGTTGGTATCATCACCGCCATTATAGGTATTCCCGTTATCATAATGGGAGTAAGATTAAGGGAAGCCGCAGATGGGTTCCAGCGCTTTGCTCTGTCCAATGCCTTTGAAGATCTGTCCAGAGCAGTGGAGAAACAGACCCGCTCTCTTTTCATCACCTATGTATTATTGATTATCGGCCTGGTCTTCATGGTGATCTATTTTCTCGTGCTCATCGGCGTTTTCTTCAGCCACGCATACTAGCGTAGAGATCTGTTGCGTTCATGCATCCGGTTTGCCATTATAGGCTGCTAGCCATTAGGCGGTATCATCCTTTGCAAATTTGTGGCGCCAGTGAATTACACGGTTATAAATTTTGCCGATGAGCCAGCCTATAATGGCTCCATAGAGAGATCCCCAAATAAAACCAACCACGCTGCCGACCCAGGAAACCGAATATCCGAAAAAAAACTGGCTCAGCAGTTTCAGATGCGGACCCACGGTTTCACCGCCCTTGATCAGCAACCAGGCGGTCATAAAAAAAATCATTCCGCCACCGACCAGACCACAGATGACGGCGAGGATGGTGGCGTGTATATGTGCCACAGTGGATAAAATAATTTCATCTTCATCCGGTTTTTTCATATTATGCTCCTGAATGGATTAATTGAAAAGATCCTTATTCTGCATGGACTCTAGATATTTTTTTGTTCTCTGTGCGTATAGTTTAATTCCCAAATTTCGAAGTCCGGCAAATGCATATCCCAGGACAAATCCCAGAACAGCCGCACCAATCCCTCCCCATGCCGCACCAGCGGGCGTCACCCGATATCCGATAAAATAGTTATTCAACAAGGAAAGCGCCGAGATCAGCGCCTTATCATCAGCCAGCCGGGCATACAGCGTAGCCGTAAAAACGAGCAAAGCCAATACCGCTGCAAGAGAAATCCCCAGGGCAGGTGCATCAAGATAAGCGAATTCCTCTCTCAGAAATTCATCTACAGCCTTTTCCGGTTCCTTTTCGCTCTCTTCCAGATAGCTCTTTTCCGTATTGACTTGCCAAATGTTATGTGTAGCGCCATATAAATTTCGGGCGGCATATATTCCGGTTAGCATAGAATGATCCTGATTGTTGTACCGGTGCAGACCGTTGCGGCCAATCGTTTGCAGGTTATCGAAACCTGAAACATAATTTCGAATAATATCGAGATTATCATCGTATTTTGCATCATAAACCGGATAGGCTTTTTCCATTCGCACGATGGTACCATCTATAATATCCTCTGGAACGACCAGTCCGATTCTAATGCATTCCGACATCCCCAACTCAATCAATTCAGCGTCGGGTTTATTCCATAGAGGGTCATCTTTCCAGAGAAAGAATTCCAGTCCCAGTGAGGTCTTTGAAGCGTCCGGCACCATGTCGGGACTCCAGTTTTTGTAATTTTGAATTCTGCCCATCAGCACGTCCGCAGAATGAATATAGAGCCAGTTGTCATCAAAAACACGAGGTTGATTGACGATTAATACCGCGGTAAAATAATCGCGGTAGCGCAGTTCGCCTGCGGCGTTTAACACCCGGGCCGGAGGCGGCGGATCGAGAGCAAAGATGAGCTGGTGCAATGGCATAGAGCTGATGAGATGAGATGCACCATACTCTACTTTTTCACCGCCGGCGGAAACAGCCTGAACGCCCCTGATTTTCATATGCGCATGATAGATTTTATTGACCCGGCGATTCAGGTCGATACGGTTTCCACATTTTTCAAGTTTTTCACGGCATCGCTCCCACATCATCCCCGGACCGTAGCGCGGATAATAGAATTCTTCAATTAATGAAGTGATGACCTCTCCGCTTTTATCGGTGGAGCGGTTGAAAATGGCATTTTTCAACGCTTCGCTTAACGATAAATTTTTAATGCGTTGCGCAGCCCACTGTGAGGATAATTGATCACAGGGAATTCCCCATACCTTTTCCGTGTACGTTTTGAAAAAAATTTCGTACAATCTTTTACCGAACCGGTTGCTGACCCACTGTTCAAAAT
>CAZMUU010000111.1:0-1585 GCA_964569215.1 uncultured Cytophagia bacterium
GCGCTTGCCGGAGCAGAACGCCTTAATCTTATTGTGAAAGGTCCAAAAGATAAAATCGCTGAAAAACTGACATCGCTTCAGGATATTACTCTGCTCACATCCACAGCCAAGAAAGACGACCTTAATAATATCCAAATCGAAAGCAAAGCAAAAGAGGATTCCCGCCCGCTCATCGCAAAAACCATCATCGACAGCGGTTGGGAACTCTATGAACTCAAGTCAGAGAGTGTTAGCCTTGAGGATGTTTTCCTGCACGTAACAACCAGAGAGGAGGGAACAGGACAATGAGAAATTTCATGGCGATATTTAATCGAGAATTAAAATCCTATTTCAGCTCTCCGATTGCCTATGTCGTAATTGGCCTTTTCCTGCTTATATCCGGTGTTTTTTATTATCTGATTGTGTCTAATTTTGTCCAGGTCTGTATGCGGGCCGATATGCAGGCACAAATGTACCGGATGGCACCACCAAAACTGAATGTCAATATGATGGCAATCAGGCCGGTATTACATAATATGAGTCTGTTTGCACTTTTTTTTCTGCCGCTGATCACCATGCGGCTCTACTCCGACGAAAAGAAAACCGGAACGATTGAGCTGTTGATGACCTCACCGATTACCAATCTGCAAACCATTCTGGGTAAATTTTCAGCCGGAGCCGTGCTCTACCTGGTGATGTTGCTGGCAACAAGCATATACATGATTCTTTTATTTATCTTTGGCAAGCCTGAACTCGGTCCCGTATTGACCGGTTATCTGGGTCTTTTTCTGCTTGGCCTCAGCTATATCGCATTCGGTCTCTTTTTCTCCAGCCTGACCGATAATCAGATCGTCGCTGCTGTCAGTACGGTTGCATTTATACTCTTCTTCTGGGCAATCGGCTGGGTCTCCGGCTTTGTCAGTCCGGCTCTTGGCGGCATATTTGAAAATTTCTCGCTCATCGAACACTTTGATGACTTTGCCAAAGGGGTTCTCGATACCAAACATATTGTTTTTTATCTCAGTTTTATCACTATGGGTTTATTCCTGTCCAATATTTCAATTGAATCGGCTAGATGGAGGGGAAAATGATGATGAAAAAATATACTAAAATAGGAGGACTGGTCGGAGTTGGTTTGCTCCTTCTGGGATTAATAATATATTCAATCAATGCAATTATGACTACCGTATCCGCGATTTTTATGATCGCAGGTGCTCTTCTTCTTGTTCTTTATGTGGTTTTTAATTTTTCGTCTATTAAAGAGGGACTGTCGAGCCGTTCAGCTAAATTCGGCAGCAATGCAGCGCTTTTGATTGTTTTTGTGCTTGGCATACTCGTCGTTTTGAATATTCTTTTGGGCCGTTTCAATGCCAGACTCGATACCACGGCGGCAAAACAGTTCAGTCTCGCACCGCAAACCACCAGTGTGCTGCAAAATCTGGATAAAGATATCACTGCCCTCGGCTTTTTCAAATCCGGCGAAGAAATGCAGGCCGAAGAACTGTTTATAGAATATGAAAATATTTCTCCCCGCTTTGACTGGAAAATTATTGATCCGGATAAAGATCCGGGGATGGCGAAACGATATAATATCGATACCTATGGT
>CAZMUU010000111.1:1595-10275 GCA_964569215.1 uncultured Cytophagia bacterium
ATCGCGGTTATCGGTAACGCCAAACAGGAAAAAATCGAACAAGCAACCGAAGAGGAATTGACCAACGCGATTATCAAAGTCTCGCGTGATGAGATTAAAAAAATCTATTTTACCACCGGACATGGCGAAAAAGATTATGACAGCAGTGACCAAAATGGATACTCACGTGCCAGGGGCGTGATTGAGGATGAGAATTATCAGATCGATAAAATCCTGCTCGCCGTTTCGGAAACGGATTCTATTCCGGATGACTGCAGCGTTTTGGTCATTGCCGGACCTAGAACCGATCTCTTTGATACTGAAAGAGAACAGATCAAAGCCTATCTGGATAAGGGCGGCAAAGTCCTGTTTATGCTCGATCCGGAATCTCCAGCTTCCTATGCCCGGTTGCTTACAGAGTATGGCATCAATGTCGCCGACAATACCATTATAGATGCTTCCGGTCTCGGGCAGTTGTTCGGCGCCGGTCCGGCTATTCCGATTGCCAACGATTATGCAGATCACGCCATTACCAAAGATTTTAACGTTATGACCTTTTTCCCTTTTGCCCGATCAGTCAGCAAAATGAGTGAGGTGCCGAGTGGTTTGACCGTAACCGAGCTGGCAAAGACCAACCCGCGCAGCTGGGGTGAAACCGGACCTCTGGATGCCGGCCCCCTCAGTTTTGACGCCGGAGAGGATACCAAAGGTCCGCTGCCGATTCTGGCCGTTGCCGAAAAAAGTTCGGCGGCATCAGGAGCAGCAACGATGCGACTGGCCGTTTTTGGCGATTCCGATTTTGCTACAGATGGTTATTTTCGTAACCAGGGTAATGGTGATCTCTTTATGAATACGCTCAGCTGGCTGGCAGAAGAGGAAGACCTGATTTCGGTTCGTGCACGCGACCCCGAAGACAGAAGACTGACCCTGACCAAGAAGCAGTCACGCCTGATTCTCTATTTCGGCGTTGTCTTTCTGCCGGTTTTGATTTTCATAGCCGGTGTATGGGTCTATGTAAAACGCAAATAAACCGCAAAGGGCTTGTGAATTTTCTCAAGCCCTGTCTTTTTATTGCTTTTTCATCAAACGTGAGTTGAATTAAATACAGGAATGGAATATGAATTTTAAAACAACATTGATTCTCGGACTCGTCCTTGCCGTTGGTGTTGTTTTGGTTCTTTTTGTCGACAAGCAGGACAAAGAGCGCGAAGAACAAAAAGAACTGGAAGAAAAATTGTTGGTCATAGAAAAAGAAAATATAAACGAGTTGTATCTGCAACCTTCAGGCATCCGCGTCGTACGCGACACGCTGAAGGATACCTGGAAGATTACCGAGCCGGTTCAGACCGATGCCGACAAGCAAGCGATCGATAATGTTCTCAACATGTTCGACTGGGCTAAAACCGAACGCGCTGTTTCAAGCGATTCGAGTGAATACCAGGTGTTCGGCCTCGATCCGGCACGGGGAAAACTCGTTATCGTCCACAATGGTCATCAGGATACCCTTTTCCTCGGTGACGAAAACCCCACCGGTTCTTTTGTCTTTGCCCGCAAGTCGGGTTCACCGCAGGTGTTCCTGACCACCACAACCCTGAAAACACATATCGAGAAGAACCTCTTCGATCTGCGCGATAAACGCGCGCTTGCGTTTGAAAAGAGCCAGGTGATGAGGCTGTATCTCAAAAACCAACAGGGCTCGTTTTCTCTTGAACGCGAAATGGGTTTCTGGACTCTCACCAGTCCGCTGGAAGCGCGTGCCGACAAATCGACAGTCGATCAACTTCTCAATCAGCTTTCATCGGCCCAAGCTAAAGAATTTGTCGCTGAATCACCGGCTTCCGGTAGAGCCTATGGTCTGGATTCACCACGGTATACCCTTGATCTCAACATCGGTGCGGACAATGCCAAAAAGAGGCTCACAATCTGTGATGCTGCCGATGGCGTTTATTACGGTAAAGATGAATCCCGCAAACCGGTTTTTACCGTAGACAGCTCATTCGTTCACAAACTCGATCTAAACCTGTACGACTTGCGCTACAAAAAATTAACCGAGATAACCTCGGGACAGGTGAACAAGTTTACCCTCGACTATGTCGATTCCACCATTGTCTGTGAAAAAGACACAGCCGGAAACTGGATGATTATGGAACCGGTAATGCAGCCGGCAAAGTCGTGGAAGATTTCTTCGGTCAATTCCGCCATCGGACGGCTGGAGGCTAAGGAATTCGTCACTCAGGCCCCCAAATCGCTTCGTCCCTATGGCTTGGCCAAACCGCAGCTGCGAGCAACGTTTTATGATAAAGATAATAATAAAATTGCCGAACTGATTTTCGGCAAAGAGAAAGGCGATCAGGTCTATGCAAAATCCGAAACGCTTAAACCCGTCGTACTGGTTGATAAGGATATTGTGGATGATCTCTATGTTTCGCTCGATGATCTGGTCGATACAACCAAAGTACAAAGCGAAACCGTGGAAGAATAGAATACAATAGCAGCAACAACGCTGCAGAAGAGTACCTAATATTATTCGGAGGTATAATGTTTATACGTCAAGAAGGGTCTGTCGGCGACAAGACTATGATAATCGAAACCGGCAAACTCGCCAAACAGGCCAATGGTGCAGCATGGGTACAATTGGGCGATACGGTGGTGCTGGTCACCACTGTGTGCAGTTCCGAGCCCAAAGCAGACCTTGGTTTTTTTCCCCTCACAGTGGATTATAGAGAAAAGGCCTATGCTGTCGGTAAAATTCCCGGTGGTTTTTTCAAGCGGGAGGGGCGTCCGAGTGAAACCGAGATTCTCAATGCCCGCCTGATCGACCGCCCCATCCGGCCATTGTTTCCGAAAAACTTTAAACATGAAACCCAGGTGTTTATCTGGGTCTTGTCATCCGATCGCGTCAATGATGCCGATATACTTGGAATTACAGGTGCTTCTGTGGCGTTGAATTTGTCTGATATCCCTTTTGAAGAGCCAATCGCCGGTGTGCGCGTCGGCCGTATTGATGGCAATTTTGTTGCCAATCCCACCTATGATGAAAAGTCTCAGAGCGATATGGATTTAATTATCGCCGCTTCTGAGGAATCCATTTTAATGGTCGAAGGTGAATCCAAAGAAATCTCAGAGGAGGATATGCTGGAAGCGCTGACTTTCGGCCATGAACAGATTAAGAAAATCATCGGGATTCAGAAACAGATCATCGATAAAGCCGCCAAGGCCAAGATGGAACTACCCGCTGCAGAAGAACACGCTGATTTGATTGACAAGATTACCACAATGGTCAAAGACGAATTGAAGGAAAAGTTGCAAATCAAGGAAAAAGAAGCCCGTCATACCGCTTTACACGAACTTTTTGATAAAGTGGTGGAAGCGCTCGAAGAAGAGTATCCGGAAATGGAATCGGTTATGGGCGATATTTTTCATGATCTTGAAAAAGAATACATGCGCGAGATGGTTTTGCAGGAAAAAATCCGTCTCGACGGACGCGGTCCTGATGATATTCGCGATATTTCCATTGAAGTCGGGCTTTTACCCCGCGCTCACGGTTCCGCGCTCTTTACCCGGGGTCAGACTCAGGCACTTGCAGCCACCACGCTTGGTACCAAAATTGATGAGCAGAAAATCGAGGGCCTGGAGGGTGAGTTTTTCAAGAGCTATATGCTGCATTATAATTTTCCGCCCTTTTGTACCGGCGAAACCAAACCGCCCCGCGGCCCGAGCCGCCGCGAAATCGGTCATGGCAATCTGGCTGAACGCGCTCTCAAACCCTGCATTCCTTCAGACAAGGCCTTTCCCTATACCCTGCGCATCGTCTCTGATGTCCTCGAATCGAATGGGTCGTCTTCCATGGCTACGGTATGTGCCGGATCGCTGTCGTTAATGGATGCCGGCGTACCCATGCGCAGTCCGGTTGCCGGAATCGCGATGGGGTTGATTAAAGAAAAAGATGATGTTGTTGTACTCACCGATATACTCGGCGACGAAGATCATATGGGTGATATGGATTTCAAAATCGCCGGCACCAGAGAAGGCATTACCGCTTTTCAGATGGATATCAAGATTAAAGGCATTTCGCGCGATATTATGAAAGTTGCTCTTGAAAAGGCAAAAAATGCGCGCTATTTTGTTCTGGATAAAATGAACGAGTCGATTCCTGAACCGCGTGAAGCGCTTTCCAAATTTGCGCCCAGAATTCTGACCATGAAAATACCACAGGATTCCATCGGTACGGTCATCGGTCCGGGCGGTAAGACCATTCGCGAGATCGTTGAAAAAACCGGTGTTACCATGGATATCGATGATGACGGTACCGTTACTATCGCTTCGGTTGAATCCGGAGCCGGTGAAGAGGCCATGAATATCGTCAAAGCCCTTACCGCTGAGGTCGAGCTTAACGCCATCTATACCGGTAAGGTTAAACGTATTTTGAAATTCGGTGCCTTTGTTGAAATTTTACCCGGCAAAGAAGGACTGATACATATCTCGGAACTCGAAAATCGCCGCGTAGAACGCGTTGAAGATGTGGTTCAGATCGGGGATGAGGTTAAAGTCAAAGTCATCAAAGTTGCTGACGGTAAAATCGATTTGAGCCGCAAAGCGTTGCTCAATGAGGAGAAATAAACACGCTAAACCATGAACAACTGTCGTAAAACGGTTCTGGATAACGGACTTCGCGTTATCAGCGAGTCCATGACCTCAGTACGATCCGTCTCGCTCGGGATTTGGGTGCGGGCCGGATCGGTCAATGAGGGTACATATAATAACGGCATCTCCCATTTTTTGGAACATATGCTTTTCAAGGGTACCGTTCACAGAACCGCACGCGACATTGCCACCAGTCTTGAAGCCTTTGGCGGCAGCCTTAACGGCTCGACCGGTAAAGAAATATCTCTTTATACCGCCTATGTCCTCGATGAACATCTGCCTCTTGCCGTCGAGGTACTTTCGGATATGATACAAAACCCTCTGTTCCTGGAAACCGATTTGCAAGTCGAAAAGGATGTCGTTCTTTCAGAAATCAGTCAGGCACGGGAAGATCCTGAAGAGATGATTATCGACTATTTTTATCAAAGCATGTTTCCGGATCATCCCCTCGGCACCTTTATCTACGGTACTGAAGATAATATCAAAAAGTTCAAAAGCCACGATCTCTTTCACTATCTGAAAAATCAATACACAACCCCTCGAATCGTCTTTGCAGCAGCCGGCAATGTTAATCACGATCGCCTGGTAGAGCTGGTTCAAACCCATTTTTCAAAATCCATTGCTGATTTGCCTTACCATATCGATCCCCTGCGCAAGAATCCTGTACAATTTAATGATAACCGGTCTCCTCATTTGCAGCAGACCCATTTTATCATCGGATCACGCATCATGGGGTACCTGGATGAGGACAAGTATACCACGAGTCTGCTCGATGTATTGCTCGGCGGCGGCATGAGCTCACGTCTGTTTCAAAATATTCGCGAAAAATACGGCTTTCCATATTCGATCTACAGTTTTGTTGATTTTATGGCCACAACAGGTGTATTCGGTGTTTATAGCGCTTCCCCGCTTGATAAATTGGATAAAACCATGCAGCTGGTACACGATGAACTGGATAAACTGTGTGAGGGCATGGTGGAGCCGGACGAGCTCGAACAGATTAAATCCCAGGTTCGCGGTGCTATGGTATTGGGACATGAGAGCAGTTCCCGGCGGATGCGCAGAATTGGCGAAAATGAGATATTCAACTGTGATTATGTTGATTTGGATAAAATTTTGCATATCATTGAAGGCATAACTCCTGACGATATCACTCAAATAGCGAGACGATATTTGAATAAAAACAATAGAAGTATTACCTTATTAACCCCTTAAAAATTGGAGGAAGGGATAATGATTATCGGTGTACCCAGGGAAATCAAAACCAATGAAAATCGTGTTGCTCTTGTTCCCGCAGGGGCGGAAATTTTGCGTCAAAACGGCCATCAGATTCTGGTTGAAGAGGATTCCGGCGTCGGCAGCGGCTTTTCAAACCAGGATTACATGGATGCGGGTGCGGAAATCATCAGCACTGCAAGGCAGGTATTCGACAAATCCGACATGATCATGAAAGTCAAGGAACCACTGCCGCAGGAATATGATCTGATCAAGGAAAATCATATTGTTTTCACTTATTTTCATTTTGCAGCCTCCCGGGAGCTTACAGAAGGTATGATTAAATCCAAAGCGGTTTGCGTAGCCTATGAAACGGTTGAATTGCCGGATAAAAGCCTGCCTTTGCTCATTCCCATGAGCGAAGTTGCCGGACGCATGGCAATACAGGAGGGCGCAAAATATCTGGAAAAATTCTTTGGCGGCAGAGGTATTCTGCTCGGCGGTATTCCCGGTGTCAAACCCGCCAATGTCGTTATCCTGGGTGGCGGTATTGTCGGCACCAATTCAGCGATGATGGCCGCCGGTCTGGGCGCCAATGTGTCGATTTTTGATATCGATCTCAACCGCTTGCGTTATCTCGATGAGGTCATGCCCAAAAACGTCACCACGATTTACTCCAATCCAGCCACCATACGCGAAGCGATCAGCCTCGCTGATCTCGTTGTTGGGGCGGTGCTGATTGCCGGCGCCAAGGCGCCCAATCTGATCACCCGCGATATGCTCAAAATGATGCAGCCAGGTTCGCTTATTGTAGATGTAGCTGTTGACCAGGGGGGATGCGTTGAAACCATTAAACCGACAACACATGAAGATCCTACCTATGTCGTGGATGATATTATTCATTATGGAGTTGCCAATATGCCGGGTGCCGTACCGATCACTTCAACGATTGGTTTAACCAATGCCACATTACCCTATGCGGTACAACTGGCAAACAAGGGATATAAAAAGGCAATCGCTGACGATCCCGGACTGGGAAAAGGCGTTAATATTATAAATGGTATCGTCACTTACCAGGGTGTCAGTGAGGCATTTGAGTTGCCTTATCAACCGCTGGAAAAAGTATTATAAGGATTTTATGAGCATACTCGCGTACCATATGGTCAGTCCCCGTTTTTGCTGGGGCCTGGGACGCGTAACGCCAAAACAATTTGAAATACAGATAAAAACAGCGCTCGATGCGGACTATAAATTTATATCATTATCGAAGTACATTGAGCGCTATCCCCACATCAGTGGCTGTGTGACGCTTACGTTTGATGACGGTTATGATTGCGTATACGAGTATGCTCTGCCTATATTGAAGAAATATCGCCTGACGGCAGCTGTTTTTATCATGCCGGCCTATACCGGCCGGCCAAATACCTGGGATGTGAATTGGGGTGGACTTTTATTCAATCACCTGAACTGGACTCAGATAAAAACACTCCAGGACAAGGGATGGGAAATCGGTTCTCATGGGTATTCTCATGTCGATTTGAGCCGGTTGAAGGATGCAGAGCTCGAGAGAGAAGTGAACTTTTCCAAACAACTACTCGAAACACAGCTCGGTACTGATATCACAACGATTTCCTACCCATTTGGCAATTGCAACGAACGCGTTTACCGGTATTGTGTGCGGGCGGGTTATACAGCCGGACTGGTCATGAGCCGTAAACCCGCAATGGTTCCGGCCGGCTTTGCCATTCAGCGTATGGGAGTATATATGACGGATATAAGGCATGTTTTTAAAGCAAAGCTTTCAGATAAATTCACCCCTGTGTTTATGAGTATGCAGTCTATCCTGGATGTTTGCTCAGATGGCACGGTTCTGGTCAAGCAACGGTTGAACATAAAATAAAGTCTTGATTATTGAGACAATTATCTCTACTATTTAAAGACCAAGCCGAGGATGAATCTCGACAAAGGGTACGGATGGAAGAAAAACCGATCAAACGGCTCTACTATTCGATTTCCGAAGTCAGCCGAATTACAGGTTTACGACCCTATGTACTGCGATACTGGGAAACCGAATTTTCAGAGCTCAATCCAGCCAAAAATCGCGCCGGTAATCGTACATATCGCAAGTCAGATATCAAGACGGTATTCCTCATCAAGCGCCTTTTATATCAGGAGAAATACACCATAGAGGGGGCGCGGCAGAAATTAAAGCACTTCCGATCCGGTAAAGCGGCGCAAATGGAGCTGTCTCTCAGCGACAAACAGTGTCAAAAGTTGCTCATCGAACTCAAAAAGGGGTTGCAAGAGTGTTTGGATATACTGGGCAATAAACCAGGCCATCGCTCTTAATTTATGCACTTGTTGAATTACGAATTTTTTTCATATTCTTCCGTTCTGTTACCTCTCCCTGCACGTTGTCATCAGCTCGAACGGCTCTACACAATCTAATCATATAACATTGATCTTGTATAACCCAAAGCGTCCGGTTATTCTATCCGCTATAGTATATCTGTCATATTTAAGTGACAATGTAGATAAAACTGTAACTATTTCTTGCATTGATAATTATTTAAGCTGTTGTAAATATATAACTAAAGCAACTTGGAGGCTATATTTGAATGGTATGAAAGTTGCTCACTTTAGAAACCAATCTGATAAATTATAAATACACTAAAGGAGGTTAATATGAAATCGTTATGGGTGTTGCTTATTTGTGTTTGTTTTCAGAGTCTTTTCGGCCAATTTATTGTCAAAAATACATCCGGAGAGATTATGCATGTCAATAGTGATGGATACTTTGGCTTTCGTACGACGGATTTGCGCGGTTTAATCAGTGTTGATT
>CAZMUU010000112.1:0-10234 GCA_964569215.1 uncultured Cytophagia bacterium
CGAGTGATTAATAATTTCATCCGTCAACCGCAGCATCTGATCGACCTTGTTGTTCATGGCTTTGGCCTGAACGATGAACATGGGCATCAGTTGCTCATCATTCTGCTCCTGCAGATAGCTGCCCAAGAATGTATTGAATCCGCCTGTATGCAGATTTAACTGTTTGTCGAGTTCGCCATAGCTGTAAGTTTCCGTATTCAAACTCGACAAAACCTCGGACAAAAGCGCCGCATAAGGAACCAGCTCCTGCGGCAGAACCTTTGCGTCGAGATAAAGGCGGGTATAGACGACATCATTGGTAAAGGTATCATAATGGAGCAGCGGTACATCACCGATGTTTTTTTCCGTTACTTTATACCACTCTGTTCGGGGATCGATATCTTCAAGATCAAGCATCGGAATGGTCGCCAGGGCTTCGGCTGTATCTTCGCGTTTTTGGTATTCAATCAGAGATTGGGTTTCCTCTATCAAATTTTCAATCTCCTGATCAGAGAGGCTCGCTTTATACGCCTGTAATTCTTCAGCAATACGGGCATTGGTCTCTTTTTCCATTCCGGGTTTGGGTTCCAGCGTTAGCAACACGGCGTGAGGATTGTCGAGAAGATGACTTTTGATTACCTTTTCCAGATAACCTTTCTGCATATCCGCCTTGATTGCCGCAAGCGGTTTTTCCCATTCCAGACTCAGAAAAGGATCTTCAGCGAAAAACCAGCCATTGAGAACATTAAAATTATAGGTCAAGCCTTTTTGAGCATCATTGCCTTCGCGTTTGCGGAATTCAAGCCGGTTCAGGATGCCTTCTACGGCTTCCATATCGAGACCCTCATCGGCCACCCGCTTTAACGTCGTTTCCACTATCGCGAGAAATTTTTCATTCTCTTCCGGGTTGGCATTTTGCACCCTGATCTCAAAAACATTTTGTTTCATCGGATCCACAGATGCGCGGACTTCTTTACCGATACCGGCTTCCTGCAAGGCCTTGCGAACCGGTGCCGCTTCCTGGTTGACCAACACATCGCTAAGAATATCGAGGGCGAACACCAATTTTTGATCGGTATTTTTGCCACACACATAACCAAGAGAGAGGTAGGTCTGGTCTTCGGTCGCGCTTCCCTCTGCAGCCGGATAATACGCCATTACCTTTTTCATCTTCGCAAAAGAATCCTGTAAGGGAATAAACGCTTTGGCATCCGATTTTTCATAATTGGATAAATAAGCGCTGTTGATAAAGGAAAGCTCTTTATCGAGATCGGCATCACCATATAAAAAGATATAGCTGTTTGAAGGGTGATAATATTTTTTGTGAAAATCGATAAACGCTTCTTGGGTAAGTGTTGGAATCGCCGTCGGATACCCTCCTGATGACAAGCCATAGCCGTTGTCCGGAAACAAATTCTTCTGCAACTGAAATCCCAATTCACGCGTCGGGCTCGAAAAAGCACCTTTCATCTCATTATAGACAACACCCTTGTACACGACGGGTGCGTCCTTATCGGTCAGCTCATAGTGCCACCCTTCCTGTTTGAGAATCCGTGGATCATCGTAGATCAGCGGATTAAAAACAGCATCGAGATAGACATGCATAAGGTTAAAGTAATCCTTGTTATTCATGCTGGCGACGGGATAAATGGTAATATCACTTCCGGTCATGGCGTTAAGAAAGGTATTGAGTGAACCCCTGGCCAATATATCAAAGGGACTTTTAACCGGAAAATTTTTCGAGCCATTGAGAACGCTGTGCTCCATGATGTGGGGTGTTCCCGCATCGGACCGGGGAACGGTTTTAAAAGCAATGCTAAAGGTTTTGTTGGGATCATCGGCCGCGATTTTTAAAAGCCGCGCCCCGCTCTTGCTGTGCTCAAAGAGAAAACAATTTGCGTTGACCTCTTTGACGAATTTCTTTTCCTTGAGCTCGAAACCGTGATAGGTTTCACCGGTTTCAAAACCGGCAAAGACGGCAACATTGAGCAATAAAACCAATAAAATAGTCAGGCTCTTACAGATAGTTCTATTTCTCACAAAGACCTCCAGATTTTATGAATATAAAAAAATGTGCCCGGAACGGGACCAGGCGGGAGTTGATGTTTGGTCAATTGATAAACAAAGACCGAACCTTCTTTTAGACGCAAGACCGAAGGGAATTGTTTCATTTTCTCTTCAAGATCCCGGCAGGTTATATGGATCTGTGAGGGAAACACACTCTGAAATCACGCTGTGAACAATCCCTGCAGGATTTGCAAAAAAGCAGGGGTGAAACGATTGCGGATTGCCTGTTGTGAGGCAACCGGCAATTCGACGGTAATAAGATGGATTCCGTTTTCATTTGCCCAGGTTCCAAAGGAACCGGGTGTGGCATAACCGACGTCACCGACACCCGGAAGATGGGTTTGATCAGCAAGTCTCCGGCCATAATCCGACAACCGCGGATCGTCGATACAGGCAAGCGGCGCGTGAATACTGAGAATGCGCTTGGGTCGTGAACGGTCGATCAAGTCGAGCAGAGCCGCTGTTTCAGGCTCTGAAGCCGCCTGTTTTCCCGGACTGAGGCGCGTATTCTGCGGCTCTTCCGTATTGAACCGGTACATGACGGGATTCGGACTCCAGTCATTGCTGGGAAAATTTCGATTCAAATCCACACCGGCAGCATTACAGCGGGTACCGCGAAAGAGTCCGTCGGGATTAATGGCTGTTATCACGCCGCATCTGAGATGTGCCGGCTTGAGCGTCCTCAGCATACTTGAAAGCAATACCGTGCCTTCTGCTTCAGATCCATGGTGCCCGGCGATGACAAGCGTATCAAAAGCACCCTGGTCAGGGGGTAAATAAATTTCCAGGGGCGCCCCCAAAATGCTGCGGCCATAAATCTGACTGCGATGCCGGATAATACCGCGTTCGGAACGGTGATAAAAAACTTGATCGGAACAAGACATGTCGGTACCCAATTAAAACCAGAAAGTTTATCTTTAGTAACAGCTGTTCTATTATTTATTGTATAGAATCCAGTCTGAAACGGGCCAGACTGATCCGTTCATAGGGATGTCTATCGCCGTTTTCATAGAGGCAGGCGACGCGACCATCCGGCAACATTGCCAGACAAGAATAAGCAGATGGTCCTTCGTATAAGCATTTTTTCCGGATCCAGGTTCGTCCATCGTCTTCGCTCAAGCGTACGGTCATCTTGATTCGTTCGCTCCTGTGCGCCGGATTGCTGTGTAAAACCAGCTCATCTGATGTTCGTTCGACACCACGGTACTTGATCATGCTCCCCTGGCAGCGCGGTCCGATGAGAAGTGAATCGAATGTTGATGGCGTCCAGCTCAAACCGGAATTCGCACTGATGCTGGTAAGGCGAAACAGCTGCACAACGCCTCGTGCCCGCCGCATGCTCATAAACAGCGTACCATCCTGACGCTCGATCATCTGACATTCATTGGAACCATCTTCTGTGCTGCCACCGATATGCCAGGTCTCTCCTCCGTCATCAGAGTAAATCACATGAGAGCGGTACTCGAGGCTGTCGGTGGTCACCTTGTGATCACAGGGTATAAGCAAACGTCCGGCATGCTCTCCCTGCCGCAGTTGAATACCCTTTCCGGGACCGGTGGCATACCAGCTCCATTGTGGCTTTTTTGTCGTTTCCGTGATTTGTCCGGGTTTACTCCAGCTCAACCCGTCATCCCGGCTGTAACTGATAAAAACCCGCCGGGTATCATCGCTGGTTCCATTCACAATTTCATTTTCCGGATCATCACCGCGGTTCCAGGTCATCAATAGACAGATGGTACCGCTGTTGCGATCAATGACCGGGCAGGGATTGCCGCAAACATTGACGCTGTCATCCCAAATCACCTGATAGGGGCTCCAGGTAGAGCCGTTATCGGTGGAGCGCTTAACCAGGAGGTCGATATCGCCGCTATCCCCCTGGTCTTTTTTGCGGCCTTCGCAAAAGGCAAGTATGGTACCGCCCGGTGTCACCAGCAGAGCCGGTATGCGATAGGTGTGATATCCGCCTTTTCCACTGATATAAACGGCAATGTCTTCAGAGGATTGCTGACAGGCGAAAAAACTGCATAAAATCAATAAAAGAATGTTTCGCATCTGTTTCTTACCCTTTTTAAGTGTTAAAAATAATAGGTACTGTGAATCCCTGATCATCCCGTGAACGAGCGCCCACGGATCGGGCTAAAAATCATCCAGTCTATGTTCCATTTGCTCGATAACGGTATGAATAGCCTTAATGCGCGCATATCGTTTGCAATTGGATTCAACAATCGTCCAGGACGCATAGGTTGTACTGGTGCGCAAAAGCATTTCATCTACCGCCTCCTGATACTGATCCCATTTTTCGCGGTTATGCCAGTCGTCTTTGGTGATTTTCCAGCGCTTGTGCGGGGTTGTTTCCCTGGCTTTAAATCGTTCCAACTGTTCTTTCTTGTCGATTTGCAACCAAAATTTGACCAGCAATACACCAAAATCCGACCACTGTTTTTCCATTTCATTAATTTCCCGAAAAGCGCGTTGCCACTCTTCAGGGCGGGCATATCCCTCCACCCGCTCAACCAATACGCGACCATACCATGATCGGTCAAATATTGCGATATGTCCGGCTTTGGGCATATCAATCCAAAATCGCCAGAGATAATGATGCGCTTTCTCAACGTCATTGGGTGCACCGATGGGAATTACGGTAAATCCCCTCGGGTCGAGGGTTCGGACAAGGCGTTTAATATTTCCACCCTTTCCGGCGGCATCCCATCCCTCATAAACAATAACCACCGGAATGCGCTTTAGGAAAATGTCATGTTCCAGTTCGACCATACGGTTCTGATAGACATCCAGTTTCTTTTTATACTCATCTTTCGACAGCGACAGAGAAAGATCAACGTTATGCAAGGCAGAAGAGGATTCAATGACCTTTACCTTATTATTGGCCGGCGGCAGGGTTACATTGGATTTCTTTTTGCGTTGTTCGATCTGGTGCTGGAGTTGATTGATCAGGGTTTGAAAAATCTTCACGGTTGCAAAGCGGCGGTCATGTGCCTCCACAATCGTCCAGGGGGCATAATCGGTATCGGTTTCAGCCAACATCTCTTCTATGGCCCGAACATACTTTTTATACTTTTTATGATGTTTCCAGTCCGTTTTGGTGACTTTCCAGGCTGTGGAAGAATTTTTTTCCAGTTTTTTAAAACGCTTTTTTTGTTCTTTTTTGGAAATATGCAGGAAAAATTTTACCAAAACATGGCCGTCATCGCAGAGCTGTCGTTCGAATTCGGTAATCTCTTCAAAAGCGCGCTTCCAAATAACAGTGCTGGTCAATTGATCGATCCGCTCAACCAATACACGGCCATACCAGGACCGGTCATAAATCGCGATGCGCCCTTTAACAGGCAGGGTTTTCCAAAAACGCCACAAAAAAGGATAGAGCTTTTCCGTATTGGTCGGGGGATTAACCGGATAGACGCGATAACCGCGCGGATCCAGGGCCAGCATCAGCCGGTTGATCAATGTTCCCTTGCCGGCGGCGTCCCAGCCCTGAAAAACAACAACCACCGGAATCTTTTTATTCCGGGCCTGGCGTTGCAAGTCGGCAAGCTTGATTTCAAGAGCCGGCATCACCTTTTTATAATCGGCCTTGGACAGGCTTTGAGTGAGGTCAATTTTTTCCAGCATAAAATTATCCTTTTGCAAATTGTAATAAAACAAGATCGAATAAACAAGGATTTTTCTCGACTGTATATGATCGAATTCTATATTTTATCCAAACCGGCCGAAATTAAAACATTGAATAAAAAGGTGGAAACTCTTATGTTAAAAGAAAAAAATAGAAAAACCACCTCAGGTGCAGGTAGACGTTATGGCCCAAACAAGAGTATTATATATAGATGACGAACAAAAGCTGAGAGCAAAATTTTCGAATTTACTTCGTCAAAAAGGTTATGTGGTACACACTGCAAAAACAGGGGAAAAAGGAATAGAGCGCTTGAAAAATCGTGATATCGATGTCGTCTTTTGCGATCTCAATATGCCCGGTATGAATGGTATGGAGGTACTCGGAAAAATCAAGACCATCGACGCAGATGTACCTGTCATCATCCTGACATCACATGGTTCAATTTCAAGGGCGGTTGAGGCAATGAAACGGGGAGCATATCATTTTATTCTAAAGCCGTTCGAAATAAATGAAATCGAGGTAACACTTGAAAATGCGATTGAATCGCGCTCGCTAAAAAAACAGATTGCGAGTAAAGAAAAAGACCTGCTGTCCGTCCAGAAACAGCATGCCGAAGAACTGGAAAATCGGGTTCAGGAGCGTACTGAACGTCTGAAATATTCAAACCGTCAGCTGTTAACCTTAAATGAAGTTGCAAACCAGTTTACCAGTATTTACGATACCAAAACCCTTTATCAATATGTCCCGAAAATTCTCGTCCATAAATTCGAATACGACCGGGCTTTCTGTTTTGTTTATGAGGAAAACAGACTCGGACTTGAATCCTGGAATCTAAAAACCGCGCCTGTAGAGGCGATGGAATCCGATATTAAAGCTCTTTCCCGAGATCCGCTCAAACATCTACCTCATCTGAAAAAAATCATCGAACAACCCCAAACAATCGTCAAAGAAAAGCTGCCGCAAGAAAAAGGGTCATCTACCGAAAGCCGTACCGGATTTCTGGTCGCCACTCCGATTATTATTCAGGGAAATCTGACTGGAATTATACAGGGTGAGCTCTATAAAAAGGGATACGAGAGAGATGATTCGGACATTGCCCGTTTTGAAATGTTTGCCAGAATGGTGGGGCTGGCCCTCGACAATATCCTTGCTTATCAATCTCTGGAAGCCAAGGTAAACCGTAGAACCGAATCGTTAAAAAAGGCCAATAAAGAACTCGAAGATAAAGCCAGACAACTTGAAAAATCCACCTATAATCTTGGACGGGCCAATGTCGATATGCTTGCCGTCCAGGAAAAGCTGGAAGAAAAAAATATAGAGATGGAAAAGCTGTTGCGGCGTCTTTCGCAGAGCAAAGATGAGTTGCAAGCTATACTGGATACGACCCTGAACCTGATCGTCATGGTCGACCTCAACGGCAACGTGACTGCACTAAATCGTCAGATCAAAGAATATTTTGACCTGGATCGAGATAAAGTTTTACAGAACCCGTTTCGTCAATTTATCGGCCATATCAAGGAGCAATTCGAGAGTCCAAATCATTTTATTGCCCTGATTAACGAACTGGAAAAAGACCTTGGCCGCAACAAAAAGCGGGCGCAGAGTGCAAACAGTTTTTATGAACACACCCTGCGCTTATGTAAACCGGTTCCCCGTTATTTGTCCATCTTCTCCCTGCCGGTTCTGGACACACAGCAGGATGAAAAACTGTGTAGTGTATGGATGTTTTTTGATATGACCGAGCGTATCGAGGCGGAAAAAACGCTCTCTACCCGCTTGCGTTATGAAGAGGGACTCGCTGCCTGTTCTCAGGCATTGTTAAAATACGATGACATCAGAATAGCGCTGGAAAATGCGTTACAGGCTTTGCTCGATTCGACGGATGTAAGCCGTGTCTATATCTATAAAAATTTCAACGACGGTAAGCGGAGCCTCAAAATGAAGCTGGCCGCCATGGCTGACGCCGAGGACGTTCAGCCCTATACGGACGAAAAGGATCTAAGCGGATTTTCCTACAAACCGGATTTTATCCGCTGGCACCGTCTGCTCTCTTCCGGCAAGGCCATTTCCGGTCCGGTGCGCAGTTTCCCGGAACGTGAGCAAAAAATGCTTTCATCACATCAAGCCAAATCCATGCTGATACTGCCGATATTCACCGAAAATGAGTGGTACGGATATATCGGCTTTGATGACATTCGCAAGGAACGTCAGTGGGGAGAAGAGGATATTCGACTCTTGAGAACGGCTGCAGAAATGATCGCCGGCGCTATAACCAGAAGAAATGCAGAAATCGCATTGCAGGTAAGCGAAAAGCGCTTTCGTTCTCTGGTGGAAAATGCTCACGACATTATTTACTCCATGAATCCGGACGGCACCTTCTCTTATCTCTCTCCTCAATTTGAAGAATATACGGGGTATTCCACCCAGAGTTTTATCGGCAAGACGTTTGAAGAGCTGATGCATCCCGACGACCTGGAAAAAGACATCTTCTCCCCTGCCGAAGCCGGCGACCAGATTCGCGAGTTGGAATATCGCATCAAACATAAGGACGGCAGCTGGCGCTGGTTCGTATCACATTCGACAAAAATTTTGGATGAAAGCGGTCATATTATTGAAATTATCGGTATCGCTCACGACGTAACCGAAATCAAAAATGTGCTCGGGGATTTAGAGGCGACCAATCGCGAACTTCGCGACACACAGACACAGCTGGTACAGAGCGAAAAGATGGCATCCCTTGGAAACCTGGTTGCCGGAATTGCTCATGAAATCAATACACCTGTCGGCGCTATCAACAGCATGCACAATACCCTTATCCGCGCAGTAAGCAAACTGCGAAATCATTTGGAAGAAAAATTTACAGAAGAATTTATCAAGGACCGCCAACTGGTAGCCACCTTAAAAATTATCCAGGACGCCAACCGCGTGATTCACACCGGAACCGACCGGGTTATCAACATGGTCAAGCGCCTGCGCAGCTTTGCCAGACTCGATGAAGCCGAACTCAAAGATGCGGATATCCATGAAGGCATAGAAGACACCCTCGTTCTCATTCATCATGAGATTAAACACAATATCAAAATTGTTAAAAAATTCGGCAACATTCCCAAAATCGCCTGCTATCCAGGCCGGTTAAACCAGGTATTTCTCAACCTTCTGATTAATGCCAAACAGGCAATCGAGGGTAGCGGACGAATCACCATCCAAACCTATACGAAAGACGGCTACGTTTATATTGCCTTCAGGGACAATGGCGTTGGTATCGCACCCGAACACCTGGACAAAGTATTTGATCCCGGATTTACCACCAAAGGCGTAGGGGTTGGTACCGGACTTGGATTATCGATCTGTTATCAAATCATCAGGGATCACCGCGGCAAAATAGTGGTTGACAGTGTTAAGGGCGAAGGCACAACCTTTACCGTCGTTATTCCCATGGATCTGGACAAGCGTATACAGCAAGTTACTGATAAATGATACTGAAAAAAGACAAATTTTGCCGCTGGCGCAAAATTTTAATACATCTCTCGATAACACTTTTCCTCTCATCCGGCTATTTGCCGGCAGCAGAAAATGCGCTGCCATCCCCGGCAGTTGATGATAGTCTGACGAGAGCTCCTTTTTCTTTCAAACGGCACGCACCTGACAGCGCCTACAAATATGTCCGCGGACTGAAACGGCTGTCAAAACCCGGCAAGTCAGTGGGTGATGCCATATTGTTTTTACCCAGAGCGGTTATCGATGGCGTCCGTACCGCCACAGCCTTTGGAATGCACTTGATGAATGATCCGAAAATCAGTGCCCGTATCAATTCGTTTATAGAAAGCGAAAATAAAAGCTTTAGCTGGTATCCGGTCGTCGATATCACCTCCGATTACCGACCAAGGATTGGGGCTGATTTTTTCATCCCCCTGCAGCTTGTTGATATGAGCTTCAACTGGAATCTTGCCGGGCCGGAAAAGTATGAACTCGCCGGGGATATCTCCTGTCAGTACAAAAAACAGCCTTATACCTGGCATTGTACCTTATCCGGACTCTTTGAACATGACGATGACAGAAAATTTTACGGAATAGGTGTAACACCGCAAAGCGACCGGCGCAACGCCATATTACCCACTGCTGCTGCAGACTATGGTATTTATAAAGAGAAAAGGAAGAAAGTCCAGCTCGTCAACAGTATGGAATTTAATTCATATCTCAATCTCTCCTATACCGCCTTTTTACAAAAACGCGCTCTGCGGAATGCACCCGCGGCCGAAAATGCGATAGGAAACCTGTTTAACCTTGAAAAGATGAAAGAATTCAAACATCCGGTGCAACAGTTCTATCATGAACTCAGTATTCGTCTGCAAAGCCACCGTCAGCAGCGCCATCTTTCCAGTGGAATCAACTTCGAAATCCACTATGGCCGTTCCAGAGGCATCGGACAGGATTCGAGCAAATTCAGCCGCTGCGGTTTTGATGTCATGATGAATATTCCAATTCTTGATCCGGATCGATTGCTGACCCCCCGGTTGGTCTATGACCGAATAAAAAACAATTCGCCTCAAACCGCCATGC